>DAINQP010000148.1:2290-15839 GCA_036742665.1 Vicinamibacterales bacterium | reverse complement strand
GAAGTGGATGGCCATGTTGCGATCGGCCACCCAGCCCCGCCGACGTAGATGTTGCCCCAGAACGACGCACCGTCGTGCTGACCCGTTGGTACCCGCATTTCGAGCCCTCGACTGCCCGCAAACACCGGCGAGGAGACGGCTGAAAGATTCTGTTGAAAGTCGATCTCACTCCACGCCGACTGCCAGGTGCTTCGCTCGAAGTCCTCGAACATCAACAGGTCGCTGCGGCCCTGCAGTCCCGGCTCGAGATTGCATGACCCACGAAGCGGGCGCGGCCGCTGGGTCCGTCGGCCGCGGCGAGAGTCACCAGGAGATCCCGCTCCGCGATGTGCCACTGACATCAGCCGCCCATCCGCGAAGAATGTAGTCCCCGGAGGCATGCGGTTGGTATCCCACACGCCCTCGGCAGTCTGCCCTCGATCGAGGCGATTCGTCACGATGTAAAAATCCTATCGCGCGAATGTCTCCTGAAAACGTGTCCGCATCGTTATCGTGCGCGAGCGGCAGGCAGCAGACGACGCACCCGCGATCGGAAGTCCACCGCACGATGAAGGAATTACGTCCCTGTGCGATACACAACGATCAGCATGGCCTGAGTCCTCACGACAATTGATGACAATTGATGCGTTGCTTCGCGGTCCGCGCGCTTCTCATAATCCGCGCGGCCGTGCTCGGTTTCCGCCGCCAGCGCGCGCCTCCTTCACCCGTTTCGTCGGGCCTCACACAAGGAGGGACCAGTGGTGTTGGCACGTCTCGGTCGTCGCGCTTGCCTCGTCGCCGTCCTCAACCTGATCCCCGTGTCCGTGCTGGCGCAGGGCGCCAGCACTGCCACCCTCGCCGGCGTCGTCCGCGACTCCTCGGGCGCCGTTCTGCCTGGCGTGACCGTTGAAGCGGCCAGCCCCGCCCTGATCGAGAAAGTTCGCTCGACCGTCACCGACGATCGCGGCGAGTACCGGCTGCCTGAATTGCGGCCGGGCCTATATGCGGTCACGTTCTCGCTTCCGGGATTCTCCACGTTCAGGCGTGACGGCCTCGAGCTCCGGACGAACTTCACGGCGCAAGTGGATGCCGAACTCAAGGTCAGCGAGATCGAAGAGACCATCACGGTGACCGGTGCCACCCCGCTGGTCGACGTGACGAGTGCGACACAGCAGCGCACCGTGACGCGAGAGGTGCTCGACACGGTGCCGACCGCGAAGAGCGTACTGGGCATCGCGGCACTGATTCCCGCTGTCGTGGAGCCGCCGAACTCGCAGGACGTGGGCGGCAGCAAAGGCGAGCGATCGGTTCGCATCACAGTACACGGCGGTAAGACGTTCGACTCGCGCTTGCTGCAGGACGGGATGCGCTACAACGCGCTCACGCCTGGCATCGGCAGCCTGGAAGGGACAGGCCGCGGGTACTACGCCAACCCACTCGCCGTCCAGGAGGTGGTTGTCGACCTCGGCACGATGGGGTCGGCCGAGTACTCGCTCGGCGGCGCGCAGGTGAACAGCATTCCGAAGGACGGCGGCAATACGTTCAGCGGATCGATATTCGTCGGCGGCACCGGCGAACGCCTGCAGAGCAACAACCTGGACGACAGTCTGCGCGATCAGGGGCTCACCTCGGTCAACAACGTGAAGAAGGTCTACGATCTCAACGGCTCGCTCGGCGGACCCGTGCTCGCCGATCGGTTGTGGTTCTTCGCGGCCGCTCGACGCTGGGGCACGACGACCGGTGTCGCGAATCTGTTCGAGGACATCAACGTCAACGACTTCGTCTATACGCCGGACACATCGCGACCCATTGAGCCTGTCGAATCCAACCGCGGCGCCGGCGGACGCCTGACCTTCCAGGCGACCACGAAGGACAAGTTCACGTTCTCGTGGGACAGGCAGCGCAACTTCCAGGATCAGCTGACCGGCCAGCTCGAGACCGGCACGATCAAGAACGAAGCCAACGCCGGGTACTGCCAGCGCCATGAAGTGATTCAAGGCACGTGGAGCCGGCCGCATTCGAACAACCTGCTCTTCGATTCCGGCATCACAGTGAGCAAGTTCAACTTCGGCGGCTTCGGCAAGGACGTGTTCCTGAGTGACTACGAAGGGTGCGGCGGCGGCATTCAGGATAACGTCTCGATCAACGACACCGGTCTCGGCTTCAGCTACAACGGGGTCGGTTTCCGGCAGATGGCCTTGTCGCACCAATCGAACGGGCGCTTCAACGTGTCGATGATCAAGGGACAGCACACCCTGAAGACCGGCGTGTTCTGGATGTACGGGCTGGGCGGCGGGCATCGCACATACACCACACGTGGACCGACGCAGGTCAATGGTCTGCCAGTCTCTTACACGTTCTTCAACGGCGTCCCGCGATCGTTGACGGAGTTTGCGTCCCCCAGCTACACCGTCGATCAGCTCAATCCCGATCTTGCGCTGTTCGTGCAGGACCAGTGGCGTTTGAACCGCGTGACCTTCAGCGCCGGCCTGCGCTTCGACTGGCTGCGCGAGTCCGTGAAGGCGACGTCGGTGGATGCGGGCGTGCTGGTGCCGGCCCGTTCGTTCCCGGCGCGCACCAATGTCCCGAACTGGAAGGACCTCAATCCGCGATTCGGCATTGTCTGGGATCCGGCCGGCAGCGGGAAGACGGCAGTCAAGTTCGGGATCAACCGCTACGTCGGCTCGAACACCACAGGGCTCGCGCAGCTCTTCGATCAGGCAGCGGGCGCCGTCAATAGCACGACGCGGTCGTGGAACGATCAGTTCTTCGCCGTCGGCGATCCGCGACGTGACAACTTCGTGCCCGACTGCGATCTCAGAGCGACGACGGCCAACGCGGAGTGCGGTGCGATGGCCAATCCCAACTTCGGCACCTTCGTGCCAGTCAACTCGCCCGACCCGAACTGGATCACCGGCTGGGGGAAGCGGCCGTACAACTGGCAGGCGTCGGTCAACATCGACCGCGAAGTGCTGCCGAATCTTGTCGTCAACGCGGGCTACTTCCGCACGTGGTACGGCAACTTCCAGGTGACCGACAACCTGCGCGTGACGCCCGCGGATTACAGCCCCTATTGCGTCGCGGTGCCGGTGGATACACGGCTTCCGCTGAGCGGGCAGCAGCTCTGCGGCCTCTACGACATCAACCCGGCGGCGTTCGGACAGGTGGACAATCTCGTGACGCGCAACAACGCCTACGGCAAGCAGGAAGAGATCTACAACGGGGTCGACGTGAACTTCCAGCTGCGCCTGCGTGGCCGCGCCACACTCGGCGGCGGCTGGAACATCGGGAATGCCGTGCAGCTCGGCACGACAGCGGGCGGCAGCGCGTCGGCCGGCACCGACACCTGCTATGTGATCGATTCACCCCAGCAGCTGTTCAACTGCAAGATCGACGTGCCCTATCAGAACCGGGTGAAAATCAATGGCTCGTTCACGTTCCCTTACGGCATCCAGGTCGCTGCGGTCGCGCAAAGCAATCCCGGCGCAAACTACTCGGCCAATCGCACGTTCACGGTGGCGGAAATTCAGCCGTCGCTCGGACGTCCGCTCGCCGGTGGCCTCACCACAGTGGTCATCCCGCTCGTGACGCCGCTCTCGGTGTTCGGCCCGCGGATCAACCAGTTCGATCTCCGCGGCACCAAGATCGTCCGCTTCGGCACGCGGCGGCTGCAGGCCAACGTGGACGCCTACAATCTCTTCAACAGCAACACGCCAGTGACGCTCTTCGGCACCTACAACGCACGATGGGGACAGCCGACGCAGGTACTGGACGGCCGACTCGTGAAGTTCAGCGCGCAAATCGATTTCTGATCGTGAACCGGCCCGAGCCGGTTTGCCAGACAACTGCGCGCGACTCGCGACGAGCGGGTCGCGCTGGAAGGGACCACGATGAGGAGAAGCACATCCGCCGGCCACGTACAACGCATGACCGTGTACGCATGCGCGGTCGGCCTGGCCCTCGCGGTCGGCATGGGCGACAACAGCGCGGCTCAGCGCGGTGAACCGGGCGAGACGAGTCGCGGCCAGGGCGCCGGTCCGGCCGGACGCGGACGCGCGAACTATTCGTTGAGCGATCCCGCGCCGAACGATCCGGCACTGAAGGGCGCGATCGATATGCATGCGCATCAGGACCCGGACAGCTTCGGGCCGAGCTATGGCCAGGCGGCCCGCTCGATCGACGCGCTCGATCTCTACACGCGCGCCAAGGCATCCGGCATGCGCGGGTTCATCATCAAGGGTCACCTCGATCAGACCGCGGGGCTCGCCTACTACATGCGCAAGCTCCATCCCGACATGGAGATCTTTGGCGGGATGGGGTCGAACCTCACGACCGGCACCACGGTTAACCCGTGGGCGATCACGCACATGGCCGAAATGAAGGGCGGATGGGGCCGCATCGTCTGGATGCCGAGCTGGGACTCGGAGAACAGTGTCCACAAGCTGCCGCGGCGTCCACCCGGTTACGTGCCGGTCGCCCAATGCCACGGGCTGCCGTTCTGGATTACCTATCCGAAGCCGTGCCCGGATGGCGGCGAACTGCTACCGGAAGTGAAAGAGGCACTGCAGATCATCGCCAACACAAAGACGCGCGACAGCAATGGCGACTTGATTCTCGCGACCGGCCACAACTCGCCACCCGAAGTGAAGCTCCTGGTGAAGGAAGCGGTCCGCGTCGGGGTGAAGCACATCATCGTCACGCACCCGCTGCTCGACATCGTGGACATGACGCCGGCGGAGATCAAGGAAACCGTCGCGATGGGTCCGGAGATTTACGCGGAGTTCACGTCGCAGTTCGGCAATCCGAACGCCAGGCCCGAGGTTGTGAAGCTGTATCTCGAGACGATCCGCCTGGTCGGCCCCGAGCACGCGTTCATCTCGAGCGACACGGGTCAGCTCAACTCCAACTGGCAGCCGGACGCGTTGGCGAACTGCGCAAAGCTCCTGCGCGCGAACGGGTTCACCGAACGCGAAATCGACCTGATGCTCAAGATCAACCCGGCGAAGATTCTCGGACTCCCGCTGCCCACCGCCGGCACGCGCTGATCAACGCAGGGCCGGTCCTTTCGGACCGGCCGGACCATCCGCAATCAACCGATACCCATCTCCGTACGCTTTGCGGATGTAGGTGGGATGGCGAGGATCCGGCTCCAGCTTGTGGCGAAGCCGGAAAATGAAATTGTCTACGGTGCGCGTGAGCGGCGCGTCCGAATACCCCCAAACCAGGTGCAGCAGCTCGTCCCGAGTCACCACGTTCCCGGCCCGCTCGGCCAGGCAGTGCAGAATCTCGAACTCGCGATCGGTCAACTCCACGCGCTTGGTACCGCAGTACGCCTCGAGGCGTTTGAAATCGATCACCGTGTTGCCAAGCCGCAGCTGGTCGATCGGCGGCTTCGTCCGGCGCAGGACCGCGTGCACACGCGCCAGCAGTTCGTCGAGCGCGAAGGGCTTGGTGACGTAGTCGTCGGCCCCGAGCGTCAGCCCGCGGATTCTATCCTCCTTCTGAGCGCGGGCCGACAGGATGATCACCGGCACACGCGTCGGGCTCTCGCTGAGCGATCGGCAGATGTCGAAGCCATCGGCGCCGTGCGGGAGCATCAGGTCGAGCAGAAGCAGATCCGGCGTGAACCGCTTGACCCACGCCAGCGCCTGGTGGCCGTTGTCGCATGTCTCGACGACGAAGCCCTCGTACTCCAGGTTGTCACGGAGCAGCCGCGCGATGGCCTTGTCGTCTTCGATGATCAGGACGCGCTTGGCCATCTGCACACCTCGATCAACTACGCTCATGCGCTTCGCCGCCTGCGGATCGGCAGTGTCACGTCGACTTCGGTTCCCGATCCGACGGCACTGCGCACCTCAATCCAGCCGCCATGGCTCTCGACGATGCGCTTCGCGATCGGCAAGCCCAGGCCGCTGCCGCTGACGGTCGCATTGCCGCCACGATAGAAGCGTTCGAACACACGCGAGAGGTCCTTGCGGGCGATTCCGGTGCCGCGATCCCGCACCGTCAGCGTGACGCTTTTCGCGGTCGCCCTGCCGCGCACGGCCAGGTGTTTCTCGGTCGTCGAGTACTTGATGGCGTTGTCCACGATGTTGTCGAGCGCCTGAATCATCGCAGGCCGATCGACGCAGATCTGCGGGAGATCGGGCGGCACGTCGACGACCAGATCGAACTCCTGATTGGCGAGCACCGGCCGCAGTCCCTGCAGTGCGTCTTCCACCAGATCGGCCGGCTCGACGTCGGCCAGCTCCGTCGACGAGGCCGCCGCGGAACTGCTGTAGCGCGCGTAGGTCAGCAGGTTGTCGATCGAGTTGCCGAGGCGCGAGGCTTCCACCGACAGCAGGCCGGCGTACTCCTGCACGGTCTTCGGCGAGGTGTAGCGACCGTTAGCGAGGGTGTCGCCCACCAGCCTGATGGATGCCACCGGCGTCTTCAGTTCGTGCGTCACCGCGGCAACGAAATCCGACTTCATCGAGGCCAACGCGGCACTCGCCCGATCGGCGCGAACGGTCAGGACCAGTGCCAGCAGACTCGCGCCGGCTGCGATCGAGATCAGAACGAACATCCGCCGTGCGCCTTGGAGCGTCGCCAGCAGCGCCTGATCCGGCAGCGACCGGACGTGCACCGTCCACTCGCGGGCTCGTGTGCGACGCGGTGAGATCGACTTGTCGAGCGCCGGATCGATGAAGAGGAGTGGGAAGCGCGTGTGCAGATCGCCGGCGTCGTCGTGTTCGAGCGGCGCCGCCTTGGTCACGAAACGGCCTTCGTCGTCGGACACGGCGATCGCGAGACCGCCGCGGCCGCCGCCGATCTTGGCGACCTGCTCCACCAGCGGATCGAAGTATTCCGCGTGCAGCCACTGCTCGTTGACCGTAAAGGCCAGGAATCCCAGGAGCGTGTGGGACGGCGCGGAGGCAAACAGGGCATGCGCGACGATCTGATAAGGCGTCCCGCCGATTGGTTGCTCCAGCATGATGAACGGCGACGCCGCCGTCGCGTGCCTCCGGATCGCCGCAACGAGTTCCGCCAGTGCGGGTGGATCGCGCAGCAGCACGACCGGGAACGGATCGTCCGAGGACGGCCGGGTCTCCCACGGCGGCGGACGATCCGCGCGGTTGAACACGTAGGACGCGCCTTGGTCGCGTGCGGTGTGCTTCCACAGCACGAAGGATTCGGGATACGGGAACCGCGCAAACGTGCGCGCCGAGACCTGAAACATGTTGTACGGCGGATCTTCGTCGAGGTAGGTGGTATTGAACGGGACGATCGCCGTGATCCAAGCGCCCTTCATGTCGCCGCTGAGGGCCGCGCGTAGAAGCGCCAAGGCCTCGTTGGCGCGCCGCTCGACGAGCAGATTCGTGCCGCTCCGCCACTCGCGGGTCGCCACGTAGCCAAACCAGACGAGCCCCATGGTCGCCGCAAACATCGCGACGACGAACGTCATGACAATCGGGAGGCGGACGGCGCCGTCAGTGACACGCCGCCAACCGATCCGGATCATCGCAGCACCTCGCGCTCGCGGTAGTAGCGCGCGGCCCCGGCGTGCAGCGGGATCGGGGCAGCCGGCGCCTGCTCGGGATCGATGAGCGCGGCTTCCCCGTGGTCGCGCGCCAGCGCCGGCAGCTGATCGAAGAACGCACGTGTCAACTGGTAAACGAGATCCTCCGGGAGATCGCTGCGGCACACGAGCAGCCACTCCGCGCCGAGCGTCTCGATCGGTTGAGTCTGCCCCGGAAGCTGATTGGCGGCGACCGTGATCGGCCGGAGGAACGGATAACTTCCGCGCAGCCGGTTGGTCACCGCGCGGCCAATCGGCAGCAGGCGCAATGGAATGGTTTGATTCAGCGAGTGGGCTGCGGCGAGCATCAGCGGGTTCGCGCTGAACACCGCGTCGATCTCGCCAGACCCGAGCTTCGGCACGAGATCGTCGGTGGGCGCGAAGATCGGGTGCACGTCCGCGTAGCTCATGCCGTGAGCGCCCAACAGAATTCGCGTCGAGAACTCACCCGACGTACCCGGCCGGATGATGCCGACGCGCTGCCCCTTGAGATCGTCGATCGATCGGAAGTGGCTGTCGCGCCGGACCAGCACGTAGAAGGTGTTGACCCACAGCACCGCGATCGCGCGCAGGTTCTTGTGCGGATACTGGTTGCGCTCGATGCCGCGCCGGTAGGCGAGGTACACGACGTCCGACTGAGCGAGGCCCAGCTGCCCCTGCCCTCCGTCCACCGCCGACACGACGACCACGCCGCCCGACGTCGGCTGCAGGCCGATGTGCGTGTCGGGGAGCGCGGTGTTGAAGCGCTTGATCAAATCGTTGGTGAACCCCGCGGCGATTCCCGACCACAGCGTGAGCTGCTGCGGCTGCCGGGCCGCAGCCCCGGACGAGCAGGCGGCGCCGGAGCACACGGCGACGCACAACGAGCTTAGAGCGGCGATCGCCATGCCCGAAAGACGAGCGGACCGGAAACGGGATGACGTCGTGGTCATGAAGCCTCTTGACGGCGACGAAAGCGGATTATACGGGAGCTCAACGGGTTGGAGGGTGGCCCCGTCCGCTGATGACAATTGATGACAAATGCGAGGGCTGCAGCCCGACTGCGGGCCGCGCATAATGCGCCCGCTGCGGGTGCCGCGTCGCCTGAGCAAAGGAGCAGTCATGCGGAACATGGCGGTGTGGGCCGCGCTCATCGCGGGTTGCGGATCGATCGGGCTCGCCCAAGGCGGCGGCCAGGCAGCGCCGGGCGCAGGCGGCCGCGGACCGGGTGCCGAAGGCCGGACCGTGATCCTCGAACAGGCACCGAAGGACCATTCCATCGCCATTCCGACGGAAAAGCTGGCGCAGCACCTGAAGGACATGGATGCGAAGAAGCTCCAGACCCTTCGCATGATCGAAGGCGGCAAATACAACGTGAACATCCGCCGCATCACCGCCGCGGAAACGGGCTTGGTGCACCCCACCACTGCGGATGTGTGGGTAGTGCTCGAAGGCGGTGGAACGCTGACGACCGGCGGCGTGCTCGAGAAAGGCAAGATCCTCGGCGGCCAAAGCCGGTCGATCAAAGTGGGCGACGTCGTCTACATCCCATCAGGGCTGCCGCACGGCGTGAGCGGCGTCGAGAGCAACATTACATGGCTCAACGTGCGCTGGGACACCGACTGGCCACCCGACTCGCCGATGGGCGCCGGCACGTTCAACGGCCTGCTCGGACGGGCCGGTGGTGCGCGCGCCGGGGCCGCTGGCAGCGCACCGCCCGCCTCTCGCGGTCCTGCGCTGCCGCCCGGCAGTCAACAGACGCTGCCCTACAGCTACGGCGGCAGCGGTGAGCTGTACTTCTCGAAGGAGCAGCTCGAGCAGATCATGGCCGGCATGCGACTGAAGAAGTCGGGCAACACGCGGCTGATTGAAGGTGGACGCTATAACGTCAACCTCCGTTGGAACGGCACGCCGTCGACGGAGCTGCACGCGCAGACCATCGACACTTGGGTCGTCCTCGCGGGCGGCGCGACAGTGAACACGGGCTTTGAGATGAAGGACGGCCAGCGTCTACCCAACACGGGCGTGTCAGTGGTCACGAAACCGGGCGACGTGTTCTTTCACCCGTCGAACTTCTATCACGGCTTCAGTCAGGTGTCGCCCGACATCTTCTGGCTGAACATTCGTTGGGACGACAACTATGCGAAGTGAATTGCGGAATCTGTCGGTGGTAGCCACCGGCATCGCGATGACCCTCGCTGTCGCGACGTCCTCGCATCGTGACGCGCAGGCGCAAACGTCCTCAACAGCGAAACGAATCCCCGTCTTCGACGTGGATGCGTCGTGGCCGCCCACGCTGCCCAACAACTGGGTGTTGGGACAGACCCCAGGTGTGGCCGTCGACAGCCACGATCACATCTGGGTGCTGCACCGTCCGCGCACAGTGCCCGAGGCGCAGCGCGCGCAGGCAGCGCCACCGCTGCTCGAGTTCGATGCCGACGGCAAATTCCTGCGCGCCTGGGGCGGACCCGGTCCCGGGTTCGATTGGCCGGATAGCGAGCACGGCGTGTTCGTCGATGACAAAGACAACGTCTGGATCGGCGGCAGCAGTCCCACGTCGACGTCGCTGACCAAGCGCTCCGACGACATGCTGCTGAAGTTCACCAAGAACGGAAAGTTCCTGCTGCAGATCGGCGGCCCCGACAAGAGCGGCGGGAATGCCGACAGCACGAGCGTCAACAAGCCGGCCGACGCATTCGTCAATCCGAAGACCAACGAGTTGTACATCGCCGACGGCTACGGCAACCGCCGCGTGATGGTGCTCGACGCGAACACCGGGGCGTTCAAGCGCATGTGGGGCGCCTTCGGCAACGCGCCGATCGATGCGCAGCCAGTCGCCGCTGGCCGCGGTGCGGCAGCGTTCGATGTCGACGGTCCCGGCCCGCAGCAGTTCGGCGGACCCGTGCACGCCGTGAAGGTGTCGAACGACGATCTGGTCTACGTGGCGGATCGGCAGAATCGCCGATTGCAGGTGTTCTCACCCGCGGGCAAGTACGTCACACAAACGTTCATCAACCGGAGGGGACCGGCGAATGGTTCGGTGGCTGGCATAGCGTTCTCACCCGACCGCGGGCAGCAGTTCATGTACCTCGCCGACTACGGCAACTCGCATATCGTCGTGATGGATCGCAAGAGCCTGGCGATCCTCTATCAGTTCGGCACGCGGAGTGCCGCGGCCGGCGACTTCCAGGGCGCGCATCATCTTGCGGCGAACTCGAAAGGCGATCTCGTGGTGGTCGAAGTCGCTCCGGGAAATCGCGTCCAACGTTTCCGCTTCAAAGGCGTTTCCAACACGCTGCCGTCCAATGCCTTGACACCCGAGCAGCTCGCCGCGACGCCGGTCGCGCCGAATCAGGCAGCTCCCGCGGCGCTACCTCAGAGCAGCACTGCGCCCGGCACATTCCCGGCACCTGGTCAGGCACGCGGCGGCTACCCGCCCTGGGCGAGCACGATGGCCAATCCATATCGCGTGATTCCCAACTGGCCGCGACTGGGCGACATCAAGCCAGGCGCTGCGATCGGCATCATCCCTGACGGCAAGGGCGGCACCTGGCTGCATCACCGGTCGGAGCCGCCGATCCTGCACATCGACGCCGCGGGCAACGTCGATCGGCGGTTCGGCAGCGGCATGTTCGTCCAGGCGCACGGCTTCTGCCAGGACCGCGACGGCAACTTCTGGGCGGGTGACAGCGGGCCCTTCGCGGACAATCCCTCGACGAAAGGTCGTGGCTTTCAGCTCTTCAAGTTCAATCCCGACGGCACGGTGATGCTCTCGCTTGGCAAGGCCGGCGTTTCGAAAGCTGGCACCGACACGTTCATCGGTCCGACCGCCTGCGCGATCGCGCCAAATGGCGACATCATCGTGGCCGACGGACACTGGCCGCGGCCGACCGATGCGCAACAGGATGGCGACCGCTTGGTGCGGCTGAAGACGGACGGCACGTTCGTCGCGCAATACGGCAAGATGGGCACGGGCCCTGGCGAGTTCATGGGGCCGCACGCACTCGCGTTCGATTCTCAAGGCCGGCTGTTCGTCGCCGATCGATCGAACAACCGGGTGCAGGTCTTCGATCGCAACATGCAGTTCGTCGACGAGTGGCGCCACTTCGGCCGGCCGAGCGGCATCGCCATCCTGAGGGACGACACGCTCATCGTGGCGGACTCCGAGTCCAGTCAATTCATCGGCGGTCCACCACAAGCGCCGGAGGGCGGCGGCAACATAGTGCGGAATCCCGGGTGGGGCAACGGCATCCGGATCGGCAGCGCGAAAGACGGTTCGCTCCGCTATTACGTCCAGGGCACACGGCCGGAGGGAATGGGCGCGGACAACGAGGGCAACGTCTTCGCCGGGTTGACCGGCGGGTGCGACGCGAGTCCCTCGGGTGGGTGCCTGCAGAAGTGGGTGAAGAAGTAATCGAGGAGGATCCTTCATGAACCGCGTCACGCTGATCGTCGTGTGCGCCCTGCTCACGCTGTCGCACGCCGCCACTATCGCGCAGAGCCAAGTGCCGCCAACGCTCGCCACCGACATCACCGCCGCCGATGTTCAGACCGTTATCAAGGCGCCTACCGGTGGCGGCGATCGGCAGATGAAAGTGGTCGACATGGGCAAGTACAATGTCAGCGTCGGAGTGCTTCGCCGCGGCCCGACCAAGCCAGGGGCACCGGTGAGTGCGATCAACCACGAGCACGTTACCGAGGTGTATTACGTCATCTCGGGTTCAGGGACGCTGTTGACCGGCGGGGCCGTGGAGGGCGCGAAGCCGCTTCCCGCCGGCGGCGAGATCGTGAAGGTCGCGGTCGGCCCGAGCAACCAAGGAGTATTCAAGCAGGCAGCGCAGACGCGGAAGGTCGGCCCCGGTGACATCGTCATCATTCCACCGGGCGTTTATCACGGCTTTACCGACGTCGCCGATCACGTCGAGTACGTCTCGGTCAGGCCAGACCCCGATCACGTGTTGCCCGCCGGGTACGTGCACCCGCTCTTGAAGAAGTAGAGGATCGACATGCGCGCACGACTCGTCACGTGGCTCGTCGTCGTGACCGCTCTCACGGCTGGACTCTCAGGGCAGGGCTCCACCCCCGCGAAAGCAACGATGCATAAGGCGGCCTGGTCTGTGCCACGGATGCCCGATGGCAAGCCCGACATCCAGGGTGTGTGGGCCAACAACGGCATGACGCCCCTCGAGCGACCGGCCGTATGGGGCATGCGCGCGACAATGACCGACGCCGAGCTGGCCGTTCTCAAACAGCGCGCGCAGAGGTTAATCGACGGTGGCGATGCGTTCTTCGCGGACGAGCTCATCCTCGCCGCGCTCGAAGGCAGGACCAGGTTCTCGTCAGCCGACACGCAGACCGGCAACTACGACCAGACATGGCTGTCGGAGCGTATCTGGGACAACCGGACATCGCTCATCATCGACCCGCCAGATGGCCGCATTCCCTCGCCGGCTCCAGGAGCCGCCGAGCGTGCGCGCGCACAAGCGGCGGCACGACAAGGCCGTGGTCCTGCGGATCGCGTGCAGGATCTCAGTATGAGCACGCGCTGCGTCAGCGCCGGCACTCCCAATCTCCGCGCCGGTTATCAGAGCTACTTCGACGTCACCCAGGGTCCAGGCGTCGTCGCGCTCCGCACGGAGATGATCCACGATACCCGCATCTTCCCCATCGGCGCCGGACCTCACGTCTCTTCGGCCATCCGCCAGTACCACGGCGACTCGCGCGCCCACTGGGACGGCGACACGCTGGTGGTCGATACGATCAATTTCTCGAACGCCGGTGTGCGAGGTTCGACCGACAACCTGCATCTGACGGAAAAGTTCAGGCGCGTTGCCGACGACACGCTGGAGTACTACGTGACCGTCGACGACCCGACGATGTGGTCGCGGCCATGGACGCTGATGATTCCGCTCAAGAAGACGGGCGAGCAGATGTTCGAATTCGCCTGCCACGAAGGGAACTACGGATTGCGCGCGATTCTCAGCGGCGCGCGTGCTCAGGAACAATCGACCCGTTGAAGCTCTTGCTCGTCGG
>DAINQP010000148.1:0-2190 GCA_036742665.1 Vicinamibacterales bacterium | reverse complement strand
GCAGTCCGTCCCGCCTGAACGTCGCGAACGCTCGGAGACTGAACATGACGGCATACACGAGTTCGAACGACAGTGACTGACCGCGGCGAAGGGCGGTTTCAAGTGGCAGAACTGCGAGCTCGAATACGCGTCCCACTGCTGACGACCTGCGCGGTAGCAGCGCTCACAATGGGCTTCGTTGCGGCGCAGGGTCAGCGGCAAAACGCCGGCGCACCGATCGCCATCCAGACGCAGGGATCGTTCGCGGTCGGCGGTAAAGTCCTCGGCCAGCCTGACGCAGAGTCGCTCCACTGCGATCACGGCTACGTCGATTATCAAATCCCCGTGAACCGGCGCCGGATCAACCTCGTGATGTGGCACAGTGCGGCGGCAACCGCCTGGCTGAATCGCTGGGACGGAGGCGAGGGCTACCAGAGCATCTTCCTGCGGCGCGGCTTCCCCGTATACATCTGGGACGGTCCGCACGTCGGCCGCGCCAACTGGGGCTGCACGCCCAACAGCTACGAACCGGGTATCGGCCGCGACCAGCAAAACTTCGTCGCCTGGCGGTTCGGCATGAAGTACCCCAACTGGTTCGACGGCGTGCAGTTTCCGACGAACGATCCGGAGGCGTGGAATCAGGCCTCGCGAGCGCGCTATCTCGAGTTCGACACCATCGACAACGCGCAGTTGCAGTCGGACGCGGCGGCGAAGCTGATGGATCGGATCGGTCCGAGCGTCGCGCTCACTAATTCGGCCGGCGGTATGCGGGCGCTCCTGACCGCGCTCAAGACGGCCAACCTTGCCGGTATCGTGATGTACGAGAATGTGGGGTATCTCTATCCAGAGGGTGAGGGCCCGCGCGTGGCGGAGAGCGGGTTCGGTCCGATCGAAGTGCCGCTCGAGGAGTTCAAGAAGCTGACGAAGATCCCGCTGCAGGTTGTCTGGGGAGACAATGTCGACAAGTCGGACAACTACACCCAGCGGCTCCAGCACTCGAGGCTGTTTGTCGCGGCGATCAACAAGTACGGCGGCAAGGCGCACGTGCTGATGCTTCCGGAAGCTGGACTCAAAGGCAACACGCACATTCCATTCGCCGACATGAACAACGTCGCCGTCGCAGACCTGCTGTCGAAGTTCCTCGGCGAGAACGGTCTCGACAAGCGCTAGAGGCACCAGGACGAGTTCTCGTTCATCGGCTCCTCACCTCCGTTCTTCGGCGCACAAGACGATCGCGGAGCTCACGTCCGAGTGATAGCCCTAAGCGCGGCGAACGCAGTCGTTGAGACCGCGCGTCTCTTCGTGCTACCGGGTGACGATCGGCAGGGTGGTTCGCCGGCATCGCTGATCTCGGATCTGCTGCCGCCTGCGAGCCACCCTGAGTTCGCGAGATCCACACGTGCGCCGACGCAGTCAATCGCGCTTGGGCATACGGTCGTGGAACTCGGGACTGTTGGCGAATGTCGTCGGATCATCTTCGGCGCGCGGCATCGTCTCCGGTCGGCGCGGTTCGATTCCGCCCTCCTGTCCAGGCTGATCCGCCCCGTTGCCCTCGCGCGGCGCCTGGGGCCGTCCGCCCCGTGCCGGCTCGTCGTTCACATGCTCGCTGTCGTGTTTCTGCATCGGACCCTCGGCATCCTTTGCGCAGCAACCTTCATACCGGCCATCGCGCCGGATGCATCAGAGCTCGTCGCGAGTGTCTCGACAGTGACACCAAGGCACAACAGTTGCTCGGCATGATTGGGGAGACGCCATGAGCTATCGATCGGTCTCGCGGCGCCACTCCTGCGCACGACGTTGTGCTTGTGACTGTTCTTCGGGCGTCATACGGCGCCCCAGCGTTTCGCGGGTCGCGGCGTAGCGCTGCTGCTCGTCTCCTCGTGCAGCCGCCGCGGCAAGCGTCAACCATTTATAGGCTTCGACCAGGTCGACGGGTGTCCCCGAACCGTTCGCGTACATTACGCCCAGGTTGAACTGGGCGCTGGCATCGCCGCGGTCGGCCGCCTTGCGGAACCATTGCACGGCACGCGCGAAATCCTGAGTGACACCGATGCCGGATGCGTATCGCGCGCCGAGATTGGTCTGCGCGGCGGCGACTCCGGCCGCCGCCGCCTTCTCATACCACATCATCGCCTGCGCATCGTCACGCGTGGTGGCTATGCCGTTCGCCAACATCAGCGCCAGACGGTACTGCGCCTCGCCATTACCCTG
>DAINQP010000147.1:0-15889 GCA_036742665.1 Vicinamibacterales bacterium | reverse complement strand
TTCAACAGGAAGACATCATCAAGGACATCAAGAAGCATTCCTTCTACTTGAAACCCGGCGACAAACGTCGGGCCAAACAAGCGCTGGCGCGAAAGCGAAACCGGAAGAAGCTCCGAAGGGAAACGGAGTAGCTGACGGGCGACGATCGAGGAGCACGAGGTGGCGACCGATGGAGTTCCAAGACAAGACCCTGAGGTGCGTGGATTGCGGCTCTGAGTTCATCTGGACGGCAGGTGAACAGCTGTTCTTTGCCGACAAACAGTTCAAGAACGAACCGAAACGCTGCAAGACATGCAAGGCCAAGCGGGCCAACCGGGCATCAGCCGGACCCGCACCGGTCAGGGACCGGGTCGAGACACAGACCCAGTGCTCCGCATGCGGTAAGGACACCACGGTGCCTTTCCGACCGACGCAGGGACGTCCGGTGTTCTGCAAGGAGTGCTTCCAGCAGCGCAAGTTCGCTGGTGCTGGAGGCGTCTGAGCGGATCCCTCCTCGGAACTCTACAGGTCGCTGCGACCGACTTTTCACGGAGCCAGACCTCGGTCTGGCTCCTCTATGTGTCTGTGCTAGAATTCCGGCTTTTACGGGCCTGAGCTCATTCGAGGACCTATGCAGATCGAGGAACGATCCGCCGGCGACGTGACCATCTTGGACTTGAAAGGCAAAATGACCCTCGGCGAGGGTGATGAAGTCCTCAAGGACAAGATCAACAGTCTGGTGCTGCAGGGCCACAAGAAGCTCGTCCTGAACCTCGCCGACGTCCCGTACATCGACAGCGCCGGCCTGGGAGAAATTGTCCGAACCTTCACGACGGTCAGCCGCCAGGGCGGAAGCCTCAAGCTGCTCAGCCTGACGAAGCGCATTACGGATCTCCTGGCCATCACCAAGCTGCTGACGGTGTTCGAGACGCACGACAACGAGGCGGACGCCATTCGCAGCTTCCAGTCGACCAACGTGTAGCGCTGCCGCAGATCGCGCTGTGATAGCGCGTCCTTCGCCGTCGTCCGCCGCACACCAGACACACGCGGTGAATTCCACGCTCGAGAGTGACGCCGCGCGCGCATCCACGTTTCGGCTGCTGTTGATGTCATTGCGGCCGGAGCAGTGGACGAAGAACCTGTTCGTCTTCGCGGGCGTGTTGTTCGGCGGCCATCTGTTCGACGTGCCGGCCATGCTCCGAGCCGTCGCCGCATTCACAGTCTTCTGCGCGTTGTCCGGCGTCGTCTACATCTTCAATGACCTGGCGGATCGCGCCGCCGATCAGCGCCATCCACTCAAGCGGCTTCGGCCAATCGCCTCGGGGCGATTATCGCCTTTGACGGCTGCGACCGCTGCAATCATCCTTGGCGCAGTCTCGCTCGCCGCCGCCGTCCTGCTATCGCCGATGTTCGCGGTGTTGTCCGCGACCTACGTTGGGCTGCTCGCGCTGTACTCGGTCCTGTTGAAACATCTCGTCATCATCGACGCCCTGACCATCGCCGCCGGCTTCGTGCTTCGCGCCGCGGCAGGCGCCGTAGCGGTGTTCGTGCCAATCAGTCACTGGCTGCTCGTCTGCACAACACTGCTCGCACTGTTCCTGGTCCTCAGCAAGCGCAGGCACGAGTTGACGCTCCTCGCCGATGGCGCGATGACACACCGGCCGATCCTCGAGGAATACAGCCCGTATCTGCTCGACCAGATGATCGCGGTCGTCACCGCCTCTACACTGGTCGCTTACAGCGTCTATTCGACCAGCGCGGAAACGGCCGAGCGGCTGAGAACGACGCGATTGGGCCTGACTATTCCCTTTGTGCTGTACGGCATCTTCCGGTATCTGTACTTGGTGCACCAGAAGCGCGCCGGCGGAAGTCCGGCAGACCTGCTGCTGACGGATCGACCGCTCCTGGCCTGTGTCGGGTTGTGGGCCCTCAGTGTGGCATTGATTCTCTATTCCCCGCTGGGCCGCTGAGACATGCCGGTCACGATCGAATCGCCGGAACCCATCACCACGTCGCGGCCTCCCGACACCGCGCGCGTCGCCGTTGTCCGGACTCGTCCTGAGACGGTCATCGAGGACTACGGCCGGGTCATGGAGCTGGCTGGCTACCGTCGCACGCTCTCGCGCGACACCGACACGCTGCTGAAGCTGAATCTGTCCTGGACGAAGTACTTCCCGGCCTGCTCATCGCAGCCCTGGCAGGTTGACGGCGTCTTGACGACGATGCTCCGCGATGGATTCCCACGGCAGCGACTGATTCCCATCGAGAACAAGACCGTCGTCACGAGCCCTCGCGAAGGATGCCGGAATAACCGCTGGGAACCCGTGCTCGCTCGGCATGGTGTCACCTTCACGCCGCTACCTGAAGTAGAGTGGCGCGTCTATCGGTTCAAGAGTCCGTTGCTCAAGTTGAACGATATTTTTCCGGACGGCATTCAGATTCCGGCCATGTATCCGGGCCGTCAGATCCTGCATTTGCCCACCGTGAAAACCCACGGTCACGCGGTCATGACGGGCTCGGTGAAGAACTCGTTCGGCGGCCTGCTCAAAGAGGTCCGGCACTATGCGCATAAGTACATGCACGAAGTGCTCGTCGATCTAATGTACATGCAGCGTGAACTGCACCCGGCGGTCTTCACCGTGATGGACGGCACAGTCGCGGGCGACGGCGCTGGGCCGCGCACAATGATTCCGCGCGTCAAGAACCTGATTCTCGCCGCGTCGGACTCTGTTGCTATTGACGCAATCGCCGCGCGGCTGATGGGATTCGATCCGCTCTCGATTCCATTTTTGCGGATGGCCCATGAGCTGGGCCTCGGCATTGCCGATCCGCGGAAGATCGAGCTGGTCGGCGACGACGTGTCGCACGAGAACTTCGGCTTCACCACACGCAAGTCGCTGGTGATCTGGGGCGATCAGATGATTCGCAAAGGATTCCTTCGTCCGCTCGAACGAATCCTGCTGCATTCGCCCCTTATGGTCTGGGCACCGATGGCTTCGAACGCGTACCACGACTTGATGTGGTACCCGACGATCGGTTTGTCGCGTATTCGTGAGTTCAACCAAACAGGGTGGGGGAAGCTGTTTCAGACGTACTGACCACAACGATGGCTGATCAGAATCCACAGCACCGCCGCCAGCACTTCCACCGTGGACGTCGCGGCGCCGATCGACGCGGGAATGAACGGCGACCTGGATCCGCACAGTCGCCGGAGCAGAGCGCACGCGAGCATCGCGAGCACGTCGATGTCGAGCAGATCATGCGCGATATCCGCTCTCGCATCTCGCAGCGGCACGGCATCGAGCTGACGACGCAGCAAATACAGGAGCTGGCCGCGCGGCGTCTGGAAGCCATTCTCGATCCGCGGACGGTCAAGCCGTCGCTGCTCGAACAGATTCGACGCAGCACCTCGACGCCACTCGACACCGCGCCCCCGCCGGAGCTGACCTACAGCTTCGAAGACACGACGATCTACGACTCACATCGCGGATCGCTGCGGTTCATTCGGCGACTCCTGAATCCGCTGCTCAAGCTGTTCTTCAATCCGAATCCGCTGACCGCTGCGCTCAACACGCAGGCGAAGTTGAATCAGGCGGCGGCTCTGCGCGAGGCGGAACGCGAGCGGCGTCAGGCCGAGTGGAATGCGCTCCACTACGAGATCCTGCAGCGACTGGTCCTCGAAGTCTCGCGGACCAGTCTCGAGGCGCAGCAACTATCCATGCGCATCGAGGCCTTGTCGACGAAGCTGGATTTCGCCGAGCGTCGCGCGCGAAGCATCGAAGGTACGCTGCACCAAGCGCGTCCGGCGCCGCGGCACGAATCCGCGCCGCCGCCAGCGCAGGTCCCTCAATTGCCGCGTGAAGCGGGCATCACCGACAACGCTACCCCGCCAGTTGCCCAGGAAGGTGCGGCTGCTGAAGGCGGCCGTCGGCGACGCCGTCGTCGTCGTGGTCGACGGCCGCAGGGCTCGCCTGAAGGTGCTCCGATAGGGGCAGCGGCAGGAGCAGCGGCGGCCGACGCGCGCATGGCGGACAGTCCCGAGCCTCCGTATGTCGATGACGCAGACGAGGACGAAGGCGGCACCGAGGGCGACGAGGGCGAAGATCAGGCCTTCGAGGCTGCCGTGCCATCCGTCGAGACTACGCCTCTTGAAACCAATGTCGAACCAAACGACGTTCAGACAGCGCCGCCGCCCCGCGAGGCTGTAGTCGATTCGACGCCCGCGTATCCACCCGCCGAGGCGCCGATCGACAGACCCGCTGAACCTGAACCCGCAGAAGCACCCGACCCGCCGTTGCCGCCAGAACGCGTTGGCGACTGACGAGCGATGAAGCTCGTGGTCGTCGTGCAGCGCTATGGCGCCGAGATCAACGGCGGCTCAGAGCTGCATGCACGTTACGTCGCCGAACGCCTCTCCGCCCACGCTGACGTTCGCGTTCTGACCACTTGTGCGCGCGACTACGTCACGTGGCGCAACGAGTGGGCGCCCGGTCAGGAGCGTGTGAACGGCATTCCCGTTGAGCGTTTCGCCGTCACTCGCGAGCGCGACATCGTCGACTTTCGCCAAAGGTCCGAGCACCTCTTTCACCATCGCCACTCGGTACACGACGAACTCGGCTGGCTCAAGAGCCAGGGGCCAACCAGTCCGACGCTGATGGAGCGGCTGACACGCGTCGCCGATGAATGCGACTTCGTGCTGTTATTCACCGTGCGGTACAGTACGGCGTTCTATGGGGCACGCGTGGCCGCGCCGAAAGCCATCCTGGTCCCGACAGTCGAACGCGAATCGTCATTGGGGTTGAGTATCTTCCCGCCGATCTTCAGAGGCGTGCGGGCGATCATGTACAACTCGTTCGAAGAACGGGCGCTCATCACGGCGTTGTCATCCAACCGACACGTGCCTGGCGTCGTGGTCGGTGTCGGCTCGCAGATTCCGGAGGCCGTCGACGCTGAACGGGCGCGGCGCAAATTCGGCTTGCACAACCCGTTCATCATCTACGTCGGTCGTATCGACGCGAACAAGGGCTGCGCCGACCTGTTCCGGAACTTCATCGAGTACACGGGCCGAGTGAGCCGGCCACTCGATCTCGTACTGATCGGAACCCCGGTACTTCCCATCCCGGAGCATCCGCGAATCAGGCATCTCGGATTCGCCGCGGACCTGGATAAATTTGACGCAATCGCCGGCGCGGAACTGCTGGTCATGCCGTCGCCATACGAGAGCCTGTCGATGGTGGCGCTCGAGGCATGGGCGTTGGGCCGGCCGGTCCTCGCCTCGGCGCGCTGCGATGTGCTGGTCGGCCAGTGTGTGCGGAGCAATGCCGGGTTGTACTATGAGGATGCGCACGAGTTCGCCGCCGCACTCGATCGAAT
The DNA here is from genome assembly GCA_036742665.1 of Vicinamibacterales bacterium. GTDB lineage: Bacteria > Acidobacteriota > Vicinamibacteria > Vicinamibacterales > UBA2999 > Gp6-AA40. The sequence continues at coordinate 10,537 of DAINQP010000147.1, read as the reverse complement.
CCTTTCCGATCCGGCGCTGGCGGCCACGCTCGGCCGAAACGGTCGCGCGTTTTTTGCCCGGAACTATAGCTGGCCGGTCATCGAGCGCAAGTATCTGGATATGTTCGACGAGTTGCGACGAACGCCCGTGACGTACGGCATGGATCCGCTACCTGGCTGGCTAGCCCGCCGCGCCAGGACGTGTCCGCCTGCGGCCGACGTCGTGAACGCGCTGCCGGCGGGTGCCGTCGTCGAATCTCACGTGTTGGAGCGCCGTTGAAATTCGCCTTCGTTACGCCACGTTACGGCGCGGATATCAGCACGGGTGCCGAGCATGCGTGCCGGCTGATCGCCGAGCATGTGTGCGAGCGCCACGATGTGGACGTCCTGACCACATGCGCGGGCGATCATCGCACGTGGAAGAACGAGTACTCGGAAGGATCTGATCGCGTCAGAGGCGTGCTGGTTCGCCGCTTCGGCGTCAGCCAGGTCCCCGATCACATCGGCTTTGATGCGCTGTCGCAGCGCCTGCACACATCGCCGCACTCACGTGCCGAAGAGCTCGAGTGGGTGCGTCTGCACGGCCCGTGGTCGCCGGGATTACTCGAATATCTGAAGCGCTCCAACCGGTCTTATGACGTGCTCGTGTTCTTCGGGCTGTGGCATCCGCTGACGGTGCACGGCGTGGAGATCGCACCAGAACGGAGCGTGCTGTTTCCGTTTCTACAGCTGCGACCGTCACTCCGTTTCGGCATTTGGCCCGACGTAGTGCGATCGGTGCGCGGGCTCGGGCTCTTCTCCGAGGCCGAGCGCCATTTACTGCATTCGTATCTCGGTGTGCGTCATCAGTGCGAGGAGGTCGTCGGCATTGGCGTAGACCCGCTGCCGCAGCAGTCGTATCCACGGCACCAGCAGGATCCGAACGATTCGATTACTGACGAAGAGGAGGCCGGCGTCGAGAACGAGAACGAGACAGCTGACTATCTCGGCGGCCGCGGTATTCCATTCAAGCGGCGGCATCGTCTCTATGGCCGATTTGCCTTGTATGGCGGGCGTGTCGAGCCAGACAACGGCTGCGAAGAGATGCTGGAGTACTTTGACACGTTCGCAGCCTCGGCCAACGACGCCACGCTTGTGCTGATGGGTGTCAAGATGATGAAGGTGCCCGAGGAGCCGTACGTGCGGCTCGCCGGTGTCATCCCCGATCGCGAGCGCATGACGGCGTACGAAGCTGCGGACGTAACGATTGCACCGGCGTCCGACGATCTGCTGGCGCAACCGCTGCTCGAAAGCCTCGCGGTCGGAACGCCCGTGCTCGCCAACGCGAGAAATGCCGCGGCCGTTGAGCACTGCCGGCGCGCCGGGGCCGGCCTCTACTACGGGAATCGCGAGGAGTTCGTTGGCGCGTTGACGCTTCTCACCAGCAATGGGCCGTTACGCGAGAAACTCGGCGGTAATGGCCGCGCCTACATTCACAGTCACCACCGCTGGGACGCTGTGCTCGGCCGGTTCGACCGGCTGATCTCGCGCGCGAGACCGCGCTAGTCGCGCGTCAACTCGGCGGCCGGAAACGGCCGCGCCCGCGACGTTGACGATGCCTCGTCGGCACTCGCCTTCTTTCGTCGCGTGCCGATCTCGTGCCTCTTGATCATCTCGTTCAGCGTCGTCGGCTTGATCCGCAGGAGCTCGGCCGCCTTCTTCTGCACGCCGCCTGCGGCTTCCAGCGTTGATTCGATCAACCGTCGCTCGACGTTGGTGATGACGTCCTTGAAGGAGATGCCTTCGGGCGGCACCACGAACTTCGGGATGTGGAACGCCGGAGCCGAGCGGACGTGGTCGGGGATCAGGTCCGGCCCGATACGCGAACCTGAGCCGAGGACAACGGCACGCTCCATCACGTTCTCGAGCTCTCGTACGTTGCCTGGCCAGTCGTATTCCATCATCAGATCGAGCGCCTCGGCGGTGAGCTCCATGTCCCGCTTGTTGTTCTCGGCGCCGTATTTCTCGAGGAAGTGCTGCGACAGGTAGGGGATATCGTCCTTGCGCTCACGCAGCGGAGGAAGGTAGATGCTGATGACGTGCAGGCGGTAGTACAAGTCCTCGCGGAACCGCCCTTCCTCGACCATCTGCCGCAGATCGCAGTTCGTGGCAGCGATGATGCGCGCGTCAACCTTGATGGTTTCCATGCCGCCGAGCCGCATGAACTCGCGCTCCTGCATCACACGGAGCAGCTTCGCCTGAGTATCGGATGGAATGTTCCCGATCTCGTCGAAAAAGATGCTGCCCTTGTCGGCGAGATCGCAGAGGCCCTTCTTCGGATAAATCGCACCGGTAAACGCGCCTTTGACGTGTCCGAAGAGCGTGGACTCGAGCAGATCCGGCGGGAGGTTTCCCGAGTTGACCGTCACGAACGCGCGGTCTGCGCGCGGAGAGTTCGAGTGAATCGCGCGCGCGACGAGCTCCTTACCGGTTCCGCTCTCGCCGGTGATCAGAATCGTTGAGCGGCTGGGCGCCGCCTGGATGATCAAGTCGAAGACCTGCTTCATCCGCTGACTCCGGCCGATGATTCCAGCGAAGCGCTGGTACTGCGCCTGCAGGCTCTGGCGCAGCGCGGTGTTCTCCGCGAGCAACTGCCGGCGCTCGACGGCGTTGTGCACGACGACCAGCACCTCGTCGTTTTTGAATGGCTTGGTGATGTAGTCGAACGCGCCACGCTTCATCGCGGCAATCGCCGTCTCGACCGAGGCAAAGGCCGTGAGCATCAGCACGGGTAAGTCGTCGTCGAGCTTCTGCAGCTCGTCGAGCAGCGTGAGGCCGTTCATGCCGGGCATCATGACGTCGACCACCACAGCATCGAAGGGGAACGAGCGGGCGAGTTCGAGCCCCTCTTCACCGCTTGATGCGAGCCGGACGTGATAGCCCTCGCGCGACAAAAGCGCGTCGAGGATCTCACGCATGATTTCTTCGTCGTCTACGACGAGAATGGAACCGTTGCGACGCATGGCACCAGACCTCATTGACTCTGACTGGCGAATACAGGCCGGTCGACCTGCACCGCCGGGAACGACAAGATGAATTTCGTACCCTGTCCCACGATGCTCTCGCAGTCGATTCCACCGTCGTGTTCGCGCACGATGCCGTAGGTGATCGACAGGCCGAGGCCGGTGCCCTGACCAATCGCTTTGGTCGTGAAGAACGGGTCGTAGATACGGGCGAGGTATTCGCTCGGAATGCCTGAACCCGTGTCAGATACTTCGGCAACCACCTTCCCCGCCTCGAATCTGGTGCTCACCGATAACCAACCGCCCTTGGGCATGGCGTCGCGAGCGTTCAGGAACAGATTCAGGAACACCTGCTGCAGCTTATGCTCCTGGCCGAGCATCATGGCTGGGACGTCTCCGAGATCACGCCGTACGCGGATGCGATGCGTTTCGAACTGATGCTCGAGCAGGGCCAGCACATCGGCGATGATGATATTGGCGTCAATCAGCGACCGGTCGGCCGATGCCGGACGAGACAGCGTCAGCAGCCCATTGACAATCTTCGCCGCGCGGAACGTCTGTCGCTCGATCTTTTCGAGCAGACGCGTTCGTGGATCTTGCGGATCGGCGCCCTCCAGCAGCATCTGCGTGAAGCTCGAGATGCCGGTCAGCGGTGTGTTGACCTCGTGGGCGACACCAGCCGCAAGCAAACCGATGGACGCCATCTTCTCCGAGATTCTCAGCTGCTCCTCGAGCTGAACTCGCGCAGTGATGTCCTCGACGATGATAATCGTGCCTACCGGGATGTCACTGGCGTCGTCAGCCTTGCGCAGCGGGATCACGGCGGCGTTCACGATCCGCGTATCGCCAGCCTTCAATCCGCGCGCGTCGAGCGGGATCCGCGACAATGTCGCGCCCGTCGGTGTATCGCGGCGGGCAGCACGAATCGCTTCAACGAACTGGGCGTCGAATATATCCTCGAGCGCACTGCCGTTGGCCTCGTCATGCGATACGCCGTACAGCGACGCCAACGCCGAGTTCCATCGCACCACGCGGTCATTCAGATCGAGGACGAGCAGGCCATCGTCGAGCGACTCGAGGATGTTTTCGTTGAAGGCGCGCATCCGGTCGATCTCGAGCGCCTTCAAGTGGAGCTGCCGATAGAGGCGCGCGTTCTCCAACGCGGTCGCGATCTGTCCGGCCACGGCCGCGAGCAGCGCCATGTCCTCGCTGCTGAGCGGCTCGCCGCTGTTCTTGCGCCCAAGCGCCAGCACCGCGATCGTGCCGTCCTTCGCGACGCACGGCACGAAATAGTAGAGGCCGGCGTCGCGCCAGAACTCGATCTCTTCAACGGCAAAACGTCCGACCGCCGTTGGGTCGTCGAGCGTGACGTTGTGACCGTCAACGAGACGGCTGCCGATAGCCGAACGTTTCGGCAGTGCCGGTGGGTGATTGTTGCCAAACCCCGAGGCCCACATTGAACCGAAGTGCGGCGTCACTTCGTCTTCGAGCAGCAACGCCATGCGATCGACGAGCAGCGTTTCGACGACGCGTGAGACCAGGCGCTCGGCGAGGCGGTTCAAGTCGAGGTCGCTGTTGAGATCGCGCGCGAAGCCGAGCAGCGCACGGCGATAGTCGTAGCGATCGCGATAAAACGCGCGATCGAGCACGTTCTGCACGAACGTTTTGACCGGCGGCGTCAACAGCACCGCGACTAACGTCGCCAGGAACGCCAGCACCCACTGATTGGCCCCGTTGCCTCGAAGGAACACGCGCTCGACCGCCTCGAGGAGCACCGCGTAGATGACGACCATCGCTGCCAGCGCGGCGGCGAACACCATCGCGCGCTTCACGATGACCTCGATATCGAGGAGCCGGTAGCGGACGATCGCGGAGGCGTACGCCAGCGGAATCAGGCTGAGCGGAATGACTGAGAACTCCATCGGCAGCGACGGCTCGACGCCGAGCGCGTACGGCAAGGCGTAGCCCATCGCGAACGTGCCGGCACCAAGCGCTGTACCCCAGGCGATCCAGCGAAGTTGTCGGCGTGCGGTGATGGTGCTGACCTGCGAGAGCGCGCGAACGAGGAACACCAGGCCACCAACTAGACAGATCGCCAGATAGAAGAACTCGAGGCGCTCGAGCATTGCCGTGGTGGTAACGAAACTGGCTGCATCCCTCGCGCTTCGAATGACGGCGATGACGCGGGCACCGCCGAGCAGAAACGCCGGTGCATACGCAGCCAGCACGAGCGCATAGCCCACCGCCCCACCGCTCCACCGGCGCGGCCGTTCCGGGAACACCATCGTGAAGTGCAAGAACAACGGAGGCAGGGCGAGAATCGAGATCGCGTCGGCCCAATAGAACACCCAATCAAGGCGATCGAGACGGCCACTGAACGAAAAGGTGAACACGCCGAAGAACGCGACCGCGAGCCAGAAGAAGTGCAGGGTCGCGGGGTCACGCGGCCGCCGCAGCCGGACCGCGCCGCCCACGAGTAGCGTGAAGATACCAACCGCCGCGAGCACGAAGTACAACGCGCCCGGACCGGTTGGCACCGGCGCCAGTCTCACATCGATCACTTCGCGCGTGCCGAGTCGAAGCGTGGTGTAACGAAGCGTGCGGTCGCTGCGCGATCCGTGCAGCACGGCGACGACATCGGCTACGTCCTGCACCGGACGATCGTCGATCGCCAGCAGGACATCACCGCGCCGGATCCCCACGCTCGCCGCCGCCGAGTCTGGAGCGACTTCGGCCGCCACGATACCCTGGCCCTGCTGCTTCCACAGAACGCCATCTTCCACCTCGCGCCAGGTCGCGCGGGCGGCGATATTCGCGGCTCCCAGGCACAGCAGTCCAGCCACCACGATCAGCGGAACCGCCGGCCGTGACCACCGGCTCCACATCATCCGGAGCCGAACGGGAATCCAATGGCTAGAACGAGTCATCCAATCAAATGGAGTCGAAAACAGCGCCAAAAATTGGGGAGCCACGGCTCCCCTTCGTTAAAGCTCGTAGCTGGTAGTGGTAGCTTATAGCCGGCAAGCGCGACGGCTTCCCGGCCTCCAGCTACTAGCTACTGGCTACCGACCTACCAGCTAGAAACGTACCGTCACACCGCCCAGCACCCGCTTCGGCGGACGAACCACGAACAGCTCGTCATAGACGGACGTGTTGGCCCAGTCTTCCTTGAAGAGATTGCTCACCGCGACGAGCATCTCCCACTGCGCATTGCTGAAATTCAGGAACGGCAGCGATTGATTGACCTGCACGTCGAACCGCGCGTTTGCGCCGCTCACCGCGCCGGCCGTCCGAGTATCACCAAACGCCCCAGTCAATTTGTAGAGCACGAACAGCCGCGTGGCAGTCGGCGTCACGATGCTTTCGACGGTTGCGGTCATGTCGTGCACGCTGTCGTCGCGACGCAGGACTGAGGGCGCGCGCGCACTGAGCACATCGCGGTCGGCCGACCAGCGTCGCCATTCCGTGTTGGCGTGCGTGTAGTCCACCGCCGCGCGAATATGATTGCCAACGACACGGCTGACGCTGACGCCCCAGCCCAGCGCATCGAAGTCGCCCGCCGAGCCAACCTGATAGTGACCGACGCCGGCCGGTACATCGACAACCGCGACGCCGAACAACGTGACGACCTGATCGTCGACACGCTGACGAAACGCGCGCACACCGATCAAAATATCCCCAGGCCAGGTGCGCTCGACGGCCATCTCCATCTGATCGTGCCGTTCGGGCCGGAACGCGGCGTGCGAAACATGCGCGAACGTTCGCTGCGGCGGCAGCCACGGGCCAATCGACGGCGGCAGGAACTCTTCGGCGCCGGGCGCGACCTCTCGATGCGATGCGGTCGCGCGGAATGTCAGGCTGTCGTGTTGAGACGGCGTGATCGCGATGCTCGCACGCGGGCTCCACAAACCACGATCGGCGAGATAGTCGTATCGCGCGTACTTGGCGCCATATCCAATGCGCACGCTCGGCGCGATGGTCCACGAATCGAACGCATACAGCGAGCCGACATTGCGGCTCGTATCGCGCATCGCCGCCAGCGCTTCGCCGTTGCCCCCGAGATACTGCTGCATCGCATACGACACGCCCGCCTCGTAGGCGTGGCGAGCCCGAGTGTGCCGCATGTAGGAACCGGCCAGAATCCACGACGACACATCGCCTTGCGTGATGCTCCCGCGCATCGCCCAATCGCCGGCCGAGCCTGGTGCTTCAAGCGCCACGTAGGCAACGCTTCGAGGCACGTCCACATTCATCGAGAACAGATCCTGCGGCCGATCGAACGAGGTCGTCGTAATCAGATTGAACTGGCCGGTGAGAGACAGGTCGTCGAACAACGACGAGGCCAGTCGCGCCGAGTGACCGACGACACGAGTCAGACCGGACAGTGGATCACCGAACAGCGTCGTGTCATCACTGGCCTCCGCGATCGCGTTGTCGGCACCTTTCAATACGCTGCGCTTGAGATGACGTAATCGCCACGCAACTTCGTCGTGACCATGTTCCGGCTCGGCGGGTTGTGCGACCAGTGGTTCTTCATCACCACCAATCGACGCAGCGAGCACCGTTGGTGTGGAATTCACGTCGGCACGCCGGGTCAAGGCAATCGTCGTGGCGTTCTTCGCATCTGGTACGACCTGCACGAGAAGGCCGCGCGCTGGAAGGTACGGCTGCAGGTGCGCACGAACGAGATAGGGACCGGCGGGCAGATTACGGAACGTGAAGCGTCCGTCAGGACCTGACACTGCAAAGACAGATGTCGAGCCCACCGCCGAGACGACGGCACCAGCGATCGGTTGTCCCAGTTCGTCCTGGACCACGCCACGAAGTTCCCCGTGACGAAGGGCGGGCCCGACGGCCGGGCTGGCCGAGAGTTGCGGCCGAGGGGCCAGTTGCGCGTGGGCCGGCGCAGCGATCGACGCGCACAAGAGTACGCCCACGCAACACCACGAGCGGTACCGAATCATCGTCGTGCTCTTTCTGCTCGCGTGCCGTGCCCCGCGTGCGCGCGCGCGTCCCTACACCGGCAGAACCGTGAAGTTCACGTTCTGCATCACCGACTTGCCCGAGGCCTTATCCGTGACCTTGATCTCCAACCGATAGTCGGCGGCCGGGAAACTGGCCAATGGCACCACGAGACTGCCCGGCAGCTGATGGCCTGCCGCCACACTGAACTCCGGCGGGAGCGTCTGCGCATTCAACTGCTGCGGAGCGGTCTTGTTGAAGTACTTTTCGCTGTCTCCCATCTTCTGATAGAAGTTGTAATCAATCGTCACGTCGGGCTTACCGCTCGCCGCCGCCTGCGCACCGTAAATCCAGAAGATCACACTGAGCTCGGCGCTCTTCCCGAACTTGCCATCTGGAGACGGGACAATGCGCATCGGGCCGAAGACGTAGGGATTCGATTCCTGATCCGACGGCGGCGTGGCCACCTGCTCGACGGAACGCGCGACGATGACGCTGCTGGTCGTCAGATCGCCCTGGCCGAAATCCGGTACCGTGAGCTCATGTCGCAGCACACCAACCTTTCCGGGTGCAGCGGCCGGAGGTGTGTTCTTATCGTTGCGATTGCGATCGTTGCCACGCTGGTTGCTCGCGGCCGCCGCGCTCTTCTCCTTGACCGCGATGTAGGCGACGTACTGTCCAGGCCGCAACTGAATCGCGCGCTGCAGCTTCCCACCCTCGGGAACGTCAACGAAACTACCGTTGTCCCACGCGAAGGTCGTTCGCGCCGGCGGCTGATTTTTGTTGTTGTTCGCCTGCCGAGCGGGCGAGGTCACCATCGACGCAAACGCCGCAGCCTGTTCGGCATTGACGATGCGAACCCAGACCGCGGCACCCGCTGGCAGCGACGACTTGTCGAGCTGAAGGGTGAATGGGATATACGTATCCGTCTGACCTTTGACGAAATGGTTCGAGTCCCACGTGACGGGCACGTCACCTGAGGTTTTGTCCGGACTGCCCAGCGTCAAGGGCTTGGCCGTCGGCGGCGTCGCCGGGGGTTGCGAGCCAGGAGGCGGCACCGTGATGCCCACGTCGGACAACAATTGAACCTCGACTGCCTGAACGAGGGCCTGAATGTCCGCCTGCTCCTGTGCACTGCGAGCAGGCTGCGGCTTGTCTTTGTCGTTGGTCCGCTGCGCGACGAGGGGCGCCGCGACAGAGACAAAGAGCATAGCGATTAAAAGGGCGAGAACCCGACGAACCTGCATGAATGCCTCTCTTCCCGACGCACCAGCCGACGCCCTCGTCTGGGCCGTATCCAAGAATCCGAATCGCCTGATCATAGGCACCGTAGAAGGGCAAGTCAAACAAATGGGGCGAAAACCCGGTTCATTCCGCCGCGCCCGAAGTCTCGTCAAGACCGCGTGTTAAGATCGCCATCCCTTCGCGAGGCCTCGAAGCGGCCGGTCAGGATGCTCACTCGCGAGGAACGGGGCCCACATGGAGTTGGACGACATCCTCGTCATCCTTCTCGCCGGCGGAGCCGGCGAGCGGTTATACCCCCTGACCAAAGAGCGCGCCAAACCCGCGGTGTATTTCGGTGGCCCGTACCGGATCATCGATTTCACGCTCAGCAACTGCATCAATTCGGGCCTGCGCCGCATCTTCATCGCGACGCAATACAAATCGCTGTCCCTCAACCGCCACATTCGCATGGGGTGGAACGTCGTGTCGGAGGAACTCGGCGAGTTCATCGAGATTCTGCCGCCCCAAAAGCGCGTCGGCGAGCACTGGTATCTCGGCACCGCTGACGCGGTGTTTCAGAACCTGTACTCGATCGTTCGCGAGTCGCCGAGCCATGTCATCGTGCTGTCTGGCGATCACGTCTACAAGATGGACTACTCGAAGATGCTGCGTTTTCATCTCGAGCGGAAGGCCGATGTGACGCTGGCGGCGATTGAGGTGCCGCTCGCCGATGCGAGTCGCTTCGGAATCCTCAGCGTCGATCAATCTGACCGTGTGGTCGGCTTCGACGAGAAACCGCCAAATCCAACGCCGGTGCCAGGGTTGCCCGACGTCGCGCTCGGCTCGATGGGGATCTACATCTTCAAGGCGGACGTGCTCGTTCGCGCGCTCGAAGACGATGCGTCTCGCGCCGAGAGCCAGCACGATTTTGGCCGCAACATCATTCCCTCACTCTTCGGAACCGCATCGGTGTTCGTCTACCGCTTCTACGACGAGAACAAGAAGGCGGCGAAGTATTGGCGCGACATCGGCACGCTCGACGCGTACTTCGAAGCGAGCATGGACCTCTGTCACGTCAATCCGGAGTTCAATCTGTACGATCCGGAGTGGCCGCTACGCACCTATCAGCCGCAGGCGCCGCCGGCAAAGTTCGTCTTCGCGGAAGAAGGCCGGCGATGCGGACAGGCGCTCGACTCAGTGATTTCGTCGGGCTGCATCATCTCGGGAAGCCGCGTCTCGGGCAGCATTCTCTGCCCGAATGTGCGTGTGCACAGTTTCTGTGACATCGAGCAGACCATCCTGATGCCCGGTGTGCGGGTGGGACGGCATGCGCGCATCCGCCGCGCGATCATCGATAGCGACGTGCTCGT
>DAINQP010000146.1:0-15915 GCA_036742665.1 Vicinamibacterales bacterium | reverse complement strand
TTCGTGCGGTAGCGGCGGCTCGCGCGTCGCCGAGCCCGTCGGGCGGCAGCAACAACACTTTCGCGTTGGTGTCCTCGAGATAGAAGCGGAACTCCTCTTCCTTGTAGGAAGGGTTGAGTGGTGCGGCTGTCCCGGCCAGCGACGCCGCGAGGAACGTCACGACGTTCGGCACACCGTTAGGCAGTGCGATGCCGATGCGGTCACCGCGATTGACGCCCGACGCGGCCAGCGCTTCCGCGACGGCCTGGATCTGCTTGCGCAAGCCGCCGTACGTGAGCCGAATGTTCTGTTCGGGTGCGACGACAGCCGTCTGCTCGGTGGGAATCGCCTGGATCAATCCGAGCAGCGTCTTCGAAGCGATGGAGGCGCCGTCCGAGGGTGTCATATCTGGTCTCCTTGGGCTCGGGCCGGTTGCAGCCGGCCTCGACGTTCAGTGGAAGCGAGAAACTCGGCCTGCTTCACCATCGGCAACTGCACCGAGAAGAAGCGATAGAGCAGCCAGGTGTCGAGCACGCCGACCACCACCATCACGAGGTAGGCGCGACTGCTCTCGACCAAATGAAGGTCCTTTAGCAGAGTGGACAGGCCGAAGGCGACGATCCACGCATCGAAGCTCATACAGATCCGGCGGAACGTCTCCGGACGAATGCGCCGGATGAGGACCGCGCCGATTGGGACACCGATGGCGATGCTCGGCAGGATGTAGGGGATGAGCCCCATGCTCTCCAGCGAATACAAGCCGGCGTAATAGTAGGCGACGGCCGTAAACGACGACTCGGCCAGACGGATGAAACCGAGCGCCGCGCGGAAGTTCTGCTTGGTGAGGCCCTGGTTGCTCAGCATCACTGCGAGCGGCGGACCCGAGATCGTCGTCACCGAATAGAGCACGCCGACGCCCCCGCCGAACACGAACCCAACCGATCGCTCCGATTGAATGGGTCGGCGGTAGCCGGCCGCCTGAAAGAGGATCAGCGGCAGCAAGACGATGAAGGTCAAGAACTTCAGCCAGCCCGGATTGACCTGCGATACCAGGGCGGTGCCCAGCAGCACACCAGGTGCAAGGCCGATGACGATGGGAAGGACGCGCCGCCAGACGCTGGGCAGCGCGGCCCGGTTGACCCAGAGGACGTAGGCATTGAGCGCGACCTCGATGGGCACCAGGGCCGGGTTCAGCACCCGGTTCGTCAGAAACAGCAGCGCCAGCGGGACGGTGATCGACGAAAACCCGTACCCCAACGCGCCGTTGACGATAGCGGCGCCAAAGGTGATGGCGACGAGGGCAATCTGATACGCGTCCATAGGGCGCCGAAACGAAAATTCTTATGTCTGGACCTTCTGAATGCAACTCCCAATTCCCGACGGCCAATCCGGTTTGTCGGATTTAAGGAATTCAACAGTACGGATTAATCTCGAGCGGCGAGAGCGCACGTCACAGATCGCGCCTGTTTCACGACATTTAGGCGTGCGTGGACGAGGCACGCCTCATGCTCATAGACGAGCAACCGCCGACACCGTGCTCTGACAAGTTTGGTGAAAGCGGACGTTGCCTTCGGAGAGACGGACCACGCTAGTCCGTCTCAGGTACCCTTGTAGGGGCGGCGCGTGCGGCCGCCCCTGCTTTTGTACGGAATGCCCAAGGCTCAATGCAGAATGCTCACGGCACAACGCCAATCGATTGCGTAGCCATTGGGCATTGCGCATTGGGCATTGGGCATTGGGCATTGGGCATTACCGGAAGTGCTTCGTTGACAGCTCGTTCTCCAGGCAGATGAACTCGATCAGTTCCGTGTCGAGCATGATCTGCTGATCGATGGTGACCGTCCACGGGCGCGTATATGCCTTGGGATCATCCACTGTTATCTCAATCGTCAGGTTGCCAAAGTTCGGGCGCGTGAAGCGCTCGGTCACGGTCGCCGCATCGGTCAGAGGACTCCCATTGACGTCGAGCCAGCCGCCATCCCGGAATCCGCTCGATTTCACAACGAGCGTGTCGCCTTCCCAGCGTCCGGCTGAATAGCCAAACCACCATGGCTGCGGATCGTTGGCGGGAAGCGGCCGACCGTCGGTGAACAGCTGCCTGATACCGCCGTTGCCTTCGTAGAGGATCACGATGACATCGGGTGTCTGAATAATCTTCCGCGGCTGTGGGTGGGTGTGCAGCTGCATGTTGCCCATAGGCAGGCAATGCGCGTCCGGGTTGTCTTTCATGTTGTCGGCCATGCGCCGCTTCTTGAGTGCCGCGGCCGATGTCTGAAATGGCAGACCACCGGGTACACCTGATCCGATGTCGAAGAAGAGTCCCGGGCCTCGCGGTAGCACCGCCGGCGTGCCAGGTGAGCCACCGGTGCCGCTGACACCGTTACCGAGATTCCGCCAGCCGGGGTTTTCCCAGATGCCGGAAAGATCGGGCTTGCCATCCGCGGTGCGCGGCGACGGTGCCAGCAGATTCGGTTTGCCGTCCGCGGCCTTTGGGACGTTCGGCGTTGGAAAGGCCGGCCACTGCGCTGATAGCGGGTGAGCCAGCGCAGTCGCTGCTATCAGAACGATCGCCCCCACACACCGCGGGATCATGCGCGCGATTCTACGGCGATCTCTGGCGGAGGCGCCTATAATTCGCCCGACTCCCACAGGAGGGGCCCATGCGACTCCGCTCTCAGGTGATCGTTCCGCTGTCCTCCCTCGTATTCGTTCTCTGCTCGGTGGCGGCCGCTGCCGATGACGGCCCGACACTGTATAAACAGCTGTGCGCGTCGTGTCATGAAGCAGGCACCGAGCGCGCGCCGAATCGCGACGCGCTGCGCGCGATGACGCCGGAGCGAGTGCTCACGGCGATGGAGAACGGGCCGATGCTCTCGATGGCTGCCGGGCGCACGGGAGTGGAGCGGCGCGCGATCGCAGAGTTCGTCACTGGAAAATCATTCGCTGAGGCGTTGAGCACGACGCCATCTCCACAAATAATGTGCAAGGCCGGCGGCGAGTTCAACCCGCTCACCGGTCCACGCTGGAGCGCATGGGGCGTGAACACATCGAACACGCGATATCAGGACGCGGCGATGGCGGGATTGACTGCTGCCGATGTGCCGCGTCTCCGTGTGAAATGGGCGTTCGCATTCCCCGGTGAGTTGAGCGTGGACGCGCAGCCGACGGTTGCTGGTGGACGCGTCTTCGCCGGCACGCAGAGCGGGGCGGTTTACGCACTCGACGCGGCGACTGGGTGCGTGCGGTGGATGTTCCAGGCGCAGGCCGCCGTGCGCGCTGCAGTCGGCATCGGGCGCATCGACACGCGAGCGGGACAACGGCTCGCGGCATTCATCGGCGATCGATCCGGAAACGTGTACGCCGTGGATGCAGGATCGGGCGAACTGCTGTGGAAGCGGCGGATCGATGAATTCCCGTTTGCGCGGGTCACCGGATCGCCGACGTTCCACAACGGCCGACTGTATGTCGGCGTCGCGTCCGGTGAGGAAACCGCAGGGGCCGTGGCCGACTACGAATGCTGCAAGTTCCGCGGCAGTCTCGTCGCGCTCGATGCCGCCGACGGTAGACAGCTGTGGAAGACGTACACCATCGACGCGCCCAGGCCGACGACCAAAAACAAAGTGGGCACACAGCTGTGGGGCCCTTCCGGCGTGCCGATCTGGAGCAGCCCGGCGATCGACACGGAGCGCAACGCGGTCTACGTCACCACCGGCAACAATTACAGCGGTCCAGCCTCGCGTCACAGCGATGCCTTCATGGCCTTCGATCTGCGCGACGGTCACGTGCTGTGGTCGAAGCAGATGACGTCGGCCGACGACTGGAACACCTCGTGCCGATTGCCCGATCAGATCAATTGCACGAACCGCGAGGCGCCCGACTTCGACTTCGCCTCGCCGCCGATCCTCGTACGTCTGCCAAATGGTCGCCGCGCGCTCGTTGCCGGTCAGAAGTCCGGTGTGGTCCACGCCCTCGATCCGGATCGCAACGGCGAGTTGATTTGGCAGGAGCGGGTCGGCAAGGGCGGAATCAACGGCGGCGTGCAGTGGGGATCGGCCGCTGATCAATCGACCATGTACGTGGCGCTGTCGGATATTGCGCGGTTCCCGGTGCCGAACAGCCAGGCCACGGTGCCCGATCCGAGCACCGGCGGCGGCATGTTCGCACTGCGGCTCGATTCGGGGCAGCGCGTGTGGCACACGCCACCGCCTGCAGCGTGTAGCGGCCGCGAGCGGTGCAGTCCGGCGCAGTCGGCCGCAGTGAGCGCGATGCCCGGCGTCGCGTTTTCCGGATCGGTCGATGGCCATATCCGTGCGTTCGCTGCGGCGGACGGGAAGATTGTCTGGGACTTCGATACGGTGAAGACCTACGACACGATCAACGGCGTCACCGGGCGTGGCGGATCGCTCAACGTCGGCGGGCCGGCGATCAGCGGCGGGATGCTGTTCGTGAATTCGGGTTACGTGCAGAACGGTATCCCGGGCAACGTGCTGTTGGCGTTCTCGGTGGATGGAAAATAGCCGTAGTGTCCGCCTTTAGGCGGACTTACGTTCGCAATAACGCCATCAGGTCGCGCACATCGCCGACAGCTTCGAGTCCGTGAACGCGCTCGATCACCCCTGCGCTACGGCGCGCGCCGAGCACGGGCTCGATCAGGCTCCTCGCCTTGGCGTTGACGCCTGCTGCGTCGAGCGGATTCTCCTTGGTCCCCGGCGCGTGGCGTGTGAAACGGCTCACTGTCCGTCCGTCGCGCAGCCGCACCTCGACGCGTGCACTGCGCGGCGCCGCCGGATCCATCAACGCGCGGTCGGCGACCAGTTCTACACGGCGCTTCGCGTCGAGCACCTGTGGATCTTTCATCCGCTCGTACGAGTGGCTCGCCTCGAACGATACGGTACCATCTACGAGCGCCACCGCGATTAGATATTGCAGGTTGACATCGGGCATTGAGCGGTTGTCCACGATGCGCGCGCCATCCTCGGGCAGCGTCGCGACGATGTGATCGACGCTGGCCGGCGTCAGCGAATGCTCGCGGCGCAAGGAGATGAACGCGTCGAGTGCCGCCTGAATCGGATAGCCAACCGAGAAGGTCTTGATTGCCGTTTCGGTGACGAAGTAGCGCGAGCCGAGATCGCGCGCCATTTCTTCGGGCTTCCCCTCGCGCGAGTGTGCCTCGAGCGCGTTGTGCTCGCCTTCGAGCACGTCCGCGACGCCGGTGAAGCCAAGCTGCACCATCAACGCCGCGGTCACGCCGTTGCGCGCGCCCATGCCGGCGAAGTCGAACGCCTTCTCGACATGTTCGACGTCGCGCTCCCAGCTCCATACGCCCGAGACCTGCTGGATGGCGTACGACAACGCGTAGCGCATCCCCTGTTCATCGAGACGCGCCATCGACGCCGCCGCCGCGGCCGCGCCGACGGTTGCGCTCACGCCTTCCGCACTGCGATGCGTGGCCCGTACGTGGTTGGGGCCAAGCGCCATCAGCCAGCGGCAGCACAGGTCGTAGCCGAGTGCGACGGCACGAATCAGATCCGGGCCGGAGCCCTTCGTCCGTTCGCCCATCGCCAGCGCCGCAGGCACGACGGCGCAACCGGGGTGAGCCTTGGTGACGGGTTCGAAGTCGTCGGTCTCGTCCGCATGCGCGAACATCCCGTTGACCAGCGCCGCATTCACGGCCGACGTTCTGATCGCGGTCGTCAGCACCGTCGCCTCTGATATGCCGCCTTGTGCGCGCGCGAACCGGATCGCGACCTCTCCCGGCTTGAGACGTGCGCCCGAGACCATCGCGGCAATCGTGTCGAGAATGCGATGCTTCGTCTCGCGCGCGACCGCAGGCGACAGCGCGCGATCACGTGCCGATGCCATGTAGCGCGCAACACGTCCTGTCAGATCAGTTGAAGCGGCGTGTGATTCCTGCGCTGCGACCGTTGAGTGTCCGGAAGCGGGAAGACCCGCGACGGCGAAGACGCCTCCGGCACTCTGCAGAACGCGTCGTCGCGAGATGACCTGTTTGGGTGTACGGGGCATGGCGCAGCATTGTCGCTCATGCGCAGAAATCTCTTTGATCACTTTTTGATAAAACGAGTGAGCCTTTTTTCCGCGGCCAACGTCTAACACTCACATACCATCCAGTGGTGACTGGCCCCCTTGCTTTCCTCGCATCGAGCAAGCCCAGTCGCGGGGTGAGGTCCTGCAGGCACTCCTGCCTCCCAAACTGGGGGTGCCTGCAGACCCACCTGTCTTACTTCCAGGTCACTTCCATCGCAAAGAAGTGCGCGAACACTTCGCGGTTCGGCGTGTTGCGTGGATCCTGCTTGGGACTGCGGATGTAGAAGTCGAGCTGCTGCGTGGCTGGGTTCACTTCACCAGCCGGTCCTTTCTTTGTCGGCAACGGATAGCTCACCTTCAGCGTCTTGCGATCGCGGGTGCCCTGCGTGACCATGAAGTGCATTTCATAATCCTGATACAGCGGCTTGCCGTTCAGCGTCGCGTGGCCGAAACCCCATCCGGCGAGATACACAAACGTCTTGGGCCAGTTGTTGTCGCCGCAGCCTGAGTCGGTGCCGTGCTCGTGCAGATACGCAACGATGCCGCCGTTCTGACACGGCGCGAACTCGTTGAAGCGATCGATGGCGACCACGAGATCGCCTTCGGGAACCTTCAGACGGGCTTCGAACTTTCCAGTGTTCTTGATCTCATCGACGTCGATGTCGGCCGTGCCTGACACGGCCTTGACGGTCTTCGCGTCGTTGTCCATGTGATTCCAACCTGGAGGATCGTTGAGACTGCCAACCATGTGGACGCGATTGGCCGAGATGACGAAGTGGCCATCGTAGAGATCGTGCTGATCCGGCGCGTAGATCGTGATGGGTGCGCCAGGCTGCTGCCGCGGGTTCGGTTGTTGGGCGGAAACGTAAAGGCGGGTGTTTACACCCGCCTGAACAACGATCGCGAGAACGACAACGGTTAAGAAAATGCTCAAACGCATGACATCCCTCGGAGAGTGACTAGCGCCATGCGATCGGTCGTCCGTCGCGATGCCACGGCGAACGGCCGCTCGCGCTGTTCGACAGCGTGCGGCCAGGATTGGCCGCAAGCCGAATCAGCATTCGCAGAAAGATATTTGGGACTCGTTCTTCCGTCCACCTCACCACATAGCGATCGAGGGCATCCTCAACCACGATGAGCCCGAACGCACCGACGGGGGTAATGACGTGATCGACCCAGCCCGTCGTCTCGGGCCGCATGCCGACGTTGCCGAGCGACGCTTCGCTGAGCGGCCCGATCTCGAACTGCAGGCTGTAGGCGCCGGCGAACACCATCGCCCGCACGCGGGACGTCCAGTAGCGCCGAGTCAGACTGAACTCCCCTGGCGCCGAGGGATCATGATCGAGCCAGATGTACCCGGCGCCGGCTCCATGAATCGGGTGTCCGAGGTAGTTGACCCACCCCGCGTCGGTATCGCCCCACTGCCGAGGCATGCGAACGGAGCGCTGATAATCGAGCCAGAATTTTCCGCCCAGCTCGGCTCGCGTCTTCTCCTGGAACGCGATTCGCCACGCGTGCTCGATCAGGAGCAGCTTGAATGAATCGCCAAACGCGCCGAGCACATCGGTGCCGTCGTTATCGTCCTGGGATCCGATTGCCAGTGGTTCCTGCGCAGCCGCGATGCTGCCCGTCAGTGGCGCGCAAAGGAGCACGACAAGAACAAACCAGGTGGCACATCGATGTGGCATCGTGCCTGCTCCTAATCTCAATGACGACGATCCTGCTCCTAATCTCAATGACGACGATCCATTCGAGCATCTTCATGCCGCAGTGAACGCGATGGCTTTTGCCTCGTCCGGTGACGTCGATTTCGACGGCGGTGTTGAGCGGCAGCGCTCGTTTGAATTATCGAGGACGACCACGGGGTTGGCTGCGTCAATGCGCAGACATTCCGCCGAGACGCTCACGTTCGGCTTTCACGAAGAAGCTGCCCTCGGTCACGACGACATCGCCGGGCTTCAGGCCGGACGCGACTTCCACCTGTTCGCCAGAGGAGGCGCCCAGCGTGACAGCCCGTTCCACGAACCGGCCGGGTTGCTGGGAATCGGAGAGATACACGACCGAACGGTTGCCGACCTGCTGAATTGACGCGCCCGGAATCATGACCTTTGCGGTCGCCTGACCTGTGGAGATGGCGACGTCGGCGTACATCCCGAGGCGGAGGTCGCCCCTGGCATTGGCGACCTCGACTCGCACCTTCGCAGTGCGTGTCGTGGCGTTGACTTGCGGATCGATATAGCTGACCGGGCCGCGGAGTGTCAAACCGGGATACGCCGGAGTGGTGATCGCCGCCTGGTTGCCGACACGGACCCGAGAGAAATCGCGTTCGTAGACATCCGCGACGATCCAGACCGTCGAGAGATCGACGACGGTGAACAGCTGGGTTGCGCTGTCTACGTTCAGACCAACGTTGGCGTTGCGTTCGGTGACCACACCGTCGATCGGCGCAGGTACGCTCGTCGTGGCGCTGACGGCGCCTCCGCCCTGTGCCTCGTGCGATGGCGGTGCGGGCACGCCCAACAGCTCGAGCTGCGACCGCGCGCTGCTGACCTCGGCGATCTGCGCCGCGTGCTCGGCATGAATGCGCTCGAGTTCCTGACGGCTCGCCGCGCCGATCTCCACGAGCTTCTCTGTGCGCTGGAGCTCGAGGTCGTGGGCGTCGAGCATCGCCCGTGCCGAGATGTACTTCGCTCGCGCGTCGGCGATGGCCGGGCTGTAGATGTTGGTCATCGTCTCGCCCTTTCGCACACGCGCGCCGAGTTGGGCGGCAACGTGCGTCACACGTCCGCTGACGAGTGGTGTCACCGCCACCCGCCGGTAGGCATTGGGCTCCACTACGCCGGGCAGACGAATGTCCGTGGTGGACGTTCCCGTGGCGACAGTTGCTGTCACCAGACCCGCTCGCTCCACCGCATCAGGAGTCAGTGTGACGACCACGTCGTCGGCAGGTGCGCCCGACGCAGCAGACGGAGCCGCACCGGGAGCGGGCATGACTACCGTCTCATGACTGGCGAGTCCAGCAGGCCGCATCATCAGGTACGTCGCCGCTGCTCCTGCGAACAGCAATGCGAACGCCGCGGCCGCGGCGACGCCCGAGCTCAGCGTGACGCGTGATTCGCCGTTCATCGTGCTCCTCCGATCGCCTGGTTGAGCGCCGTCCGCGCCTCGAACGCCGCGCGCAGTGCGTCCGTATATCCCCGCTCCACTTCGATGTAGCGTCGTCGCTCAGTGAGCACGTCGAACACGGTCACTCGGCCAAGCTGAAAACTCTGTTCGACCACCGTGAGATTCTGACGGGCGAGCCCCTGCGCTCCGCTGCCGTAGATCTTGATGGCCTGTCGCGCGTAGTCGTCGCGCGTACGAGCAGCGGCGAGCTCGGTTTCCGCCGTCAAGAGCGCGGCCCGGTGGGTGAGGGCGGCTCCGGTCTGCTCCGCTCGCGCCGCGGCGAGCTCGCCCTGGTTGCGGTTGCGCAAGGGAACGGTGACCATCGCCCCTGCGGCGACGTAGTGAAACACGCTACGGATCGGCGTGAGGCCGCCCGTCGGCGCGATACCGAGTTGCGGAAAGCCGCTGTTCATTCGCGAGTAGTTGGTGAACAGGTTGACGTCGAGGCGGCCCTCGCGCTCGGCGCGATCGATCTTCGCTGCCGCGATCTCGACCTGGGCCGCCGACTCGCGCACGTCGGCCCTCTGTTCGACGATGTTCGTCACGTCGGGACCTGGTAAGGCCGCTGCAGATTCGCGGAGCACGACATCTTCCAGGGTATCCCGCACCATCAGGGTCGCGTCCGGCTGCATGCCGAGGACCCGCTTCAAACCGATGAGCGCGATCTCGACGCGGCCCGCCTGCAGGAGGCGCTCGGACTCGAGACGCCGCAGTTCGACAGCCACGAGATCGCGATCGAGTGGCGCCGTGGCTCCTTCATCGACTCGTGCGCGAAGCAGATCGTGCTGCCGCTCTGTTGCGGCGACGAGATCATCGAGGAGCCTGAGGTCGCGAAGGCTGGTTAGGACCTCGCCGTAGCGAGCGCGCACGTCGGCGATGAGCATCCGCTGTCGATTGGCGACCGCGAACTCGGTGGCCGAGATTTGACGATCGGCGACCGCCACACGTGTGTCGCGCCGAAACAGATCGAGCGGCCACTCGAGCGACAGCATCGTTTGATTGTCCATGCCCTGCGGCTCTTCGCGGCGCTCGAACGAGACACTCGGATTCGGTCTGAGCGATGACTGCTCCCGCATCCCGCGCGCAACGTCGATCTGACTGCGTGCGGCGCGGAGCGATGGCTCCCGCTCGAGGGCGCGGGCGATCGCCTGCTCGATCGACACACCGCTCACCGGATCGACATGACCAGTCGATGAGGACGACACTGGCGGCTGTGCGGCCGCCGCTGTGGACACGAGCGTCGCAAGCATCACCAGGCCCACTCTGATCCGTACATTCATTGCACGCCTCCGTGGAAATTCACCGAGCCCCGGCCGGCCGGGCCATCCCAGTCGAGGCCCATCTGCCAGGCCCCGGCCATGCCGAACTCCGCCGTCGCCGTGTAACGGCCTTGCACACCACTGGGCATGACCTGCAGATTTCCCGACATGGCCATGCCGGGCATCGTCATGTTGGCGCTGGCGCGCACGTGTCCGACATCGACCAGCATCTCTGTCCCCGCACGTCTGAACTCGACCGTGAACGTGTTGCGGCCGGTTCGCAGCGCGCCGGTTGGCGACAAGACGACCACGTCGAGATCGCCGGCGCGAACGGTCTGCACGACGCTGCCCGCCGTTTGTGGCGCCATTCCCTGACGGTCTCGTGTGGCAACACGCCAGGCGAGCGTCGTGATCAGCGCGAGCAGCACCAGCGCGCCGGCGGCGACGAGGAGACGCCGCCGATTCACTGGAAGACTCTCCGGCTCCGGCAGCGACTCGTGCTGCAGTCTGAGGCGCCGCTCCTGAATCCAGAAGAAGATGACCGGTGTGACCACCAGCACGTGCAGCAGTGATGAGGCCATCCCACCGAGGACCGGCGTGGCGAGCGGCTTCATCACCTCCGCGCCCACCCGCGTGCTCCACATGATCGGCAGCAGGCCCGCGACCACAGTCGCAACCGTCATGACCTTCGGACGCAGCCGGAGCAGCGCGCCTTCGATCACGGCCTCGCGGAGCGCGGCGCGTGATAATGCACCGCCCAACTCGCGGCGCTTTCGCTCGACTGCTTCCTCCAGGTAAATGACCATCACCACACCGGTCTGCACCGCAGTGCCGAACAGTGCGATGAACCCGACCCACACAGCGACGGAGAAGTTGTAGCCAAGCAGCCAGACGAGATAGAGGCCGCCAGTCAACGCAAAGGGAACGGCCAGCAGTACGTGCGCCGCCTCGAGCGCCGAGTGATACGTGAAGTAGAGCAGGACGAAAATGACGAGCAAGACCACTGGCAATACGATCTGCAGTCGCGCCCGGGCGCGCTCCTGGTTCTCCCAGCGGCCGCTCCAGCTGACGTAATAGCCGGCCGGTAGCCGGATCTGGCGCGTGACTGCCGCGCGAGCCTCGTTGACGAATCCGCCGCCATCGCGGTCCTGCACATTGAGCAGTACCGTTGCCAGCAGCAGTCCGTTTTCCGACGAGATCATCGCGGGTCCACGCGCATGCTCGAACGTCGCGACCTGGCTGAGTGGCACGGATGTGCCACCGGACCCCGACACCACGACACGTCCCAGGGCCTCGGCATCGGTGCGGAACTGTGGCGCATACCGCACGCGTACTGGAAAGCGCCGGCGTCCCTCGATCGTCGTGGTCAGCGTCGATTCGCCGATGGCGGTCTCAATTACTTGCTGCACGTCGCCGACGCCAATGCCGTAACGTGCGGCCGCCGCGCGATCGATGACGATATTCAGATACTGACCGCTGGTCACTTGTTCCGGATAAACGTTTGCCGCACCGGGGACATGGCGCACAACGTCGGCCACCTCTCGCGCCAGGTTCTCGAGTGTCATCAGATCGTTTCCGTAAATCTTCACGCCCACTTCCGACCGGAGTCCGGTGGTGAGCATGTCGATCCGGTTGATGATCGGCATCGTCCAGATGTTGGAGACGCCAGGCAACTGTGCGGCGCGGCCCATCTCGGCGCGCAGCCGGTCGAGTGTCATGCCCGGCCGCCATTGATCGCGCGGCTTGAGGTGGACGATCGTTTCCGTCATGTTGAGCGGTGCCGGATCGGTTGACGTATCGGCGCGCGCGACTTTCGCGACCACGTACGCCACCTCAGGGAACTTCATGAGGGCAGCGTTCTGCCGGGCGGCGATCGTGGTGTTCTCTTCCAGCGAGATGCTCGGATCGGCGATCGGCATGAACATCAGATCACCTTCGTTGAGCGCAGGCATGAACTCGCTGCCGATATTGCGCGCGAGCAGCAGCGCTCCGGCCAGCAGCAGCGCGGCCCCGGCGAGGGTGAATCGCCGGTGGGTGAGCGCGGTGAGCAGCACCGGCTTGTAGATCGCGCGCAGGCCGCGCATGACCGGGTTTGCGTCTTCCGCGTGGACCCTGCCGCCAAGGAGGATGGTGCACAGCACCGGTACCAGCGTGACGGCGATCACCGTCGCCGCCAGCACGGCGAACGTCTTGGTGAATGCCAGCGGGTGAAACAGCTTGCCCTCTTGTCCACTGAGTGCGAAGACCGGAATGAAGGCGAGCAGGATGATGCTCATCGAGAAGAACACCGGCCGGCCGACGAGCCGCGTTGACTCGCGTACCGCATCGAACACCTGTCCGCGATCGCGTGGATCGATGCCGCGCTTCTCAACTGTCCGGAAGGCGTTCTCCGTGACCACGATGCCAGCATCGACGAGCACGCCGATCGCGATCGCGATGCCGGCCAGGCTCATGATGTTCGACGAGACGCCGGCGTAATACATGCCGAGAAACGACGTCAGCACGGCCAGCGGCAGCGGCATCGTGACGATCAGAATCGACCTGAAGTGCAGCAGGAAGACGACGTGGGCGAGTGTCACCAGCGCGATCTCTTCGATCAGCGCTGTGCGCAGGGTATCCGTGGTCTGTTCGATGAGATCCGATCGGTCGTAGAACGGCACGATGGTTACGCCAGGAGGAAGCCCTGGAGTGATCTCGGCAATGCGCGCCTTGACGGCATCGATCACGGCCTTGGTGTTCACGCCCGATCGCGCCACTACCACGCCACCGACGGCTTCGTTGGCGCCCTTGACGAGCGAGGCCACACGAAACGCATTGCCGATCTGGACGTCGGCGACTTCCGCGATACGCACCGGCACACCGTTCGACGCGCCGATGACGATCTGTTTCACGTCGTCTACCGATTCGATGAGCCCGACGCCACGAACGATGAGCCACGAGCCGTTCGACTCGAGCACGTTGCCGCCGACGTTGACGTTGCTCCCGCGCACCGCGGACACCACGGCACTGAGCGGCAGGTTGTAGGTCCTGAGGCGGTTCGGATCGACGTCGACCTGATACTGCTGCACGTGGCCGCCGACCGAGGCGACTTCGGCCACGCCGGGGACGGCGTTGAGCTGATAGCGGATGAACCAGTCCTGGATTGTGCGCAACTCGCGAAGAGAAAGGGCGGCACTTTCGACGGTGTACCAGAACACGTGGCCGACGCCGGTGGCGTCTGGGCCCAGTGTCGGCGTCACGCCCGCGGGCAGGCTCTTGGCCACCAGGCTCATGCGCTCGAGCACCCGCGTCCGCGCGAAGTAGAGGTCGACGTCGTCCTCAAAGACGACGTAGATCATCGAGAACCCGAACGCCGACTGAGACCGCACGACACGCACGCCAGCGAGCCCCTGCAGATTAGTGGTCAGGGGATAGGTCACTTGGTCCTCGACTTCCTGCGGACTGTGTCCTGCCCAGTCCGTGAAGACGATGACCTGGTTATCCGAAAGATCGGGAATGGCGTCGATCGGCGTGTGACCCAGCGCCCACCAGCCCCAGCCGGCGAGACCCAGATACAGGGCGATGACGAGGAATCGATTCCTCAGCGCGACGTCAATGAGGCGATTGATCATTTGCCACGACACTCAATGCGCGCGTGCGTGCGCGCCTGCACGCCCGGGCTACGCGCCCGGGCTGACGGCTCAGGCCACACGCCCGAGCAGACACACGACGGCTGTCTGTGGCTAAACGAGAAAGACGGCGAGAAGAAGATGCCGGGGAACGGGCGTGACGAGAAGCGGCGTGGCGGTCCGCCACGCGTCGGTGCGCACAAGTGCGGGTACGTGCAGCGGAAGTAGAACGCTCGTGCCGAGCACGGGAGTCGCTGGTCCCGCACCAGTCATCGGCATCGACTGGTTCGGCGTATCGCGCT
The DNA here is from genome assembly GCA_036742665.1 of Vicinamibacterales bacterium. Classification (GTDB taxonomy): domain Bacteria; phylum Acidobacteriota; class Vicinamibacteria; order Vicinamibacterales; family UBA2999; genus Gp6-AA40. The sequence continues at coordinate 1,557 of DAINQP010000146.1, read as the reverse complement.
CAGACGCGACGCAGCACTGGTCCGCCTGCGATTGGGTTGGCCGGTGGTGCGATGCGGAGCTGTGCGTGGCGCCGTCGTGCATCGGGCACGTGTCTTTCCCGGTGCAGCAGGCCATGCGCCCCTCTGGCGTCGGCATCACTGCGGCGCACAGGCCGATGGGCCCGCCCGTGAGCATCAGGCCGAGCCAGGCCGCCAGCGCGCGCCGCAGAACGCTCCTCACGGATCTAGGATGCTCGACGGCGACGAGCATGTCAAACCGGGCGCCGTTCGCGTCGGCCATATCGCAGATCAAAGCCAATCGTCGATGCGATGCTCAGGACGCCAGCGAGGAACACGCCACGCTCCTTTCGATCCGATCAGAACGTTTTGTTCTTCGTGGGCTGACCGCTGCGGAACTCGTGGGAGAGGTTGTAGTAACCAGCCGAGGTCAGGGTGACCGTTATGGGCTGATCGGTCGTGTTCTCCCAGTACCAACCGTGAATGCCTGGAAACGGTGAGGTCAGCGTGCCTGATGCGGCAGTCTGGCGATCGACTTTCTCATAACTCTGCGCGTAACCGCGCGGCGCGCCGTCTGGCTCCGCGTGGAATTCCACGTTCACTGGTCCGGTGGCCTTCCACGAATATAAGAGTGCCTCTCCTTTATCGAGCCGGTACTTGTATTCCATGCCCTGACGCGGCCCGATCGCGAAGTCCACGGTTTCGGATTTGAAGGGCGCGTCCTGGTGGACCAGGATCGTGGCTTGCGCCGTATTCGTGGACGAGCTCTCGAGCGCCGCGATCTGTTTGCCGGTCGCACCCAGCTCGGTCAGGCCGAGCCGCGCGCCCGTCCCCAGCGGGTCAACGCCGTACTCAGCGGGCATGACGAACATCACCAAAATCAGTCCGGCGCCAAGTAGCGCCAATCCCGCTGCGACAGCAAGCCGCTGCTTCGCCTCTACGCTCATCTCGACGTCAGATGCCATCGTCATGACAGGAAGTACCCCGAGAGCTGAAAGCCGACAAGCAGAAATCCGCACGCCATCACCAGCGCGTTCGTCGCGAACGCGTGATCGAAGAAGGCGCGGTGCGAGCGCCACCAAGTCAGTGCGATGAGAATGCCGGTGAGCGCGAGCCCCTGACCGATCTCGACGCCGACGTTGAAGCTGACGATGTTTGCCACGAGACCGTTGGGCGACAGATCGAACTCCTGGAGCTTCGTCGCCAGACCGAAGCCGTGGAACAGCCCGAAGACGAGGACGGCGACGCGTGTGTTCGGCTGCACACCGAAGAATCGCTTGAAGCCGTCCATGTTTTCGAATGCCTTGTAGACCACGGAGAAGCCGATGATGGCGTCGATGAGGAATGGATTGGCGCGGATGCCGCCGAGGACACCGGCCAGCAGGGTCAGGCTGTGCCCGATCGTGAACAGGCTCACGTAGGTCACGACATCCTTGAGCCGGTAGAGGAAGAAGATCACACCGACCAGGAAGAGCAGATGGTCGTAGCCCGTGACCATGTGCTTGGCGCCGAGGTACATCAACGGTCCGACCGCCCGTCCCTGGAGGCCCTGCAGGTACA
>DAINQP010000145.1:0-16055 GCA_036742665.1 Vicinamibacterales bacterium | reverse complement strand
CGCGAACGGGGCGTTCACGGCGGCGAAGGTCTTCGCGGTATTGAGCCCTTGCGGGTAGTGCAGCGCCGCCTTGATCGCATCGTCGCGCGTGGAGAGCTGCCCCGCACTCGGCGCGTCGCTCATCACCGCACTCGGCGCACTCAGCCCGTCGATGTTGAAGATGAGGCCTTCGGCGCGGCTGCGCGTGGCGACCAGCTCGATTTCGGTGAGCTTGTCGGCGACCACCTTCAGTCGCACCACCAACAACACAGGCGCCCCAGTCTCTTCCACAATGACGTGGGCGCCGACTACGCCGGCGCGCTCGTCGATGACGTCCTGGCGGAAGCCGCGCAGTCGCGTCACCGTGCCAACGAGACCGACCTTGGCGAGCGGCTTCTCGACCGCATCCTCGGTTACGCGCACAGTGCCGGCGACGGGCAGGCCGCTCACGTCGTGTTTCACCAGCGCATACAGCAGCTGCGTCACCTTGCCGCGCAGGCATTCGCGGTCGCACGTGGCCGCGGCAGGCTGCGCGTTCGCGAAGCCACCCAACACGCAACAAAACAGCAGCAGTCCGACGATGGTCGTGTTCTTCACGTCATCCCCCAAGCGCTGATACTTCCGTTGCGCCGTTACTCCGTGTCAATCCGTTGCCTCGCCCCTTGGTTACCTCGCGCTGACAGCGGCGACGCTTTCCCGCACACGTTCGACGACCATCTCCGGTACGTCCAACGGCATCCCCACCCACAGCGGCAATCGAATCAGACGCGCACTGCATTCGTCGGTGACGCTCATCGACCCTGACACACGGCCATAGCGTTGACCGGCAGGCGACGAATGCAGCGGGACGTAGTGAAACACCGCGTTGACGCCGTGGGCATTGAGGTCGGCGAGGATCTCGTTGCGATGCGCGGTCAACGGCAACAACACATAGAACAAGTGTGCGTTGTGATCGCAGTCAGGTGGCACAACTGGACCGCGGCCGATCGCGTCGAGCGCAGACGAAGCCTCTCGATACCGGTTCCACTGCTCCAACCGCATCGACGTGATCTGCTCCGCCTGTTCCAGTTGCGCCCACAGGAACGCCGCCGTCAGCTCCCCAGGCAAGAACGACGAGCCGACGTCCACCCACGTGTACTTGTCCACGCGGCCACGGGAAAACTGTGACCGGTTGGTGCCCTTCTCCCAGATGATCTCGGCGCGCTCGACGAACCGCGCGTCGTTGATGACGAGCGCACCGCCCTCGCCGGAGATCACGTTCTTGGTCTCGTGAAAACTGAAGGTCGCCAACTGTCCGAAGCTGCCGAGCGGTTTTCCCTTGTAACGCGACATCAACGCATGCGCCGCGTCCTCGACGACGATCACGCCGTGACGACGGGCAATCTCAATGATGGCGTCCATGTCGCACGCAACGCCGGCGTAGTGGACAACGATGATGGCTTTGGTGCGGGGAGTGATGGCGGATTCGATCTGCCGCTCGTCGAGATTGAGCGTGTCGGCTCGAATGTCCACGAATACCGGCCGCGCGCCCCGCAGCACGAACGCGTTTGCCGTCGAGACGAATGTGAACGACGGCATGATCACTTCGTCGCCAGGCACGAGGTCGAGTAACAGCGCGGCCATTTCCAGCGCCGCCGTGCACGACTGCGTAAGCAGCACCCTCGGCGCACACACGCGGTGCTCGAGCCAGGCCTGGCACTGTTTCGTGAAGCGTCCGTTGCCGGCGAGCTGACCGGCGGCAACAGCCTCCTGGATGTAGGTGAACTCGTGGCCGGTCAGGTAAGGCCGATTAAAGGGAATCACGGTGTCTAGAGTCGATCGACGGACGCAGCCTCGGAACGGTTGAAGAAGACCACACCGGTGCTGAAGATTGCCAGTGTCATCAGGCCGCCGACCAGCACGCCGGTTGCCGATACGTGACCGACGCCGAGCAGGCCCCACTTGTACATTTCAACCACGGGGGTCATCGGGTTCAGATAGGCGATGAAGTGCAGCTGCGGCGGCAGCACTTTCAGCAGCTCCGACAGTGGGAAGATGACCGGCGTCACGTACTGCCACAACTGCAGGAAGTAGCGAATCGAGAACTGCACGTCCTTGTGACGGACCTGCATCACGGTCGTCCACAACCCGACGGAAATGGAGAGGAACGCCGCCATCGCGATCGCCAGCAGGCCGACGAGCATTTGCGGCCCCAGACGCAGATAGAACACACCGTCTTTCACGAAGTAATACACGCAGGTCAGCACCAGCAGCGTGAAGAGCACGCCAAATTCGGTGAGCGCCGGCGCGACCGACGAGATCGGCGCGATCAGACGCGGGAAGTAGACCTTCTTGATGAGTCCGCGGTTCTGGTCCAGACTTCGCGTCACGCGAATCACGCCACGCTCGAAGATGCGCCAGCACGAACTGCCAGTCAGGAAGAACAGGAAGTACGGGATGCCGTCGGACGGCACCTGCAACATGTTGCCGAAGATGACGGTGCTGATCAGGATCGGCCCGAGCGGCTGGAAAAATAGCCAGAACCTGCCGAGCGTCTTGTCCTCGTAGCGCTCCTTGATCCGGCGCGCTCCGAAGAACCACAGGATGCGGCGGTAGCGCCACAGCTCCTCGGCGCGTGCAATGAGACCGACGCGCGCCGGCTCGATGACCCACTTCTGCGATTTACGATCGAGGACGCCGTCGGCCGCAGCCACCATCGGCGCGCCTAAGCCCAACCAGCGTCTAAGCGCCAGCAGCATAGGTTTCCTGCCGGACGATCCATTCCAGCTTCGGTGCAATATAGCCGACACGATCGAGACGGCCCGATGCGGACGCGTCAGGCGTCTCGGTGCCGTAGACGAGAAACGAGAGCGCGTTGTGCATCAGCAGGGGATATTCCTTGGCCTCGTTGTCGCGCTTGAAGATGCAGCCAACGGTTGCAACATAGGGGAGCTCCGCCAGCAGATCGCGCGGAATCTTGACAAGCACCTCGTAGATGCCCGCCTGCGGCAGCGGACGGGCGTCGGTGTCGGCCGTCCTGAAAATCAGCGTCCCCTTCGTGCTCAGGTCGAGCGCAGACTTCACCGTTAGGTTCGGCTTATTCGTCCGGAAGCGTGTCTTGATGAACACGTCCTCAGAGACGGGCGCCCCGCCGATGTCCTTGCCGGTCGAGGAGACGAGCCGAACCGACAGCACTTCCGCATAGCGGTTCGATCGCCGCCCGCGCTCGGACTGTGCGATGTCGGCCTGACTCCAAATCGCGCTCTGGTAATCGTCGACCACCTCTTCGGGGTCCCCGAGCTTGCGGAGCGCGCCCTGGTGCAGCCACATGACGCGATTGCAGATACGCATGATCGCGTCCATGTCGTGCGAAACGAACAGCACCGTGAGGCCGTCACGTCCGAGCTCCGCCACCTTCTGCAGACAGCGCTCCTGGAAGGCCTGGTCGCCGACCGCGAGAATCTCGTCGGCGAGCAGGATCTGCGGGTTCATGTGGATCGCGACCGAGAATGCCAGCCGGAGGTACATGCCACTCGAATAATGCCGCAGCGGGCTGCCAGTGAACTGCTCGACCTCGGCGAACTCGAGAATCTCCTTGATACGGCGCTGCGCCTCGGCGCGCGGAATGCCGAGGATCGCCGCGTTCATCAGGATATTGTCGTGCGCCGGCAGATCGGGATCGAAGCCCGCGCCGAGCTCCAGCAGCGACACGACGCGCCCGATGCCGACCACGCGGCCGGTAGTCGGCGTGATCACCCGCGCGAGAACTTTCAGCAGCGTCGTCTTGCCGGCGCCATTGGGACCGATGACACCGAGAATCGTGCCCGGCTCGACTCGAAAGCTGACGTCGCGGAGCGCCCAGAAATCGCGGGTCCTGGGCGTGGACTCGGAATCGCCGAGCGGGGACTTCAGCCGCCGCCACAACGAGCGCGACGCCTTTCCCTCGGAATCACGGCTCAGGATGTAGCACTTGCCCAGGCCTTCGGCGACCAGACTATCCATGGATCATTAAGGTTTTATACTACAGGCAGCCGCACCCCTCGACAGCATGGCCCTCACAATCGCGCTCGCACAGCTCAATCCCACCGTCGGTGACGTAGCCGGCAACCTCGCACGCGTGCGTCATGCACGCGATCGCGCGGCGGAACTCGGCGCCGACCTCGTGGTCCTGTCCGAGCTCGTTCTCGTCGGGTATCCACCAGAAGACCTGGTGCTGCGTCCCGCGCTCGTTGACGCGGCGGCAGCGGCGCTGCACGAGCTCGAACGTGACACCGCATCCGGAGGGCCGGCCGTGATCGTCACCCTGCCATGGCGCATCGACGGTTGCCTCCACAACGCGGCGGCGTTGGTCACGGGGGGCCGCTCCGAACTGCGCTTCAAGCACGAGCTGCCCAACTATGGCGTCTTCGACGAGAAACGCGTGTTCAATCCCGGACCGCTGCCCGAGCCCATCACGTTCCGCGGCATACGCCTGGGCATTCCGATCTGCGAAGACATCTGGCTACCGTCGGTGACCGCGCACCTGGCGGGTGCCGGGGTTGAGTTGCTCCTCGTCCCGAACGGCTCGCCGTTCGAAGTGGACAAGTTCGACGAACGGCTCGAGCTTGCGCGTGCGCGTACGTCTGAGGCCGGCGCGCCGCTCGCCTATGTGAACCAGGTCGGCGGCCAGGACGAGCTCGTGTTCGACGGCGGATCATTCGTCATGAACGCCGACGGAACGCTCGCCCATCGTCTTCCGTTCTGGCGCGAGGCGATCGTCATCACGACATGGGAGAAGAGCAGCAGCGGACTCCGCTGCGTCGGCACTCCCGCAGGGCACGTCCGTTCCGCCTCCGCCGAGGCTACGGCGGACCGCCGAAGCTCGAACAGCGAAGGCCGGTCGGACGAGCCCTGGCAGGAACCACCCCGGCTCGAGACGATCTACAGCGCCATGATGCTTGGCCTGCGTGATTACGTCCGCAAGAACGGATTCAAGGGAATCGTGCTGGGCCTCTCAGGCGGCATCGATTCCGCGTTGACAGCCGCCGTTGCCGTGGACGCACTCGGCGCCGAACGCGTTCGCGGTGTCCGTCTGCCCTCACGCTTCACGTCTCAAGCGAGCATGGACGACGCCGCAGACTCCGCGGCGTCTCTCGGCATCACGCTCGAGACGATCTCGATTGCTCAGACGGTGGATGCTGCGGAAGCCGCGCTCACGCCGCCCTTCGGCTCCCGCGAACGCGACGTCACCGAAGAGAACCTGCAGGCGCGCGTCCGCGGTCTCCTGCTGATGGGGATGTCCAACAAGTTCGGCGAGCTGCTGGTCACGACGGGGAACAAATCTGAGATGTCGGTCGGCTATGCCACGTTGTATGGCGACATGTGCGGAGGCTACTCGGTACTGAAGGACATCTACAAGACCGAGGTCTATGCGCTCGCCGAGTGGCGCAACACGCACGTGCCAGAGGACAGCGCAATCAGCGCGAATGACGTGATCCCCGAGTCATCGATCACCAAAGCGCCGACGGCGGAGCTGCGGCCGAACCAGACCGACCAGGATTCACTGCCGCCCTACGACGTCCTCGACGCGATCCTGCATGGTCTGATCGAGGAGGAGCAGAGCGTCGATCAGATCGTCGCCGGCGGCTTCGACCGCGCGACGGTGAGCCGGGTGCAGCGTCTGCTCTACTCTGCCGAATACAAGCGTCGGCAGGCACCGCCGGGGGTGAAGATCACGCGCAAGAGCTTCGGGCGGGACCGACGGTATCCGATGACTAACGCGTTTCGACAGTAGGCCGCTCACTCTTTGACGCCCCCTTTTGAACCGGCCAGACCCGGTTCACAAAGATCGTCCGTGCATCGTCCTCTTCGGACACGGTTGGCGGCGATAACCCTGTAAACGGCGTGGCCTAACTGCCGGATACCCGGCAGACGTCCGAACCATCCGAACACCCACAGTAGCGGCACAACGCGGGCGATCTGCAGCCAACCGTCGAACCCGCCGTGCAGTCGCTGGCGTTCGTCCACCACATACATCTCCACCATCACCTGCGCCTCGGTCAGCGACGGCGCAAAGAACGCGCGCGCCTCGGCATTGGTGGCGTCGACAAACTGCAGGCGATCGTTCCAGTCGAGCGCGCGCACGATACGCACCGTCCGCCGGCACATCGGACACCCGCCATCGAACAGGACTGGCAAACGCATACTGTCAGGATCGCATACTGACGCTCATGCCGTCAGCCATCGGACGATCGCCGCGGCGAGGCGTGTGCCGAGTGGCGATATCTCGGGTCGCCAGACGCCGATGCCCCCAATCTTGACCAGCATCGCTCGCAGCGCGTTCATGCCCGCCGGGTCGAGGTCACCGGCAATGCCGGGAACTTCCAGTACCCGGAACGGCGGAAGACCGCTCGATCGAATGGCCTCGATCCGCTGCCCGCCGGTCGCCACGAGCATCCAGTCGATCTCGGCGATCGGCTCCGACACCACGTCCACGCGCGCCGGTGCGATCGCTCGGAGCTGCCGAATTGCCGTTGCGCTGGCGCCAACGACGCGCACTCGCGTCCTCGTCATCGGCTCAGGAGTCCCCACCGCTTGTCCTGATCCGACAGCATCGACGGCGGCAGCGGCCAGCGAATGGCCAGAGTCGGGTCATCCCAGCGGATGCCGTCGGCGAGCTGCGGCGCGTAATAGTTGCTGAGGTGATAGTGCACCGTGCTGTTGTCCGAGAGTGCCTGATAGCCGTGTGCCACACCTTCGGGCAGGAAGAGCACCCGTCGATTCTCGGGCGTCAGCTCGCAGGCATCCCATTGGCCGAAGGTCGGCGAGCCGGGCCGCACGTCGGCCATCACGTCATAGACCGCACCGCCGATGCACATCACCAGCTTGGCTTCTGAGTGCGGCGCCCGCTGGAAGTGCATCCCGCGCAAGGTTCCACGTTGATGGTTGTGCGAGATCGCGCTGCGCACGAAGGCGCCGTGCCACCCGCGCTCGGCCAGCGCCCTCAGCTGATACACCTCGGTGAACGATCCGCGAGCGTCGGCGGCGGTGATCGGCTCGATGAGAAAAGCCCCATGCACGCGCGTCGGATGAAGAATCACTGCGGCTCCATTCGTGGGACGGTCAATCGGCTCACCGGCCGATGCCTTCGGAGGCGAGGCTCAGTCCCGGCAGGTTGTCCTGGCACGCCACGGCCGACATCGGAGCACGCTCCGCATTCGGCCGCGCCGCAGTCTCAATCACGCTCGCCACGACGTCGCTGGCTGCGATGTCGAGGCCGCACGGGCGGATGAACCAGCGTGTGAACGCACGACGATGAACCGCGCGATCATCGGCCCCGTCCGCGATGCGCCGTACGCACGCCGCGACGTCATTCATGTCGCGGCAGATGTCGAGGAACGCGCCCTTCAGCAGATGACGGAAATGGCCCGTGCGCCCCTGCGCCGGCCAGTATGTCTCGCTGACGATCGTCAGACACGGTCGATCGACGACGACCGCCTCGAGAAATGCCGGGGTGTTCACGCCGAACACACAAGTCGCGTGAGCGAGCAGGTCGAAGTACTCGTGCGGCGACACCGGCGAATCGGCCTGATCGCCGAGATTCCTGTCGACGACGACCCCCTGATGTGCCAAGGCATTGAACGGCGCCGCATTCGTCGGATGCGGCCGAACGATGAGAGCGGGAGTGCCGGTGCCGAACGCACACGCGAGCGCATCGGCCATGGCCTTCACCATGAACGACTCGTCGTCCCAGATCGTCCGCGGACTGCCGAGGAAGACCATGTAGGGCGCATCCGGACGGCCCAGGCTGGCGCACACGTCCGCGCGGGTCCTACGCGGACGGAGTGAAAAGAATGTGTCGAGATGCGGCGCCCCGGTGATGCGAATCGTGCTCGCGGGAATGTCGTGAATCTCGACCGCCTCGTGTGCAATGGCTTCGTTCCACGCGAGGTACACATCCGGAAGCACATGCACCGTGCCGCGGCTCGTCAAATCGTCCCAACAGTTCGCGTAGCCGATCGTCGGAATGCCGAGTGTGCGGCCAGCGTGGAGATAGTCGGCTTCAACCGGGTCCTTCGGCCAGATGGTCGGCGAGACCAGCATCACGTCGGGGTCGATCTGCTTCAACAGCGAACCCACGATCGGACTGGCCGGACTCGCTGCTTCGACCCACCGCCACACGCGGAGCGCGGCACGTGTCCCGATTGCCGATCTCCAAAGCGGCGTCTGCATCTTCGCGCGTACATCGTCAGGCAGGTGGTTCTCGATGCTGGCGACGACTCGTTCGGGAGACGGATGCGCCTTGCGCCAATAAATGCCGCGATTGATCACCTGGCGGCCGACACGGAGACGGCGTTGCCACGCCTCGGACGGCTCGGACCGCTCTCGCCTCATGACGCCTGTGAGATCCGGCACCTCCAGGTGGTCGAGCGGCGTACCGTGCAGCAACACGACCTGATGTCCACGCCGGCACAGTTCCCGCACCACCGAGTCGAGATCGCGGAACACGCCCGAGTGCTGGCCGATCATCAGGACTTTCATGGGATCGCGTTATCTCGATCCGGACGCAAGGCGCCCTGCAAGCAGCGTGGCTTCGATCATGCTCGTCGGATCGGCGACGCCTTTGCCAGCAATGTCGAACGCCGTGCCGTGATCGACCGACGTACGGATGATCGGCAGGCCGAGTGTGACGTTCACCGAATGACCGAACGCCAGCAGCTTGACGGGAATCAAACCCTGATCGTGGTAGCAGGCGATCACGGCATCGAACTCGCCTTTTCTCGCGCGCAGGAAGATCGTATCGGCGGGGAGTGGCCCAACGACGTCGATGCCACGCGATCGCGCCGCTTCCACGGCAGGACGAATGACGGTGCGTTCCTCCGCGCCGAGCAGTCCTTCTTCGCCCGCGTGCGGGTTGAGGCCGGCCACGGCGAGACGCGGGCGGACGCTGCTCTCGCCAGACTTCGGCGGACCGAGGAAGCGCGGCAGCTCACGGGCGGTCAGATCGATCGTCTCGGCCATGACGTCGCGCGTCAGCGTGACGGGAACAGCGGCAAGCGGAACGTGAATCGTGGCAAGCACCACTTTCAGCGGCTCGGACCAGAACATCATCGCGACGCGACGACTGCCGGTCAGATGACCGAGCAGATCGGTGTGGCCCTTCCACGGCAGGCCGGCCTTCGAGAACGCCAGCTTGTTGATCGGTGCGGTGGCGATGGCGGCGATGGTGCCCGCCTGCGCGTCACGGACCGCGGCGCAGATCGCCTCGTACGCCGCCTGCCCTGCCTCACCTGACAAGACGCCTGGCGTGAACTGCAACTGCTCTGGCGGTCCGTACAGAACAGGTTCACAGACCTCGCGGACGCGCGGATCCTCCGCGGCCTTGCGCGCTATCTCCGGTCCAATCCCCGCCGGATCACCAACCGTGATCGCGATTCTCGGTTTCATCTAGAGCTGAAGCACTAACCAATCGGCGACGATCTTGGGACTCGCATTGCGCTCGAGCGCCGCCAGTGCTTCGTCCACGGCCGCATAGGCGCTTGCCGAACGCTTGCTGTCGAAGGACCTGGCCAGCGACGCGAGCTGCGGTTCGAGATCGCTGTTGCCAATCAGACCGCGATCGCCGACCGCTGAAAGGATACTCACATCGCGGAGCAGCGATCCGAGCGCGCGCAGACACGCGGCGAGCTGATCACGCTCGCCGACCGATGTGCTTTTCTTCGCCGTAACATCGCGGGCGGCATCGAGTCGTCTCGATGGGTCACCGGCGCGAGCCGTGTAATCGAGCAGTCGTTGCGCGCCTTCGCGTGCTTCGACCAGATCGATCGACTCGGCTTGCAACGCCCGGCCCACGCTGCCTTCGGCGTCTACGGCGACGGCGCGGGCATCCTGCTCCGAATACTCGTGGTCCCGGCGCAACACCTCGGTCACTTCCGACGTTGACAGCGAGGCGAAACGCAGCCGCGAGCATCTCGAACGCACCGTGGGCAGCAGCGCATCCGGAATCGACGAAACCAGGATGAACATCGATGCCGACGGCGGTTCTTCGAGCGTTTTCAACAGCGCATTCTGCGCCGGCTGCATCAACGCGTCCGCCTCGTCGATGATCACCACACGTCGCCGTCCTTCGAAGGGCCGATACTCGGCGCGATCGATGACATCGCGCACCTGCTCGATCTTGATCGAGCCCATCTCGCCGGGCTCGATGACGATGACGTCGGGGTGCACGCCCCGATGAATGCGGCGGCAGGCCGGGCACTCACCACATGCGTCGCGGGCGAACTCGGCGGCGCCGCTGTCGGTCCGACTCGAGGCAGCTTCGCTCTCGGTCCGGCTAGAGCCGGACACTACACCCTGCGGCTTGAGGCAGTTCACCGCTTCGGCAATCGCCATAGCCGTGCGGCGTTTGCCAATGCCGGCGGGGCCAGCCAACAGAAGCGCCGGCGGCAGCGTGTCACGGGCAACCGCACGCGACAGCAGGGTCAACAGACGACGATGGCCGACGATGGAACGGAAAGGCACGAAGATAACTTTAAGTGCAGGATGGGCGTGTGACAATGCCCGAGTCCATGTCAAGAGAAGGTCCGGCTAAAGCCGGACACTACATCGGGCCGTTGCCGAAAGCCGGACACGACATCGGTCCGCGCATTGCCGCCTGGATGCTCGGCGCACTCACAGCCCTCGCGCTTGCGGGCAGCGTGTACCAGGTGCCGATCCAGGTCTCCGATTCGCTCGAAGTGATCGAGCGGGTCATCCCGATGCCATCGGCCACCGCGGCGTTCGTCGATGGGCTGCACAATTCACCGACCATGCTGCGGCCGCTCAAAGAGGTCCGCACGCGGCTGCTGGTACAGGCGGGCGAGGCGCTCGGCGGCCGATACCACCTCGTCTTTCGCGGCTACCACGCTGTGGCCGGCGTCGTTCTCATTGCGCTCTTCGTGTGGGTGTGCCGGGCGCGCTCGTGGACCGATGTGGCCGCGCTGGCTGCCGGGCTCGCCGTCCTCACCGGCATGCACACGTTCGTCGGTCTGTTTCGTGAGTCGTTCCCGGTCAACCACTACTTGATCGTCGCGGTCAGCGCGCTGGCGACATTTGCGCTGGCGCAGTCAGGGGGTGGGTGGCTGGCCGACCTCGCGGCGATTGTGTTGCTCGGGAGCGCGGCGCTGTCCTTCGAATCGGGCCTGCTCGTCTGGCCAGTCGCGGTCGCCGGATACGCCGCAGGTCTGCGCGGCATCTCCAGACGTGGTGTTGTGCTCATGACGCTGGTCGTCGTGCTCTATGCGGGCGTTCGCGTCGGCTACCTGGGAAAGCACGGCGCCGGGGTCGGCGAACGGGGCACGGGGTTTGGCACGGGCGCGCTCACCGAAGCAGAGCAGATCGAACGCTTCGGCAATCGCCCTGTGGTTTTCTACGGTTACAACGTCACGATGACCGCCGCGTCAGTGCTGCTGTCGCAACCGCAGATCGGCCGATTCACCGCGGTCACCGCGTGGCAAAACGGATCGCTGCCGCCAGTATTCATCGTCCAGATTGCCTCTTCGCTCCTCACCACCGCGCTGATCGCCTGGTACGTCTTCAGCCGCGGGCCAACGGGATCGCAGCGCTGGCGAGAACCTGTTCCGATGACGTTCTTCGCCGTGCTCGCCGTGAGCGCGCTGATGTCGTACGCATATGCGAAGGACGAGATCATCAGCACCGCGGGCGTGTTCTACGCGGTTGCAGCGTATGTGGCGTTGCGCGCGCTGTTGGCTGTTCGCTCACCCGTGTGGGCGGGTGCGTTGCTGATCGTCGTCGTGCTGGGCGTGAGCGGCGCGTGGGCGATTCGATCGGCAGGTCTGCACCTGCGTCTGCGTCACGGCGCATTCGAAGCGCGCACGGGCTGGGCTTATGTGCTGTGGCCAACCTCGCGCGCGACATGGCCAAAGGACGCGCACACGCTGCGGGTCGTCTCGAAGATGCGCGAGGAGGCGCTGCTGCATCCGACGGTCGCACCGGCGATGCTTCCGAAGTGGACCGACTTGTGGTGGGGGGAGGACTGATGCGACGCTGGAGCACGATCGCGATGTCCCTGGCGCTGGGTGTGCCCCCCGTCGCCGTGCTCACCGCCTTCGCGGCGTCCGGCGCTGCGGCGCTGACGACCGGTCAACCGCTGTTCTGGCCGGCGCAGCCCGTCACGCTGACCGAGGCGATCGGCATGCACGACACCGGCGAGATCGTCCGCCAGATCGCGCTCGGCGCGAACCCCAACATCCGCTACGACACGTGGGACATCCTCAAGCGGTACCAGCACGTCTCGGTGACGCCGCTCGAAGCCGCCGTGGCGACACGCGAGCAGTACCTCTTCGAGACAATCATCGCGCATGGCGCCCTGCTGACACCGGACAATGCACGCACGCTGTACTGCTTCGCCGTGCAGGAGCACGCCACCGACATCGCCGCGTATGTTGCCGCACGCTTCCCGCCACCCGCTTCCTGCGAAGGAGTACAGCTGCCATGGTGACGTCAGACAGGCCGGCCCAAAAGGACCGGCCCGAGGACGTAGGACACGTCCTTTTGGACGTGCCTAGACGGGCGTAACCGGATTCGGAAGCGGCAGCTTTGATCTGATCCAGCTGAACCCGCGAACGACAACGCGCCTCTCGCGCGCGTCCTCGAACAGTGAGTAGGTCACCGGTGTCACGAGCAGTGTGAGCAAGAGCACCAGCGTCTGACCGCCGATGACGACGAAGCCAATCGCGTGATTGGTGGCCGAGCCGACGCCGCTGGTCAGCACGAGCGGGATCATGCCCGCGACAAACGCCAGCGTCGTCATCAGGATCGGCCGCAGCCGATCTCGGCAGGCCTGGACAATCGCGTGCCGCGTGTCGAGGCCGGCTTCCTTCAGCTGATTGGCGTGATCGATCTGCAAGATTGAGTTCTTCTTCACCACCCCGAACAGCACCAGCATGCCGAGCGCCGAGAAGATGTTCAGCGATTGGCCGAAGATGACGATCGACAGCAGCGCGAACGGCAGCGTCAGCGGCAGCGAGAGCAGAATTGTCACCGGGTGTAGCCACGACTCGAACTGCGCCGCGAGGACGAGATACATGAAGATGAGCGATAGCGCGAGCGCCTGCAGGAACGCGCTCGCCGTTCGATTCAGCTCGCGGGAACGACCGGCAAAGCCGGTGCGATACTCCGAGCCGAGCCCAAGCTGACTCGCTTCGGCGGCAATCTGCTGCTGTGCCGCCGACTGCGATGTTCCGGGCAACATGTTGGCGCCGACCGTCACCTGACGCTGTCGATTCAAGCGGCGGATATCCGCCGGTGCATCACCGTGCGCGAACGACGCGATGTTCTCGAGCGGTACCGCGCCTAATCGGGACGAAGGTACCGTGAGACGCGCAATAGCGGCCTCCGAGCCGCGCTGTTGCTCTTCGGCGCGTAAGTGAACCTCGTACTGCTCACCAGCTTCGTTGTAGGTAGTGACCTGGTCGCCGCCAACGAGGAGGCGAAGCGCATCAGCCGCATCGGCGATCTGAACGCCGAGGTCGGCTGCCTTGGGGCGGTCCAATCGGACCGACATCTCGGGCTTGCCGACGCGCAGCGACGTATCGACGTCCACCAGACCGGGAATCGACCGCGCCTTTGCCGCCAACGCATTGCTCGCCCGCTCGAGTATCTGTAAGTCCGGGCCCTGCAGCACGAACGTCACATCGCCCTGACCACCCTGACCACCGCCGCCGCCACCACCTGCGATGCCCGGAGCCTGCAGCGACGCCTTCACGCCTTGTGGCGCCGCCTTCGGCAGCACCTCGTTGCGCACGACGTCCATGATCTCGAACTGATCACGGCCTCGTTCGCCGATCGGCTTCAGGCGCACGTAGATCGACGCGGTGTTGAGTGTCCCGGCCGAATCGCCGGCAACGGTGATCATCGTGTAGACGACTTCGGGGATCTGGCGAATTGCCGACGCCACTCGATTCGCCGTCACCTCGGTCGCGTCCAGGCTCGTGCCTTCCGGCGCGCGCAGGCTGACGTCGAACTCGGACTGGTCGTCCTGCGGCGTGAAGTTGATGTTCACGATGCGGAACATCGGCACACTCGCAAGCAGGACCATGACCGCGAGCGCGGCGACCATGCCGCGATGCGCCATCGACCACTCGAGCATGCGCGTGTAAATGCGATCGATCGGCCCGAAGATCTTCGAGTGCTTCGAGTCGTGAACGTGATGATCGTCGTCCTCGGTGCGGGGCTTCACCTTCAGCCACCGTCCGCTCATCGTCGGTATCAGCGTGAAGGCGACCAGCAACGACACCATCACCGCGAACGCCATCGTCAGGCCGAAGCTGCGCATGAAGCGGCCGACCATGCCGCTCATGAAGCCGACCGGCGCAAAGATCGCGACGAGCGACATCGTCGTCGCCAGCACGGCGAGTCCGATCTCACGTGTACCCTCAATCGCCGCTTGAATCGGCGACATGCCCTTTTCCTCGATGAACCGGTAGATGTTCTCCAGCACGACGATCGCATCGTCGATGACGATGCCGACCGAGAGGGTCAGGGCGAGCATCGTCAGCATGTTGAGCGTGAAGTTCATGTACCACAGCAACGCGAACGTGGCCACGATCGAGGTCGGAATCGAAATGGCGGCGATCACGGTCGAACGCAGGTTGCCGAGAAACAGCAGCACGACAAACGCGGCCAGCACCGAGCCGACGATCAGGTGCTCCTCGACACTGCGGATCGACGCCTCGATGAACTCCGCGCCATCGCGCACGATCCTCAGCTCGTAGCCAGGCGGTAATGCTTGTTGTACTTCGGCGAGACGCTCCTTCACGTTGTTGACGACTTCCACGGTGTTCGTGCCCGACTGCTTGCGCACCTGCAACAGCACCGTCGGATCGCCGTTGATGCTGGCGAGCGTCGTCGCGTCGGCGACGCCGTCGTCCACGCGCCCAACGTCATTGATCTGAACCGGGTGGCCATCAACCTGCCGGACTACGAGATCGCCGAACTCCTCGGCGCGCTCGACGCGGCCGCGCGTGCGCATGGTGGTCGACTGCGCGCCTGCATCGATGCGGCCGCCTGGGATGTCGGCGTTCTGAGATTGCAGCGTCCGGGAGATGTCGTTGACGGTCAGGTTGTACGCGCGCAACCGATCGGCATCGACCCAGAGGTTGATCTGCCGCTTGCGCCCGCCGAGCACGAGCACCTGGCCGACGCCGTCGGCGCTCTCGAGCCGGCGGCGAAGGACTTTGTCGGTGTACTCAGTGACATCGCGGATCGGCTTCTTCGCCGTTACCGCGATGGTGAGAACCGGCGCGGCATCGGGATCCTGTTTCTCGATCGTCGGCTGCAGGATGGTGCGCGGCAGCTGCGGCAGGATGCGGTTGATGCGGTCGCGCACTTCCTGCGCGGCGACATCCGCATTCTTCTCGAGCCTGAAGGTGACGATGACCTGCGAGATGCCTTCAGCAGAATTCGAATTGAGCTGGTCGATCCCGCTGATCGTGTTGACCGCTTCCTCGACCTTGTCCGTGACTTCGCTCTCGACCTGCTCAGGCGCAGCGCCGGGAAGACGTGTCGTCACCGTCACGGTCGGGAAGTCCACTTGCGGCAGGCGGTCGATGCCGAGCTGCCCGAAGGCAAAGATGCCGACGACAACGAACGAGAGGATCAGAACCGATGCGAAGACCGGCCGATGGACGCAGAGTTCAGCAAGCCACTGCATTGACTACCTCATGAATGCTTAACGTGCGGCGACGCGGACGCCGTCGGCCAACTGTGTAACGTTGCTCGTCGCGACCTTTTCGCCGGTCTTCAACCCGCTGGTGATCTCGACGAGATCGCCCACCTGCTGACCAAGCGTGACGATCCGCTCTTCGACGGTGTCACCCGAAACGACGAACACTCGTGAGGTGCCAGCAACCGTGCGCACCGCAGTCGCGGGGGCAAGCACGCCCGGACTGCGATTCGCCTGCTCGATCAACGCCGCGGCGAATGAGCCAGGCTTCAGCGCTCCCGAATCGTTGGGGACCACGGCCTCGACCACAAGCGTGCGGGAGTTGGCTTCGAGCGCGGGCGAGACGTAGCGCACCTGACCGACGAACTTCTGACCGGGCGCAGCATCCACTTCC
>DAINQP010000144.1:8711-16082 GCA_036742665.1 Vicinamibacterales bacterium | reverse complement strand
TACACAGCGACGACCGCGACGATGAGCCTGGGTGGCATCGCCAGCGATAACGTGAGTGTGACGCAGGTCACGTGGGCCAACGATCGGGGCGGCAGCGGTAGTGCCACCGGGACGACCAGCTGGAGTGTCAACAGCGTGTCGCTGCAGAGCGGCGCGAACGTGATCACGGTTACCGCGCGCGACGCGGCCGGCAATACCGCGACGGATACGGTGACGATCACTTACACGCTGCCGTTGACGCTGTCGAGCCTGACCGCAAATCTGACGGCACCGCAGGGGATCGGCACGCCAGTCACGTTCACTGCGACGGCGACAAACGGAACCGCGCCGTATTCGTACAAGTGGTGGTTGTTCGACGGTGCGAACTGGACGATCCTGCAGGGCTGGTCGTCCAGCAACACCTACACGTGGACGCCGGCAGTGGCCAATAGCGCGTTCCGGGTTGGGGTCTGGGTCCGCAATTCGGGCAGCACGGCGGATGCGTACGACAACCCGCAATCGAACGGCAGCATCGCGTTCGCGGTGAATCCAGCAACGGCGGCCACGTCGCTCAGGCTGACCGGTCTGACGTCGGACCTATCCGCGCCTCAGCCAGTCGGCACGCCGATCGCGTTCACCGCCACTGCCTCCGGCGGCACCGCGCCGTATCAGTTCAAGTGGTTTGTGTTCGACGGCAAAACGTGGGTGGAGATGCAGAACTGGTCCACGAGCAACACGTGGACCTGGACGCCGACATCGGCTGCTGGCAAAACTCGCGTCGGGGTGTGGGTCCGCAGTGCGGGCAGCACGGTCGATGCGTATGATAACCCCGCGGCGAACGGCAGCATCGCGTTCGATATCACCGGTGGTGGTCGCGTCAAAACGCGCTGAGGCGTGTATTGATTCTTAGTGCACGGACCTGCCGGCCCAACTCGCACCGCCCACGGCCATGGTCCTCATTTCGAGCAGCTCGATGAGCGCGAGGCAACGCGACAGAACGCCGTTGCACTCGAGGAGCGCCTGCCGCTCGATGGGATCGAATGCCGCATACTGCGCCAGCGCATTCACCAGATCCTGATCCGGAACCGCTGAGGGCAAACGCGACTCGGGGCGACGATTCGCAGCGACGGCCGCGAGCAGAGCCTCGAGCCGCTGCCGATGCTGTTTGATGGCCGCGCATTCGCTTTCGTTGGGAACTTCCGGCACGGCCTCGATGTGCGCGAGCCGATACGGACGACTCTCGTCCTCGCCAATGATTCGGAACTTCTCGAGTCCCCGCAGAACGATATTGAAACGACCGTCGGGCAGTGGCTCCGAATGCGTGATTACGCCGGCACAACCCACCGGATACACGCTCGGCCGTCCCTCATAGTTCGCCTCGAACCCGGGCTGAAGCAGCACCATGCCGATGATGCGATCGCTGGCCAGCGCATCCGTGATCATCGCGCGATAGCGCGATTCGAAAATATGCAGCGGTAGAAAGACGTTCGGGAAGAGCACCACGTTCGGCAGCGGAAAAATCGGGATCGTCGGCGGCAGGATCATGGGTGTTTCGAATCCCTAGTGAATGGTCTTCGTCTTCCGATCCATGTAATCCATCAACACGTACTGTCCGAGGGTGTACGGCGTCGTGAAGTAGGCTTTGCCACGGCAGATCGCGGCGACGCGGCGCACGAAGGCGACCAGGTCGTGATCCCGCGCGAGCATGAAGGTGTTGATCATGATGCCCGCCTTCTGGCACGCGTTCACCTCGGCGAACGTTTCCGACACGATGAACGGGTCGAGGCCAAAGGCGTTCTTGTAGATCTGGCCGTCGGGGCGCGTGAGCGCCGACGGCTTGCCGTCGGTGATCATCACGATCTGCCGCATGTCTTTCTTCTGCCGCTCGAGGATGCGGCGGGCAAGGCGAAGCCCTTCGCGTGTGTTCGTGTAGTACGGGCCTACGCGCACGCGACCGAGCTGCTTCAGCGGTATCTCCTCGGCCGAGTCGTGGAACAGCACCGCGCGCAGCGAGTCGCCGGGATACTGCGTCCGGATCAGATGGGCGAGCGCGAGCGCCACGCGCTTGGCCGGCGTGAAGCGGTCCTCACCGTAGAGAATCATGCTGTGGCTGCAGTCGAGCATGATCACCGTGGCGCACGAGCTCTGATATTCGCTCTGCGCCACCATCAGATCGGGATAGTCGACGTCGATGGAAACGGCGTCGGGAGTCGTTTTCGACGAGCCTCCCCCGAAAATGACTCCCGACCCCTTCCGACGCACGGCATTGAGAATCGTGGTGCTGGGATCGATGTTCAGCGTGTCACCGAACTCGTATGGCTTCGGCGCCGACGCGGTCTCGACGCCAGTGCTCAGATGATGCGTATCGTGCCGGCCCGAATCGCTGCGGCCGATTGATCCGAGCAGATCGCGGAGTGCGCGATAACCGAGGAAGTCCAGCGCCTTGTCCGTGACCTCGAACTTGACCGGCCCGGCGTCCTCACCGACGCCGCCGCCGGTGCCGCGACGGTGCTCGCGTTCCTGATCCAGGTCCGGTGCGCCGGTGATAAAGCCTTGCTCCATCATCCGCTCGATGATTTGCTGGATCAGATCCTCGATCTGCTGGCGCGCCCGTTCTTAATCGCCATCGGCCGGCTCGCCGAGCAGCTTCTGCATCGCCTCGTCAGAGAGCATGCCGCCGCTGAACAGCGCCTCGAGGATCGCGTCATGCAGCGCCTGCATCGTGCGGTCCTCTTCGTCGTCGAGCGGGTGCCCCCACGGGTTGTTGAACCCGCTCGAGAGCAGCAGGTCGGACAGCTTCGAGACGAGCGAGTCGAGATCGATCTCGTCGAGCAGGTCGCCGGTGTATTTGGTGTAGCGGTATTTCACGGATCCCTGCGGTTAGTGGTTAGTCGTTGGTGGTGAGTGGTCAAGAACTTCGTAACTACCAACCACCCACCACCAACCATCAACTAATTGTAGTACTTCTTGCGCCCCCCGCCCGACGGCACGCGCGGCTCGTCGTCAAGGTTCACCTCACGCGACGGTTTCCGGACACTCGGTTCGGACCCGTGGTAGCCGCGTTCTTCGCTGCGGCTGATCTTCTTCGTGGCGTAGAGGCCTTCGAGCACGAAATCGATGCCTGACGCGAGCAGCGGCGCGGAGGCCTGCGCCGGAACGCCGGCAGCGGACGCGAGCTCGACGAGGCCCTGCACCTGACGAGCGCTGGAAATCACGTCGTTGGCGCTCATCGTGTCGCTCAACTGCAGACTGCCGCCGAGGTCGAACCACTCGATCACGCCGCGTGTTTCGAGATGCGAGAGATACCCGTCGGCCACCGTGGCCACTGCGGCGCGAATCAGATCGCGAGCCACCGTCTCGGCGCCCTTCAGCTCGCCTTCGTATTCCATCTCGAACTTGCCGGTAATCGAGGGCAGTGCCGCGTAGACGTCGGTCACTCTCGCGACGGCTTCGGGCTCGGTCGACACAATCGCACGGCGCTCCGCATTCGACATGACGTTCTCGACCGCGGAGATCGGCAGGCGCTGGCTCACACCGGAACGCTTGTCGATGCGGCGATCCTGACGTGCCTGGAACGCGATCTCTTCGACGACCTCGGCCACAAACGTCGGCACCGACGCGCGCGGAGCGGCGCCATTTCGCATCAGCCACGCCTCCTGCGCGGTGATCGCCATCGCGTCGGCACGGCCGCTCGGATAGTGCGTGCGGATCTCAGAGCCGATCCGATCCTTGAGCGGCGTGATGATCTTCCCGCGTGCGGTGTAGTCCTCGGGGTTGGCAGTGAACGCCATCAGCACGTCGAGCGGCAGACGAACGGGATAACCCTTAATCTGAATGTCGCCTTCCTGCATGATGTTGAAGAGACCGACCTGGATCTTGCCGGCCAGATCGGGCAACTCGTTGATCGCAAAGATGCCGCGATTGGCGCGCGGCAGCAGACCGTAGTGCATGGTCAGCTCGCTCGAGAGCTGCAGCCCGGCCTTCGCGGCTTTAATCGGATCGATGTCTCCGACCATGTCGGCGATCGTCACATCGGGCGTCGCCAGCTTCTCCACGTATCGCAGATCGCGGTGAAGCCACTGAATCGGCGTCGAGTCGCCCTCGGCGGCGATGCGCGCGCGGCACGACGCACAGATCGGCGCCAGCGGATCGTCGTTGATCTCGCAGCCCGGCATGACCGGGATCTCTTCATCGAGCAGCGTGACCAGCGCGCGCAGCAGGCGCGTCTTTGCCTGGCCGCGAAGGCCAAGCAGGATGAAGTTGTGTTGAGAAAGGAGCGCATTGACGAGTTGCGGCACCACCGTGTCGTCGTAGCCGATGATGCCGGGGAACAACGGACCCCCGCCGCGCAACGCCTGGATCAGGTTCTCGCGAACCTCCTCCTGCACTGTCCGATGCGCCACCTCGCCTCGCTCGACGGCCTGACGCAATACACCTAGCGTGGAGATGGACCTCTTGGACATATTCCGGATCCTATCAAGGCCCAATGCTTAATGCCCAATCCTCAATGATTAAACGTTGAGCCTTGCCTTTTTGGGCATTGAGCATTGAGCATTGTGCATTGTGCCTTTCTTTCGGGGGCCCGGCCGCCCGCGCGTGTTCGCGCATCGCGGCGGCTGCGCGCTCGGTCCTGAAAACACGATTGCGGCGTTCGATCGCGGCCTGGAAGCGGGTGCGGACGGCCTGGAACTCGACATCCGCCTGTCTGCCGACGGAATTCCGGTCGTGTGTCACGACGAGACGCTCGATCGCACGACCAATGCGACCGGACCCGTCTCGGCACGGACCGCCGCCGAGCTGTCGCGCGTCGACGCCGGCTACGGCTTTACAGACGACTCGGGTCGGCAGCCCTTTCGTGGCCAGGGCGTCTACATTCCCACGCTACGCGAGGTCCTCGAACGGTATCCACATATTCCGATCATCGTGGAGATGAAACCTGACTCCGAGGAAATGGGCCTCGCGCTGGCCGCAGAAATCCTCAACGCCGGTGCTGTCGATCGCATCTGCGCAGCTGGCTATGGCTCGCGGAGTCTCGCCGTCGCTCGCGACGCGTTGCCAGCCATGGCGAGCAGTGCGAGCCGGATGGAAGTGCGGTTGGCCTTATACCGGTCGTGGGCGGGATGGCCACCGATGCGCACGCGGTACGGAGGATATCAGGTGCCCGAGCACGCGGGATCGCTGCGAGTGGTCTCGAGGCGGTTCATCCGGCACGCGCATCGAGCCGGACTCGAAGTCCACTTGTGGACGATCGACAAGGCCACGGACATGCAGCGGTTGCTTGGCTGGGGCGCGGATGCCCTGATTAGCAATCGGCCCGACCTTGCCGTCACCGTTCGAGATCAAGTTGTGTCCTCCGGACAATTCGATCGTGCCGGGGGCCCATAATCGGGCATGCATGGCCCGACCTACGACGACGTCCTTGCCGCGCAGCCGCATGTGTATGCCCATATGCGGCGGTCGTCGCTCCTCAAGCATCCGCTACTCGACGAATGGGTCGGCCGTTCGACGTGGGTCAAGCACGAGAACCACAATCCTACGGGCTCGTTCAAGATTCGTGGCGGGCTGAATCTTGCCGCGAGGATGAGCGACGAAGAGAAACGTCGCGGCGTGATCTGCGCCAGTACCGGCAATCACGGTCAGTCGGTGGCGACAGCCTGCCGTCTCCTCGGCATTCGCTGCCGGATTGTGGTGCCGGTGGGCAACAACCCGGACAAGACCGCGGCAATGCGTGCGCTCGGCGCCGACGTACAGGAGTACGGACGCGATTTCGACGACGCGCGCGAGTTCGTCGAGAGCGTGAGCGCCCGTGAGGGGTTGCGCTATGTACATAACGCCAACGAGCCGCATCTGATCGCGGGCGTCGCGACCTACGCACTCGAGGTCTTCGAAGAGTGCCCCAACGTTGACTACGTCTTCGTGCCGATCGGCGGCGGTAGCGGCGCCGCGGGCTGCGCCCTCGTTCGCGCGGCACTCGGCTCACACGCGAAGGTCATCGGGGTGCAGGCGGCGCGAGCCGATGCGTTCGCGCGATCGTGGCGCGGACCGGTGCGTGTGGACGGAACGGCTGAAACCTTCGCTGAAGGCATTGCCACGCGAACGACATTTGACCTGACGTTCACCATGCTCAAAACTTCACTCGACGACGTCGTGACGCTGGAGGAGTCAGAGCTCCAGGAGGGTGTGGCAGCGTCGATCCGATGTACCCACAATCTCGCCGAAGGGGCTGGCGGTGCGGCCATCGCTGCTGCGCGAAAGACCAACCTGCCAGGCGATGCTAGGATCGTGTGCGTCATGAGCGGCGGGAACGCCGACGAGCGCACGCTGCGCCGCGCCCTTGCGTGACATCCTCCGAATCGGGGAGCATGGGTAAGTAGAGGGATCGACCCCGAGGAGGACTATTTGATGCGCCGGCTTATTTCCTACACTCTTGCTGTGATTGCTCTCGCCACCGCCGTCGTCGCCGCCCAGAAAGTGACCACGCCGGAGGATCTCGATAAGGCAATGAAGAAGATTGCGCCGGCTCAGGGCGCCGCCAACAAGGCGATTCAGTCCATGTCATGGGGCGACGCGAAGGCCCAGGTCGCCATCGTCAAGCAGACCCTGAGCGAGACCGAGAGCTTCTGGACCGCGAACAAGAAAGACGACGCCGTGGCGATGTTGAAGGATTCGGTTGCCAAGGTCACCGCGGTCGAACAGGCCCTCAACGCGCCGATGCCGGATCAGCAGGCGGTTCTGGCCGCGTTCAAGCAGGTGGGCGCGACCTGTGCGGCGTGCCACAAGCAGTATCGCGAGCAGGACGAAAACCAGCAATATCGGCTGAAGACCGGCGCAATTTAACGCCCAACGCCCAACGACCGATTCCCAACCACTCCCAATTTCCAAACTGCCAAAACTCCAATTTCGAGCGCTGCCAATTTGGCAGTTGGCAATTGGCAGTGGTTGGGTTTGGAAGTTGGGAGTTGGGAGTTGACAGGCATCGACTATAATCCCGGTCGCACCCCGTCGGCGCGCACCCGGGTCCGGGCAGTCGCGAAAGCACCGGTCGTGAGGAGGGATTCAGTATGCGAAGTCTCTGTAGAGTTCTCGTTCTGGGGTTGGTGGTTAGCGCAAGCTACAGCCTGCAGGCGCAGGGTGAACTCACACCCGCGACTTACCCAGCGAAGATGAAAGAGGTAGCCCAGGCGAACGCCGAGTTGCAGAAGGCGCTCAAGGCCGGCGCTGCTGCGGACGCGGTTGCCCCGGCGAAGACGGCCTCGGCCGCATTTGCCGAGATCGAAAAGTTCTGGACCGCGCAGAAGAAGGACGATGCGGTGAAACTGGCGGCGCAGGCGAAAACCGGCTTTGCCGACGCCGCGGCGGCCGCAGCGAAGGGCGATGCGATGGCGGCACAGA
>DAINQP010000144.1:393-8701 GCA_036742665.1 Vicinamibacterales bacterium | reverse complement strand
CCGGCAACGCATTGGCAACCTGCAAGCAGTGCCATGGGATGTATCGCGAGGGTGATCCGCAGTCCGGCTTCAAGTTCAAGGCTGGCGCCGTCACGGAATAATCGAATGTCGGGGTGGCGCGTCACGTCACCCCGACAACATTGTCCGCGCCTTTCTGAACACCTTCTCCATCATCACTGGCGTCAGCTTTCCCGTATTCGTATTCTGCCGGCTTGGGTGATAACACCCGATTAGGGTGTGCGGTCCCGCCGGGCCATCCGGCATATGCATGACGCTGCCGTGCGCGAACAGCGGGCGCGGGCTCACGCGCACACCGCGCCTTCGCAGCAATTGCAGCCACACATCGAAGCCGATCTTCCCCAGCCCGACAACAACCTGCGCGTGTGAAACCGTGTTGACCTCGGCTTCGAGATGATCGAGGCAGCGCGTGATCTCCTCGGGCAGCGGTTTGTTGTCGGGCGGCGCACAACGCACCGCCATGACGATGTACGCGTCCTTAAGAATGAGCCCGTCATCGATCTGCCGAGAGGTGGGGATGCTGGCGAACCCCGTGCGATGCAGCGCCGACATGAGGAAGTCGCCGGCGCCGCCGGCGCCATCACCCGTGAATACCCGGCCTGTACGATTTGCGCCATGCGCCGCGGGCGCGAGGCCGACGAGCAGCAGCCGCGCATCACGATCGCCGAAGCCCGGCACAGGCCGGCCCCAGTACGTGTCTGCCTGGTAGGCGCGCTTCTTCTGTTGTGCGATGGTCCGGCAGTAGGTGCGCAGGCGAGGACAGCGTTCGCATGACACGATTGCATCATGAACATCAGCTAGACGCGCGCTGAGCGAGCCCGCGATGTTTCGCGGGTCAACGAGGGCCGATACAGGTTTCATTGGGGCCGCAACGGAGACTAGAATAAGTTGTTTAGAGGATCCATGCGCAACACAGCACCGAAGGACGCCGCGGAGATCGAGGGTCTCGAGACGCGCGAGTGGCTCGAGTCGCTCGACTATGTGCTCCAGTCCGGCGGCCCCGCTCGAGTCAGCCGGCTCTTACGGGAGCTGGGTGATCACGCTCGCCGACATGGCGTCTCGCAGCCCTTCACCGCGAACACCTCTTACATCAACACCATTCCCACACAGGATCAGCCGCCGTTCCCTGGCAGTCGCGAGATCGAGCGCCGCATCAAAAGTCTCGTCCGCTGGAACGCGCTGGCGATGGTGGTGAAGGCCAACAAGGCCGAAGACGGCATCGGCGGTCACATCTCGACGTTTGCCTCCGCGGCGACCCTGTACGAAGTCGGGTTCAACCATTTCTTCAAGGGCAAGGGCGAGGACCACGATGGCGACATCATCTACTTCCAGGGACATGCCGCGCCTGGTATCTACGCGCGCGCCTTCCTCGAAGGACGACTCTCGCCTGAGAAGCTCGAGAACTTCCGCCGCGAGCTGAAAGCGGGCGGCGGCCTGTCGTCGTATCCACATCCGTGGCTGATGCCTGACTTCTGGGAGTTCCCCACCGTCTCGATGGGCCTCGGCCCGATCATGTCGATCTATCAGGCGCGCTTCATGCGCTACCTGGAAGATCGTGGTCTCAAGAAGCGCTCGAACTCCAAGGTGTGGGCGTTCCTCGGCGACGGAGAGACGGACGAACCCGAAACGCTCGGCGCGATCACGCTGGCCTCGCGCGAGAAACTCGACAACCTGATCTTCGTCATCAACTGCAATCTGCAGCGGCTCGACGGTCCGGTGCGCGGCAATGGCCAGATCATCCAGGAGCTGGAAGCGATCTTCCGCGGCGCTGGATGGAACGTGATCAAAGTGATCTGGGGCAGCGAGTGGGACGCGCTGCTCGAAAAGGATCATGACGGGCTGCTCGTCAAGCGCATGGGCGAAGTCGTCGACGGCGAGTATCAGAAGTACGCCGTCGAATCCGGCGAGTACATTCGAAAGCACTTCTGGGGCGCTGACCCCCGGCTCCTCGACCTGGTCAAGCACCTCTCGGACGAGCAATTGAAAAAGCTCACGCTGGGCGGGCACGACCCGATCAAGGTTTACTCGGCGTACAACGCCGCGTTCCAGCACACCGGTCAGCCCACGGTGATCCTGGCGCGCACCATCAAGGGCTACGGGATCGGCGAAGCGGGTGAAGGCAAGAACATTACCCATCAGCAGAAGAAGCTGAACGAAGACGAGCTGAAGGCGTTCCGCACCCGCTTCGGCATCCCGATCGGGGATGAGGACGTGGCCAAAGCGCCGTTCTACAGGCCACCCGACAACAGCCCCGAAGTCAGCTACATGCTCGAGCGGCGCAAGCAACTCGGTGGCTTCGTGCCCTCCCGGAAAGTCCAGCTCGAACCTCTCAAGACCGATTCACTCACCGAACTCTTCGCCGAATTTCAGCAAGGCAGCGAAGGCCGCAAGGCGTCCACGACGATGGCGTTTGTGCGGATGCTGGCGAAGATGCTGCGCGACAAGGAGATTGGCCAGCTGGTCGTGCCGATCGTCCCGGACGAAGCGCGCACGTTCGGTATGGAGGCGCTCTTCCGACAGGTCGGCATCTACTCGCACGTCGGTCAGCTCTACGAGCCGGTCGACATGGACACCCTGCTGTACTACAAGGAAGCCAAGGAAGGGCAGATCCTCGAGGAAGGCATCACCGAGGCCGGATCGATCTCGTCGTTCATCGCCGCGGGCAGCGCCTACGCCACGCACGGCATCAATACCATCCCCTTCTTCATCTATTACTCGATGTTCGGGATGCAGCGGGTCGGCGACCTTGTGTGGGCGGCGGCCGACACGCGCACGCGCGGGTTCCTCCTTGGCGGCACCGCCGGTCGCACGACGCTCTCCGGTGAAGGACTGCAGCATCAGGACGGCCACAGCCATCTGTTCTCGATGGCCATTCCTAACCTGGTCTCCTACGATCCGGCATTCGCGTTCGAGATTGCGGTGATTATCGAGGACGGCATCCGCCGGATGTACAAGAACGGCGAGAGCATCTTCTACTACATCACCGTGATGAACGAGCAGTACGAGATGCTGCCGATGCCGAATGGAGCGCGCGAGGGCATCCTCAAGGGGATGTACCTGCTGCGCCCGTCGCAGCAGAAGAAGGCCAAGGCGCGCGCGCAGTTGCTCGGCAGCGGCGCGATCCTCAACGAGGTGCTGAAGGCGCAGCAGGTTCTCGAAGAGAAGTACAACGTGAGCGCGGACGTCTGGAGCGTGACGAGCTATCAGGAGCTGTACCGCGAAGGACATGCGGCCGATCGCTGGAACCGCATGCATCCCGGCGAGAAGCCGCGCGTGCCGTTTGTGACGCAGTGCCTGTCAGGCACCGACGGTGTGATCGTCGCAGCGTCCGATTACGTGAAGGCGCTGCCCGATGCAATCGACCGCTGGGCCGGCCGCCGACTCACGTCACTTGGCACCGATGGCTTCGGCCGCAGCGAAGGCCGTGCCTCACTCCGCGACTTCTTCGAGGTCGACGCCAAGCACATCGTCCTGGCGACGCTTGTCGATTTAGCGCGCGACGGCAAAGTGGAGGTCGGCATCCCGCAGAAAGCGGTCAAGGATTTGGGGATCAACCCCGATAAGCCGAACCCGGCGATTGCCTGACGACGCGGCGGGTCCGAAAGGGCCGGCCCTACGACGGAATGACAGAGTTCAAAATCCCAGAACTTGGTGAGAACGTCGCCGCAGGCGATGTGACCAAGGTGCTCGTGAACGTCGGCGACACGATTACCCGTGAGCAGCCGGTTCTCGAGCTCGAGACCGATAAGGCGACGATCGAGGTGCCGTCCTCGGTCGCCGGTGTCGTCAAGGAAATCCGCGTCAAGAAAGGCGACAAGGTCAAGGTCGGGGCGGTGGTGCTGACCGTTGACGCACCGTCCTCGAATGGCGATGAAGCCGCAGCGAAGACGCCGCGGCCAGATGCCGCTCCCTCGCTCGCCGCGCCTCCCGTTGCCGCGTCGCAGTCTGCACCGGCCGGCGCTCCTGCTCAAGCGGCAGCGCCGTCGAGAGTGGTCACGATGCCGGTTCGGCCCTTCGACTCTGCTCAGGGCAGACAGACGCAGGAACCGCCTGTCTCAGCATCTGCCGCCGTGCCACCGGCGCCAGCCAGACCAGACGGCCGTGCGGCACCGGCATCGCCGGCGGTACGACGGCTTGCGCGGGAAATTGGCGTCAACATCAACGACGTCGAAGGCACTGGGCCAAACGGGCGCATCACGCAGGACGACGCCAAAGAACATGCGCGCCGCATCCTGAGCAGCGTCGGCTCTGCCGGCGCTGTCGGCGCCGGCGTTGTGGCGCGACCGGTGCGACAACTCCCCGATTTCTCCAAGTTCGGCGAGGTCGAGCGTCAGGCGTGGACCAACATTCGGCGCGTGACGGCCGAGCATCTCAGCTACGCATGGAACACGATTCCGCACGTCACGCAGTTCGACAAAGCAGACGTGACTGAGCTCGAAGTGCTGCGCAAGCGGCACAAGGAGCAAGTGGCGAAAGCGGGAGGCAATCTGACGGTGACCGCGATGCTCGTTCGCATCATCGCCACGGCGGTCCGCAAGTTCCCGCAGTTCAATGCCTCCATCGATACCGAGCGCGGCGAGATTGTCTACAAGAAGTACGTCAACATCGGTGTGGCTGTGGACACCGATCGCGGGCTGCTCGTGCCGATCATCCGGAACGCTAACGAGAAGAACATCACGCAGATCGCCATCGAGCTGAATCAGCTCGCCGAGCGCGCGCGCGACCGCAAGCTCACGCCGGACGACATGAGCGGTGGATCGATGACAATCTCGAATCTCGGTGGCATCGGCGGCACGTACTTCACACCGATCGTCAACTGGCCTGAGGTCGCGATTCTCGGCGTCTCGCGAGGCGCGATCGAACCGGTGTGGAAAGACGGTAAGTTCGAGCCAGTGCAGCGGCTGCCGTTGTCGCTCTCGTACGATCACCGCGTGATCGATGGCGCCGACGCGATGCGCTTCCTGCGCTGGGTCGTCGAGGCGATCGAGCAACCCTTCCTTCTTTCATTGGTCGGCTGATGGCGGATTCTGTTCAGGTGGCAGTGCTCGGCGCAGGGCCGGGTGGATATGCGGCGGCCTTTTATGCAGCGGACCTCGGCATGCAGGTCGCGCTCATCGACGAAGAGAAGAATCCGGGCGGCGTCTGTCTCTATCGCGGGTGCATTCCCTCGAAGGCGCTGCTGCACGTCGCCAAGGTCGTGGACGAGGCGCGGCATGCCGGCAACTGGGGCGTGACCTTCGCCGAGCCGAGCATCGATGTCAACCGGTTGCGCGCCTACAAGCAGGGCGTTGTCGATAAACTCACCGCCGGGGTCGGCAGCGTCGCCAAGTTGCGCAAGGTGAAGTTCATTCAAGGCCGCGCCACGCTCACCAGTCCGAAGTCACTCAAGGTCGCTGGCGCGTCGGGCGAAACGGAACTCCAGTTCGAGCATCTGATTCTCGCCACCGGCTCGCACCCGACGAAGATCCCGTCGCTCTCGCTCGACAGCCCTCGCATGATGGATTCGACCTCGGGACTCGAGCTGCCCGACGTTCCGAAGTCGCTGCTCGTGATCGGCGGCGGCTACATTGGCCTAGAGCTGGGCTCGGTGTATGCCACCCTCGGCAGCAAGGTCTCCGTTGTCGAGATGACGCCTGGCCTCCTTCCCGGTGCGGATCGCGATCTCGTGCAGGTGCTCGAGAAGAAACTGAAGAAGCTCTTCGCGAACATCATGGTGAACACCAAGGTCGTCAAGGTCGCCGAAGAGGGCCAGAGCATTCGCGTGACGTTCGAAGGGGATGTCACCGAGAAGGAACAGGTCTTCGATCGCGTGCTCGTCGCCATCGGACGACGTCCGAATTCGAAGATTCCCGGTCTCGAGACGACGCGCGTGAAGGTGGATCAGAAGAGCTTCATCGAAACCGATCCGCAGCGGCGTACCGCCGAGCCATCGATTTTCGCGATCGGCGACGTCGCCGGTGAACCGATGCTCGCGCACAAGGCATCGCACGAGGCACGCGTCGCCGTCGAAGCCATTGTGGGTCACAAGGCGGTCTTCGAGCCGCAGGCCATTCCCGCCGTCGTGTTTACGGATCCGGAGATTGCGTGGTGCGGCGTGACCGAGGCGCAGGCCCAGGCCGAGGGGCTCGAGTTCGAAGTCGCCAAGTTCCCGTGGGGCGCATTGAGCCGGGCCATCACCGTGGATCGTCCCGAGGGGTTGACGAAGCTGATTCTCGAGAAGTCCAGCGGTCGTGTCCTCGGTGTCGGCATCGCGGGCTCCGGAGCGGGCGAGCTGATTGCGGAAGGTGCACTGGCGATCGAGATGGGGGCGTCCGCGGAAGACATGAAGCTGGTGATCCATCCGCATCCGACGCTGTCGGAGTCGCTGATGGAGAGCGCGGAAGTCTTCTTCGGGCAGAGCACTCACGTCTATAAGCCGAAGCGAAAGTAGGTTGCCGTGAAGCAACTTCTCGTCGGTGGAATTGCAGCGTTCGTGTGTGCGGCGGTGTCCATCGCCGCCGCGCAGACCGTGTCTCCTGAGGCGCAGAAGCACATTGATGCGGCGCGCGCCGCAGCGGGCAGCGATCACATGGGCGTGTTCCAACCGCTGTGCGACGGCGCGCTGGCGCTCGCCAAGCCATCGGCGGCTCGCGGAGGTGGGCCAGGGCGCGGACCAGGACGCCAGGGCGGACCACCGCCGCCACCGGCGCGCGAGACGTGGCACGCCGAACCGGTCAAGGTCTTCGACAACATGTACTACGTCGGCATGACCGAGTACTCGTCGTGGGCGATCACCACGTCGCAGGGCATCATCCTGCTCGACGCGATCTACGACTATTCGATCGAGGATGAAGTCGTCGAAGGGCTGAAGACGCTCGGGCTCAATCCCGCGGACATCAAGTATGTGATCGTTGCGCACGGACATCTCGATCACGCCGGCGGCGCAAAGTATCTGCAGGAGAAATACCGTGCGCGGCTGATCATGTCCGCCGCCGACTACGATCTGCTCGACCAGCAGAACCCGCCGTGGAAGCCGAAGCGCGACATGGTGGCGACTGACGGAATGAAGGTCACGCTCGGCGACACGACGCTGACGCTCTATCTCACGCCCGGGCACACCGACGGCACGATCTCGACGCTCATTCCACTGCGCGATGGGACTGAGAAGCATCTGGCCGCAGCCTGGGGCGGTACGCTCTTCAACTTCGGCGCGAACCGTCCGCGGCTGGCCGCCTACACGCAGTCGGCCGAGCGGTTCCGCGACATCGTCACCAAGGCTGGCGCCGATGTGATTCTGTCGAATCACACGGCTTATGACGGCAGCAAGACCAAGCTGCCGGCGGTGCTCGCGCGCAAGCCTGGCGAGAAGAATCCGTACGTCGTCGGCAACGATGTGGTGCGCCGGTATCTGACGGTCGCGCACGAGTGCGGACAAGCCGCATTGGCGATTGTGCCAGTTGGCTAGTTGGTAGGCGGGTAGCCGGTCGTCGGTAGCTTGCTCCTCGGTCTCTTCAGCGAGCACCGACCAGCTACTCCTACCAGCTACCGGCTACGGGCTCATCAAGGAGGGCAGTTAATGGAGGCAGTGCCCGTCAAGTTCGTACCGCGCGGCTTTGGCGAAACCCAGCGGCGCGATTGGTGGTGGGTCGAGCCGATGATCGTGTTCGCGGTCTTCGGCGGGTTCATCATCTATGCGACGTGGGCGGCGTTCCAGAACGCGCATTACACCTACGGCCCCTATCTGTCCCCGTTCTACTCGCCCGAGATATTTGGCGACTCACACCACGCCTGGCTCGGACCCAAACCCGCCTGGTGGCCGGCGTTCGCGCCGTTTTCACCAGCGTTGCTGATTCTTCCGTTTCCCGGTCTGTTCCGCTTCACCTGCTATTACTACCGCGGCGCTTACTACAAGGCATTCTGGGCAGATCCGATCTCGTGTGCGGTCGGTGAGCCGCGCAAGTCGTATTGGGGCGAAAAGACGTTTCCGCTAATCCTGCAGAACGTCCATCGCTATGTTGCCTACATCGCCTGCCTCTTCCTGCTGGTGCTGGCCTACGACGTGTGGCTGGCAATGTGGTTCCCCAATCCGGCGACAGGCCAGACCGAATTCGGGATTGGCATCGGCACGCTGATACTCGCGGTGAACGTGGTGCTGCTCTCCAGCTATACGTTGGGGTGCCACTCGATTCGGCACGTGGTCGGCGGGATGAAGGACGAAGTCACGAAGGCACCCCTCCGGCACGCCTGCTACAACTGCTCGAGCGCTCTCAACGGCCGGCACATGCTCTTTGCCTGGATGAGTCTGTTCTCG
>DAINQP010000144.1:0-383 GCA_036742665.1 Vicinamibacterales bacterium | reverse complement strand
CTCTACGTGCGGCTGTGCTCGATGGGCATCCTGACTGACGTGAGGCTCTTCTGATGGCGAGTTACGCGGCCTACTCCTACGATGTACTCGTCATTGGCGCCGGGGGCGCCGGCCTGCGTGCAGTAATCGAAGCTGCGGATGCCGGCGTATCCGTCGGCCTGATCTGCAAGTCGCTGCTTGGCAAGGCGCACACCGTCATGGCCGAAGGCGGCATGGCAGCGGCGATGGCCCATAACGACGACCGCGACAGCTGGAAGGTGCACTTCGCGGACACGATGCGCGGCGGCCAGTACATCAACAACTGGCGCATGGCGGAATTGCACGCGAAGGAGGCGCCGGATCGCGTGCGCGAGCTGGAAGGCTGGGGTGCGGTGTTCGATCGC
>DAINQP010000143.1:0-16148 GCA_036742665.1 Vicinamibacterales bacterium | reverse complement strand
AGCTTCATCAACGTCGTCGTTTCCGGCACGAACAGCGCGGGCTCCGCGAGGGCGCTGAGATCCAACGCGCCTCCGCCCATGACCTGCTCGAGCAATCGTGTCGAGCGCACGAACCCCAATACGTGATCCAGCCCTCCGTCGCACAGCGGCACGACAGAGTGCGGATCCTGACGAAGTTTCTCGCGATGAGCGTCCAGGGGATCACGAACGTCGAGGAAGACGACGTCAGAACGGGGCGTTAGTACTGCACCAACGTGGCGTTCATCCAGATTCAGGACGTTCGCGACCATCTCGTGCTCCGCGCCTTCGAAGGCGCCTTCGTCGGCGCCCTGCTCCAAGAGCACGCGGATCTCCTCCAAGGTCACGGCAGGTTGCTTCACCTGGCGCACACCAAACAAACGAAGAATGGTGTCCGTCGAGACACTAAGCAAAGTGACGATGGGGCGCCCAATAGACGCAAGCACATTGATGGGACGCGCAATGATGCTGGCAATCGCCTCCGGGTGTGTCAGGGCCAACCGCTTGGGCACGAGTTCGCCGAGGATGAGCGACACATAGGTGAGTAGAACGACCATCACGCCCAGCGCGAGCGTCTCTGCGTATGGCGCGAGCACAGGTACGTGTTCAAATGACGTCCGGAGGCGGCTGGCAATCGACGCCTCGCCGATCGCCCCGTTCAGAATGCCGATGCAGGTGATCCCCACTTGGACGCTAGAGAGGAAGCGCGTGGGCTCCGATGAGAGCGTCAGCGCATGGCGGGCGCCCGCACTCCCAGTCTCCGCCATCTGCAGGAGACGTGCGCGCTTGGACCCGACGATCGCGATCTCGGACATCGCGAAGACGCCGTTGAGGAGGATGAGGAACAGAAGGAGCGAGATATCTGTAAGCATGAATCTCTCATGGAACTCAGCCAGTCCACTCAACTATAGCCGTGGAAATGGGATGGGCCGCGCCCGCGCCGTTGCGGGCCGCCGACGCAGGTTGGCGATGCGGAGAAATCGGGTCTGATGATGAGAGGGTCGCGCGACGCCCATGCGGGTTGTGCTCGCCAGTACTGAGCTGCCGATTGGCGCAGCGACTCGCAACCGAGGGCCGTGACCGTAGGCCCTTGGTGAGGCCCGGATCTCACAGTCGTTCGATGGAGGCACCATCAGGACTCGGCCTCGGGCAGCTATTGAACTGAGACAACGCCCAAGGTCGCGATGCATCTGCAGTCCGACGAGAAATTCCGAAGGAGCATCTCGTAATTGACTGTATAGCCCGCCTGCAGGACGACACTACGCGCGAGTGATCTCCACCGAACATGGTGCGCTCGACACGAGCGCAGTCGCCACACTGCCCAAGCCAGCGTCAGCGCTGCTGCGGTCAGTCATCACTCCACGCGCGCCCACGAAGATGCAATCTGCCTCCCATGTGCTCGCCTCACCATTGAGGACGTCTCGCGGACTCCCTGTAACGCGCCGTGTCGAGACAAAAAGACCCGCGGCGAGAAGGTCATCCGTCGCCCGGTCTACCATCGCACGCATCTTCGCAAGCTGCTCGTCGTTACTTTCGCTCATCCACTCCGCCGCTGTCGGAACAAATTGCAGCGTCCCGGTGGGCCGGACCGTATTGTCGACAGCCACAACGCGCACCTCGGTCCTCGGCGGCCAGCGACGTGACCTCACCGCGCCGATAGCCGCTTCAGCGCCAACCGATCCGTCGACACCGACAATGAGTCGTATGGGAGCATCGCTCTTCGCGACGACGTGCCGGGCAACGCGAACCGTCCGCGACGACTCAGAAGCGACCTGCTTGGAGACGCTGCCTAACACCAGGCGTCCGAGCGCAGACCGACCGTGTGAACCTACGACAATCATGTCCGCGCGCCAGTCGTCTGCCTTCCGCAAGATAGCTTGGCTCGGTGTTCCAGCGACAGGGTTCATCGACACTTCCCAACCTTGAAAGAGCCGGTGCACTCGCCTGACGCCTTCACCCGCGCGGGTAGTGGCCTCTTCAACGGCCTGTTCCGTTTCGGCGCGTGCCTGCACCAGCGTGGCTGCGACCCTGTGTGACACGGTGGTTACGGCGATCCGATCGATAGGTAGAGCGGCCGTCGGCAGGAGTGTTTCGACAACGGAGACGACCAGCGCGCGGCCATCTTGCGGCAAACCTGCCCGCTTCAGATCGTCGATCGCAGCCCTGGCGCACGACGAATCGTCATACGCAATCAGGATTCTCATCGTCCTCACCTGCTTTCACGCGGCGAATCGCCCCGAGGTTCTCATGGCCCTCAACGGGCGCACACGTTCCTGCATTGGTGGATGCGTCGAGAACAGGTGAAGCAGTCCACCCTCGCTGGCAAGCGGATTCACAATGAACAAACTCGCCGTCGCCGGTTGGACGTCGGCCGGCGTGGCGAGTGCTTTGCGAGCTTGCCGCGAATGGCGCGATGAAGGCCATCACAAGACCACCAGCCCACGACCCCTGGTCTTCGTCATGGTCATTACCGCCCCGGAACAACGTGCCGAACTGCAGCGCGTGCGAACGCGTTCGCGTACTCGGCGGGGATCAGGAACAAACGCGGCTTGGGGATCCCCGCGTTGTCCGAGAGCTCCTGAACGAGTTCGTGCAACCGCGGCGCTTCGTCGGCGGCGACCTCCCGCGCACCGTGCATCTTCAGCACGAGACCGTCGGAGAAAAAGTAGCTCACCACATTCATGGCCAGCGCGAGCCCCACGAAGAGATACAGATGTTGAGGGGCGACGACACCGCCGATGCCAATCAGCAGCGCCGAAAGCAGGCCCAGCAGCAGAATTGTTTTGAGCTGATTCTTCATGATGTCCCCGCAACGCCACGGTTCGCGCACCCCGACGTGGCCAACGTCGCAGCCCACTCGCTGACGCAGTGGCGAGCGCGTATCCAGGACTTGCGTTCTCGGTTCCCGCTTCGCAGGACCGCGCCTCGTCGGGCGTGACTGTGCAGTGTGACGATCCGCGCTCGCCCTCCAGTGTGCGGGAACCGCGTGGGCGCCGGTATCTGGCCGGCCCGGTATTCTTGCGGCGACGGCGCAGTACCGACGGCCCATCCACGTATTCAGGTGGAGCGACCGTCGACGCCATTGGGAGGGAACATTCCTGGCGGTAAGAGCAGCGGTGGTTGATGCTGCAGCCGACGAACGAACGGCTCAGCGGATTCGCCAGTCGCGCTGAGTTCGATAGGAAGAACCGGTTCTTTCAAGACGACGAACCGCTCTGATGGCCTATCTGGTGCAGCCTGTATTTTGAGCATCATGAGGCTGTAGCCGGACCGTGCAGGCGGTATGGCTGCTACGATCGCAAGACTGTCAGTGGACCGGGCTGGTGACCCTGCAAGACGTGATCGAAGAGATCATCGGGACGCAATAGAGGTCCTGGTCTGATCGAGCCGAGGTTTATCGCACGGCCCGTTGCTCCTCAACCAGCTGCAGAATGGCGTCGCACCAGCCCGGTGGACCGTTGACGCCGATCAATCGAGCAGTTGGCACCTTTCGAGCCAGGCGGGCGGCGTCAGCGGCATCGCTCTGCACGACCATCGGGATATCGACCGCGTGGAGAAGGCCAGTCTCGCTCGATGCTCTTGCCAGGCCGGCGGTCAGCACCTGTCCGTGGTAGGCCTCTCGATACAGCGACGCCAGCATGCGGACGCTGCGGGCCTTGTCCACGACACCCGTTGCGTGATGAAACGCCTCGTGTGTGAAACAGCGCAGATCGAGACGACGGAGCGCACCGCAGATGCGGCTGTACGTCGCAGGTTCCGCATCGAGCGTTCGAAATGGCTCGTCGTACTCACGCAGTTTCGCGAGCCGTGCCTGCGCCAGGGACAGGCCGCAGTCCTGAGCCACGTCCTGAATCGACATGTCGCTAAACCCGATGACATCGACGCCGATCTTGTCGGCAACCGCGTGCAACGCCTCCGCAACCTGGTACGAGGGCCTTCCGAAGTCCACGACGTGATAGTTGTGAGAGGCGCGCCCTGCGCCCGGTCGATCGGGAAAATACCCGTGGGGGATGAAGAGTCCTCCGCCATTCTCACTGATGAACGGATCGCGGAGGCCCAGATCACTTTGGATCAGCTCCATCTCCGATCGGGTTTCGTTCCCCCACAACACGACCGCGACGCATTGGTCTTCGAGTGTTCTCACGGCACCACGCGTCATCGCCCATCCGTGAGCGCCGTCTTCTCGGAGCGTGTCTGGGTCGCTGAACACCACGACCCGTGCGGCCGAAGGTTCAGGGCCCTTTCGGTCGTGGCGTTGTCCAACCCAGAAGCGCGACGTGAATTCATTCGACCGTGACCACCAGGCGGTCATCCGGCTGGGCATGATCGGTGCTCCGTCGTTGTGACGTGTGTCGACCTGCGGCACCCGCAGGCTGATGCGACTATGACAGCGGCCGAAAGCCGGGGGTATCTGGTGAACGCGGTATTCGCCAGCGAACGATCAGGTAGGCCGTGGCAGCTCGCTGCCGCCTTGCTCACCGCGGTTGTCGTGGGGCGGCTTGGGTTTCTGGTATGGCTGGGGCTACTGCCCGTGACCGCCGGCACTCGAACGTGTAGCGAGGCTCGGTGGAGCCACGGCGTTCACCGAATCACGCCTTTGCGAACGGCGTACAGGACGATCTCCGCGGCGCTGTGCACATCCAGTTTCTCCATGATTCGCGCGCGGTGGGTTTCGACCGTACCGGGGCTGACATTCAGGAGTCCAGCAATCTCTTTGTTGCTGTGGCCTTCGGCGATGAGTTGAAACACTTCGCGTTCTCGTTCCGAGAGTGCGTCGAATCGGTCCGTGATGCCCCGGTCCGCGAGATGTCGAACATAGTCATCGAGCACGACCTTGCTCACCGCAGGACTGAAGTAGGACTTGCCCTCTGCGAGATCTCGCACGGCCCGCACGAGATCGGCATCGGCGGAGTCTTTCAGAACGAAGCCATGTGCCCCGGCCTGCAGTGCCTGCGTGACGTAGAGGTCATCAGAATACATGCTGACGACGAGCACGCGGACGTCAGGCACGCGTCGCGCGATTTGCCGCGTCGCTTCGACGCCATTGAGGCGCGGCATCGCGATGTCGAGGATCACGAGGTGCGGCTCATGTTTCAGCACCAGGCGAACGGCCTCCGCACCATCACTCGCCTCTGCGACGACGTGCCATCCGGCCTGTTCCTCCAATACGCGGCGGAGACCTTGTCGGAACAACGTGTGATCATCGGCGAGGACGATGTGCAAGGTGTCCATGGTTAGGTTTTGACGGCGGCAGCTGGAGACGGTTGCGCACCAACGGATTCAGAGTCGGCTTCAGCGACACCCACCGGGAGCTCCACGGTCAACCGGGTCCCTCTGCCGGCGAGGCTCTCCACGTTGACGGTCCCGCCGGCCCGTGTCACGCGTTCGCGCACGCTGACCAACCCGACACCACGCGCGGCGCCCGCCCCGTCAGCGGTCGCTTCTGCCATCCCCCTTCCGTCGTCCTCGACGGTGACCAACAATGAATAGGGCAACCGATGCAGGTAGACCCGGCACGATGTGGCCTGCGCGTGTTTCGCGACGTTCGTCAGCGCCTCCTGCACGACGCGATAGGCGCACATCTCGACCGGAGACGGCGCGCGTCCTTCCATACGATCGAGAACGAGCTCCGCTCGAACACCGGTCCGGTCCGAGAATCCGCGTACGTAGGCCTGGAGCGTGACGGCAAGGCCGAAATCCTCAAGCATCGGTGGGTGCAACAAGTGCGAGAGGTCCCGGACTGTGTTGATGGCCATGTCGGTCGAGGAGCGTGCCTCGGCCAGTGCCGCAGCGGGACCGCCCACAACTTGACCGCTGCGGTGGACGACGCCTAGATCCAGCTTGATGGTCATCAAGGCTTGCCCGATCTCGTCGTGCAGATCGCGCGCGATGCTGCGGCGCTCATGCTCCCGGGCGTCATCGAGCTCCGCCGAGAGGCGTTGGAGTTCCTGCTTGTGCTGCCGCTCCTGCCGATGCTGGTGTCGAATCCACGATTCCAGACGTCCGATGTACTTCGTGGCAAACAGCGCGACACCGAGGCCGAACGCGACAGCCAGCGCGCTCGTCCACCACAGGCGCGCGCGGACGCTGCGATGCAATTCGGTGACATCTGCCTGCTGTTCCCGAAGGGCGTCCTGATTCAATACCCTCAGGTCTTCGGAGACGCGAAGTACAAGCTCGTGTTTCGGGATCACGGTGCCACGCAGGAACGCTTGCGCGGCGGTGCCGCTCACTTCGCCTGTGAGCAGCGGCGACAGCGTCGACCAATAGTCATCCAGTTCCGCACGCAGGCGTGTCCAGTGTTCGCGTTCGATTGAGGAATCGACGTGGGGCGCGTACTGCTGAAGCGATCGCTCCACGTCGTCACGGATCGACTGCAGCTGTTCGCGTTGAGATGAGACCGCAGTTCCGTTGTCGAGGGCCGCGTCACGAAGCAGCACGGAACTCAACAACACACGTTCCCTGACCGCGAACAGCACTTCCTCACCTTCAGTGAACGCGGTCGTGAGCGCGACGACCCGGCTGTCCACTTCGATGACGCGTTGTCCAAGCACGTAGGCGGACGTCAGCCAGACCGCGAAGATCGCGGAGAACCCCAGCAGGAGGATGCGCCGAATCGGCGAGCCCTGGTTCCTCGATAGCAGGAATTTCAGTGGCAGATGCGGTTCTGCCGGGTCCATCGAACCCATGGCGGAATCCTAGCACCCCCACTGAATCGTCGCCTCCGCTACAGCCAAATTCCGCGCGAAATACCGGGCCGACCAGATAGTACCAATCGGCTGGGCCGTCACCTGCGCTTGGCACCCGAAGCGACAGTGGCGCGACGGTGCGCCACGACTTCGCTGCCCATCGGACTCGCCTCAGATGCGTACGGAACTTTTGAGAGCGAAATACCGGATCGAGCAGATACCGCTCACAGGCGGGCTCCTCTACATTCGACCCACGGGCGTGTCCATCGCATGGAATCACGGAATTGGTCCCGCAACACATGCGTGCCGAACGTTCGCTCCACGGTCTGCCACGTAGCCACGATGCCGTGACAGACCGCCGCCCGCCGTCTCGCGCAGAGCGGGCTGTGGTGTCGGTGCGGCGTCCGGGCGAATCGTGTCGACGCCACCTGTCGTCGGGCAGTGTTATGTGACAACGAGTTCGCGACGGCATCGAAGCCGTGAAGTCGGTTGTCCATGTTCGAAGAAATGATGCGCATGTCAACCATGATGAAGGCTCTGAAAGTTCGCGGCGCCAGCACTGAGACCGGCCAGGGAACCGTCGAAGAGATCCTGGAAGCGCGCCGGCAGGACACCCTCCGAGACCTGCGGCAACGACTACGAGACGCTCGTGAGGAATGGACGTGGACCGGCGAAGTCCGCGATATTGCCGATAGCTCTGAGCGCGACGGCCGCGAAGATATCGAATTGGATCTGATCCGCATGAAGGCGGACACGTTACACCGGATCGACGAAGCGCTTGTGCGAGTACGTCACGGGACCTACGGCCACTGTCTGGATTGTCGGCAGAGGATTTCAGACCGCCGTCTGCGTGCGTTGCCCTTTGCGGCGCGGTGCAGGGAATGCGAAGAGGCACGCGAACGCGGTGCACGACAGGAGCGCCATGTTGCCGCACACGAGCGAATGCCGACATCTGTCGTCGAGATGCGTGATTGGCGACCTCACTCGGGGCGGCTGAAAGAATGAGATGGACGCCGCGTCGACAGGTCGAAGGACCGTCAGTAAAGGAGACAACGATGGCCACCTGCAGCGATCTCATGACCAAGAATCCCATCTGGTGCGTGTCCACCGATTCGGTCAGTAACGCGGCCCAATTGATGAAGCGCGAGGAGGTGGGACTGCTTCCGGTTGTGGAGGAGCAACAGAACAAGAACGTGATCGGCGTGGTCACCGATCGGGACCTCGTAGTGACGGTCATCGCGGAAGGCCGGCGGCCGGAGGCCACGGTGATTGCGGACGTGATGACAAGGAATCCCGTCACGTGTCACGCCGACAATGAAGCTCTGTGCGAGGAGTCGACTAATGAAGACCGCCATCACGACGTGTCTGCTGACGGCCGTCCTGGTCGCTTTTGACGGGTCAGCTGCTCAACAGAGCGTGCCCGTCGCCTTTACGAACGTCTCCGTTGTGCCGATGGGCTCGCACACAGTTCTGCGCGATTACAACGTGATCGTCACCGATGACCGCATCACCGCGATGGGCCCGGCTCCATCGGCGCCAGTGCCGGAAGGTGCCGTACTCATCGACGGTCGAGGGAAGTACCTGATGCCAGGTCTGGCCGAGATGCACGGTCATGTGCCGCCGCCGATGGTACCAAACGACTTCACGGCCGATGTGCTGTTCCTGTACGTCGCGAATGGAGTCACGACCGTGCGGGGCATGCAGGGCGCGCCCGGGCAACTCGAGCTTCGGGCAGCGGCTAAGCGTGGCGACCTGATCGCGCCGAACATGTACTTGGCCGGTCCGGCCTTCAACGGAAACAGTGTCCGAACGCCTGAAGACGCGGCGTCGAAGGTTCGTCAGCAGAAGGCGGAGGGATGGGATCTGCTCAAAGTAATGGGCGGCCTCAGCGTCGAGACGTACGACGCGATGGCGATGACCGCGAGGGGAATCGGGATCCCCTTCGGTGGCCACGTCCCATCAGCGGTGGGCGTAACGCATGCGCTCGAAATGGGACAGCACACGATTGACCATCTCGACGGCTATGCGGAACAGCTCAATGGCGTCACACAGCCCCTTGACGGCACAGCGCTCCAGGCTCTCGTGGCGCGCACCAAGAAGGCGGGCGCTTCGATTGTGCCGACGCTCGTCGTATGGGAGACGCTCCGCGGGCCCGTCACACTGCACTCGCGCACGACACTTCCTGAGATGCGGTACATGCCTCGCGCCACGGTCGAGCAGTGGACGAAGTCTCTCGAGAACCGTCTCAATTCCCCGCAGTTCACGGCGCTCGAGTCGAAACAGTACATTGATAACCGCATGCGGATCCTGTGGGAGCTTCACGCGGCCGGCGTTGGCGTTCTCCTCGGCAGCGATGCACCGCAGCAGTTCAACGTGCCAGGATTCTCCATTCACCGCGAGATGCAGCGGATGGCAGACGCTGGCTTGACCACATACGACATCATCAAGTCCGGCACGGCCAACGTGGGCTACCACTTGAAGGCTCTGGACGACTTCGGCACGGTCGCCATCGGTAAACGCGCTGATCTGATCCTGGTGGATGCCAATCCGCTTCAGGACTTGTCGAACATCCGACGCCAGTCGGGTGTCATGGTTCGCGGGAGGTGGCTGCCCCAGTCGGAAATCCAGAGACGACTCGAGCAAATCGCGAACCGAAATGGAACCGCGACGGCGTTACGCGACAACGACCGCCCCTAGGACAGCCGCACAAACCGGTGGTCGAAGACCCCGCTGTGCTGCGCGAGGCTGCCGCCTCCTGACTAGCCTCCGCGCCGGCGGAAGTGGGGTGTAGGTTGCAGAAGGAGACGTTTCTAACATGCCGGTCGAACAAATCGCCAGCGATCATCTACTGCAGCGCGTACGCGCCGAGTATCGCGAGATGCCCGGGCTCCGCCTGACACTCGCGCAGGCCGCACGACTCTGGTCCCTCGACCGCTCGACCTGCGCAGCGCTCATCGACGTCCTCGTGAGCACCAAATTCCTGGCTCGAACGGTGGACGGCGCGTACGTCCGGTTCGACGCCGGGCCTTCGAACGGCCGGCGAACCGGGACGGGCGCGCCGGTCGGCGAGCCACGGACAGTTCGACGATCCGATCCAACGAGGGTCGGGTCCTCGATTTGAATGGGCCCCGGGGTGGCCTGGACAAGCGTGCGACATCCTAGTCGTACTGCGACGCTAAACACTCGCGGTTCCACAGCATAATTCGGGGCGCAATCACTTGACTTGCCAGATGCCGCAGCCACGGTAGTGCAGCGTTCGAGCAGCATCTGGATATAGCGTCGTCGGTCGACTGAGGTCTGCTGTTGAAGCACCATGCTGATCGCATCGAGTGCGTCAGGGAAGAGAGCGGCGGATGGCTTGCTTCCGAGCGATTCGGCCAGCAGGCGATCGCCCTCGGACTTGTCGTCGATTCCGTACTCGCGGGCGACCGCGATGATGTGGTGCGCCGCGCGCGCGGATACGGTGCCGTCGATCCAGGCCACGTGCACAAGTGGCACGATATGGAAGCAAGGACACCGTCTCCTCAGGCAATCCAAGAGTCTCCAACGTTCGCAAGACGCCATCGTTCGTCACGCCAACGCGCGGTGACAGACATTGAGTGTGGCGTCAGTGGTCGCTCGTTGCCGCATCTGTTCAATCAGCGCGTTGTCGCGTTTGCGAAATAGTGCCGCGGTATCTGGTCAAGACGGTATTCAGCCGAGGAGGAGCCGGTACGGCACGTCGGCCGACGTCTCGTCACTGCGGTCGGCCCATTGATCACCGCAAAGAGAAGAAGGCTCTTCCACGGCAGTGCCGCTTGCCGACGAACCGACTTCAGCGGAAGCACGTCTAAATGCCGATACTGATCGCCCCACTCCGAGCCGCCGCGCAGCTCGAAAGAGACACCGTGACACTTCAAAGAACGGTGACCATTGTCACCACCACGATGAGCGCTTTGGCAGTGACGATGGCG
Source organism: Vicinamibacterales bacterium (assembly GCA_036742665.1). GTDB lineage: Bacteria > Acidobacteriota > Vicinamibacteria > Vicinamibacterales > UBA2999 > Gp6-AA40. Next base: position 5,488 of record DAINQP010000143.1, on the reverse strand, counting down.
GTCGCACTGATCATCCTCGCATCGGCGCTGAACCAACTCAGCTCACGGCTTGGAACGGCCGTCGAACGCGTTCGCGTGCTCATGGAATTGGAATCGGACGCCCTCCAACGCAATCGCCTCGGCGAGATGCTCGATACGCACGCGATGGCCGACATCCTCAATCGCCTTCAGCACGGCTCGGACAACGAGTTCGGCCGCGATATGCGGCGACTGGCCGGAATGATCGAGCGAGCCGGTCAGGCGTCCACCGCAACCGACCGTGAGGCGCAAATCGAGGAAGGGTTGACACTGTTGCGAAATGTTGTTGAACGTGAGGATATCGATGCCCGGCGAGCCACGGCCCTGGCTGGCTCATGGAATCGCGTTGCAAACGTCGCCGGCACCGTGGGGATCCTGGTGCCGCTGGCGGGGTTTGTCGCCTTACTGGCTTGGTTCAGTCGACGCACGCTCCAGCCACTGGTCGGTATCGCTGACGCAATCGGGCGATTCACAGCTGGTGACCGCTCTGCGCGTGCGCCCGAGGCCGGGCCGGCCGAATTTCGCCAGGTCGCCGCTTCCTTTAACGAGATGGCCCTTGCGCTCCAGCAGCAACACGACCGGCAGTTCGCGCTGGTAGCCGGCATCGCACACGACCTGCGGAATCCGTTAAGTGCGCTCAGAGTCGGGGGCGCGCTGCTTCAGCGCCAGCCACATGAAGCGATGCGGATCGGCGAGCGAATCGCACATCAAGTCGATTACCTCGAACAACTGGTCGGCGATCTGCTCGACCGTGCTCAGATTGAAGCTGGCCGTCTCCAGCTGCGTCTCAAGCTCCAAGACTTGCGCAGTGTTATCACGCGGGTCGTGGACGAGCACAGGGCGATGATGCGAACCCGCAGCTTCATCATGAGGGCACCTGAGGATCCTGTGCGCGTGACGTGCGACATTGTGCGCATCGAGCAGGTAGTTCGCAACTTGCTGAGCAACGCGGTCAAGTACTCGGCCGAGTCTACCGACATCGAGGTGTGCCTTCAGCAGACTCTCTCGCAGGCTACGGTTTCTATCATCGATCATGGCATTGGTGTGACGGCGCACGACAGGGAACGCCTCTTTCAGCCATTCGTACGCGGTGAGAACGTGGGTTCGGTCGGCGGGCTCGGGCTTGGGTTGTCGGTCACACGGAAGATCCTTGATGCTCACGGCGGCCAAATCGAGGCGCTGAACACTCCAAATGGTGGCAGCACCTTCGTGGTGCGTTTACCACTCGCTCCGACTGGTGGTGCGTCGCTGCTGAGAGTGGAAACTGATGTCGAGCGTGAGCCGGTAGTCTCTGGCTAGATGCGGCGAAGTGAATCGAGTGTGCGGCCCCAACGCGTATACTGAATGCAGCTGAAAGATCGAAGGGTGCAGCGGGCCTCCGCTGCAGGCAACTGGATGGTCGGGCCGCCATCCTCGTGGTCGTTGCGAGACCAGGAGGATGCGAGTTGGCAGGCTCGATTTGCGGATCGTCCGCGCGTTGGCCCTTCACGTGTCTCGAGGCAATCCCACTTGTAGTCGTCGCAAGGCACCCGGAACACGTCCCGAAGGGTTGCGCGAATCCCGTCGCGCCCGACCTCGCTCTCCCTCTCATCCTGTCGGCAATGAGGTTTGCCGGGCACCTCGCCACGCCCTTCATCACGCACGCTGCCGTAGCTCGGGGAAGGGATGTCGGCTCCGGCCAATCATGATCACTCGATCCACGTCCGTCAGCGTCCGCAGGTCCGTGCCCCGATGAGCGACGACACCACCGCGATCACGGCGATTCCGAGGGCGCTGGAGAGTTATCCATCCGGCGCCGATCAGACGCTCGCAGCCGATCTCGCCATGCGTGTGCAGATCGAGCCGTTCAACGCCATCGCCACGGGCGTGTTTGTCCTGGCAATTTTCCACACGTTTGCGGCGGCCCGCTTCGCGCGTCTCGCGCACCGGGTGCAGCACCGCCACGATGAAGGGGCACAGGCGCACGGCAGATCGGCGTCGCCGAGTCTGCGTGCTGAAGCGCTGCACTTCCTCGGGGAAGTCGAAGTGGTCTTTGGCCTATGGGCGGTGGTGCTGGTCGTCGCGACCGCGGCCTACGTTGGGTGGGAGGCGGCCAGGCACTACGTCAGCGACACCGTCAACTACACGGAACCCCTCTTCGTCGTCGTCATCATGGCGCTCGCGTCGACACGGCCGGTCATCGGGTTTGCAGAGTCGGCCCTGCGGCGTGTGGCGGCGGCTGGTGGCGCGACACCTGCCGCATGGTGGGCCGTAATCCTGACGATCGGCCCGGTGCTGGGTTCGTTCATTACCGAACCGGGGGCGATGACGATCTGCGCACTGTTGCTCGCGCGGCAGTTCTTCGACCTGCAACCCTCCACGCGCCTGAAGTACGCGACATTGGGGGTGCTGTTCGTCAACGTTTCGATTGGTGGGACGCTGACGCACTTCGCGGCCCCGCCGGTGCTGATGGTGGCGCGCCCATGGGGGTGGGACATCCCCTTCATGGTCGCGAATTTCGGTTGGCGCGCCGTCACCGCCATCGTGCTGTCGACAGGGGTCTACTTCATCCTGTTCCGCAAAGAATTGAGAAGTCTTGCGGCCCGGGCTCCGGTACCCGAGGTCGAGCAACCCGACGATGACGCGGCTGGGGCTACGCTGCTGCCAGTGCCGCCATGGGTAGTCGCGGTACACCTCGCGTTCTTGGTGTGGACCGTCTTCAACGCACACTATCCGGCGCTGTTCCTGGGCGGCTTTCTGTTCTTCCTGGGTTTTGCTCGCGCGACGGCGCCGTATCAGAGCCGGATCGAGTTGAAGACGCCGCTCCTCGTGGGCTTCTTCCTCGCCGGGTTAGTGATCCATGGGGGTCTGCAGGGGTGGTGGATTGCGCCGGTGCTCAGCCGGCTTCCCGAGAGTCCATTGTTCCTGGGGGCCACCGCGCTGACGGCCGTCAACGACAATGCGCTCATCACCTATCTGGCGACACTGGTGCCGAATCTGGGCGACGAGCTGAAGCTCGCGGTTGTTCAAGGGGCAGTCGTCGGCGGGGGATTGACGGTGATCGCGAATGCGCCGAACCCGGCCGGCCAGGCGCTGCTGAGTCGCTTTTTTGATGGCGCGATCTTGCCGATCGGATTGCTGGTAGGAGCGCTCCTGCCGACCGCTGTTGCCGCGATCGTGTTTCGTCTGCTGTGACCAGCATGTTGTGCGAGGCAACCTGTCGGCGCTCACCGAACACGCCTAAGCGGCAACTGCCGACGCGAAGCGGCAGCATGCGGAGCGCCCGCCGATGATCTGGGTCCAGTTCGCCGCGACCGCGCTCGTCATCGTTCTCGCCGGCGTGCGCCTGCTCGATACGGCGACGTTCTTGGCGAAAAGACGGGGGTGGGTCGAAGCTGGATCGACGATTTCCGCAACTGGCTCATCCGCGAGGCCGCATGAACGGGCCTGTTCTCGAGGATTCTGTGGTTCGTGTGCGTCTGGAAGAATCAGCCACGCCTGGTACGGCGCACACGCAACGGCGTGTGGCCGGTGTGTCGACGCAGAACCTTCACGAAGTGGGACGCGTCCGAGAAGCCGGCGCGTCGCCCTATCTCCGCTGTCGTCACACGATCGAAGAGTGGTGATTCAAGCATGCGCACAGCCAGATCGACGCGGGCTTGGATCAGCATGGATCCAAAGGTCTCGCCACACGCCGCTAGCGCTCGATGCAGGGTCCGCGTGGACATGCTGAGCGAATTCGCTACATCAGCCGCGTGCAAGGAGGTATCAGGGCAGCGCTGCGTGATGTGGTCATGCACACGGTCACGCACAGAGCGCTCGACCGGCGTCGTTACGACGCGACTCCCGCTGAGTTCACTCGCGGTCAAGGCTAGGAGCGCCCCGACTTGGTCGACCAGCACCGTCTGGGGCAGCGGGGCTTGCACGACGAACTCAGGCGCCAGTTGGGCGACGTAGCTCGCGAGGACGCGTCCCCACTGCGAGTCGTGGCAGATGTCCCTCTCACTCAGAACGGCGGGGCGGGGAACCCACTTGCGCACGAACTGTTCCGACAGCTGTACGTTCACGTCGCTCCAGTCGAGCAGCAAGTCGCAATCGAGAGGGTCACGCGAATCGTAGAAGATTAGCTCGCCGGAACCGAATCGCCTGCGCGTTGTACTTGCCACGTGCCATGAGCCGCTGAGCACCAGAACCAGGAAGCAATAGCGTTGAGCAGTGCGACGGATCTCTGGTCGCGCACGAATCGAGCGCTGCGGAGAACCGCTCTGCCGAACGATGGCGATCGACGGCAGGTCCAGCGCGGTCACTTCCAGTTCGTATTCCGACGGCGTTGCGGTCGACAACGCGGAAGGTGCGAGGGACGAACTGAGGATCCAGCTGGCGTAGTTGAGACGGTCCACCGGCGCCACGTCACGCGTTGACAGCCGTACGATTGATGAGGACTCCGTGCGGACCACGCTGCTCCCTCGCCGGGAACCAGTAGCCTACTCCCGACCACATGGTGGCGCAATCGCCTTATGAGTTTGTCCGCTGGCCTCGAATATCGTCCACGGCCGCTTGGATCACCGCCGCCGTCTCCTTGGGTCTGGAGAGAAACGGGAGATGGCCAGCGCGGAGCGTGACGACGCTTGCATTAATCCTCCTGGCCATCTCCCGCTGCAAGATGGGCGCGAACATGCGATCTTCGTCGGCAACACCGTACCAGGAAGACTTGGTATGCCACGCGGCTTCGGTGACACGATCGAGGAGTGCGCTGGCCCTAATGGGCTGTTGCGCAGCGGCGAGGACCGCGGCCTCCGTTGCCGGCAGGTCGTGCGCCAGAAACTCGAGTACTGCGTCCGGCGCAAGGTAGAGAAACCCGCCGGCGTCTACTGTGAATCTGTTTGTGACAGCCGGCGGGGGATGGTCCCTCTGCGCATCGACCGTGGATTCGCCGATGTCCGGCGCGCACGCTGCGATGTAGACGAGCGCCACAACCTTCTGGTGCTGTCCGGCCTGCGTAATGACCGTACCTCCGTAATCGTGGCCGACAAGGACGACAGGATGTGACTGATGGTTGAGCGCCCGCGCTACAGCGTCGACGTCGTCCGCGAGCCCGGTCAGCGGATTCTGCACTGCGACGACGCGCAGGCCCTTGGTCTGCAATAGCGCAATGACTTCGCGCCAACTGGTCGCGTCGGCCCAAGCACCGTGGGCAATTACGACTGCCGGAGGATCGAGGTCACGCGGCATGGCTGATCATCCGCGTGACCTCTCCGCGTCTTCACTTCACGGCGACGCTTGAGGCTTGTAGCGCCCGTGCAGCAGTTTCGATGAGCGAGGCCACGGCTCCCGGCTGCGAAACGTAGACGGAGTGACTGCCTCTGGATTCAACAACCGTCGAGCCCGCACGCTTCGACATGAACTGCTGCGCGGGCGGCGGGATCATCCGATCATCGGTCGCAACCAGATACCAACTCGGCTTCGACTTCCACGAAGCCTCGCTGACCTT
>DAINQP010000142.1:0-16196 GCA_036742665.1 Vicinamibacterales bacterium | reverse complement strand
TTCGAAGCCCGCGGTGCGCCGCGTTGCAAAACAGGCCGCACCGTTACGTCCCGAAAAGATCGAGAAGCCGCAGCCGGCAGGTGACGCCGCTGTCAATTCCGAACCGGCGCCAGCCGAAATTGCGGCCTCGCCTCCCGTCGACGGCGCGGCTGCCACTTCCAGTGCGAACACAGTGCAGGAGCAGGTCGCGGCCGCGACGGAGCTCGCCGAGCAGGCGACGAATGCTGGCCCAGCGGCACAACAGGAGGCAAATAATGTCGAAGCTCCCGTTGAAGCTCCCGTTCAAACCGAAGCTGCCGACCCGAGCGATACCGCGCCCACGGTATTCGCGGCGACAAACAACACGGACAATCGGGTTGCCGTACTGATGGCGCGTCCGGAGATATTGTCGGTGTCCGATCTCACCGGAAAGGACATTGCGATCGAGGGCCAGCAGTCCACGCCAAGCGAGTCGATCCGGGCCGCGATCGTCGCAGCCGGTGCGGCCGAGGTCCGGCTCAACGAGGAGCGCTTGAAGGCGATCGATCGGCTGATTCGCGGCGAAGTGCCGGCGGCGGTTTTGACGCTGCTGTCTCCGGAAGCAGCCGACTGGTTTCCCGAAATCCCGGGCTACAGGATATTTCGCATTCCGCTCTCGCCCGATCAGCTCAATACCCTTGCGAAGGAGATGGGCGAAGTCACGCTGCTGTCACGCACCGGCGGCGCGCCCAGTCTGGCCGTCGGCATGGCCGGTATCCTCCACAACGTGTTCAGCGGCGCCGGCCTCGCGATCTGGTATCACTTCGCGATCATGTTCGAGGCGGTCTTCATTCTGACGACCATCGACGCCGGCACGCGCGTCGGCCGGTTCATGCTGCAGGAGCTGCTCGGCCACGTCTACAAGCCGCTCGGTCAGACCTCGTGGTATCCGAGCATTCTGATCTCGTCGGCGCTCGTCGTGCTCGGTTGGGGCTATTTCCTCTATCAGGGCGTGATCGATCCGCTCGGCGGGATCAACTCGCTGTGGCCGCTCTTCGGGATCGCGAACCAATTGCTTGCGGCGGTTGCGCTCTGTGTGGCAGCGACTGTGCTCGCGAAGATGGGCAAGCTGCGCTACACGTGGGTCCCGCTTCTTCCGCTCGCCTGGCTGGCCGCGGCCACGCTCACCGCGGGCTGGCAAAAGGTGTTCTCGCCGGATCCGAAGCTGGGTTTCCTGTCGCACGCCGCGTCGCTGAATCCGGACGCGCCCAACACGGCGAGGATGATCTTCAACGATCGCCTCGACGCGGCGCTCGCGCTCTTCTTCATGGCCGTCGTCGTCGTCGTGATCCTGGCGTCAGCGCGTGAGTGGTATCAGATCGCGGCACGGAAGAAGACACCCAAGGTCAACGAATCGCCATTTGTCGAGTCGCGTTTGCCGGCGTAGTGGCGCGTCTTCGACCCGCCTTGCGAGGAGCTATGGTCATTCACGATCGACGCACCTTTCTGACGACGGCTGTGGGTGCCGCAGCGGCCACACGCGTCTTCGCACAAGGTCCGCCTCCGGCTGCGATCTCATCGGTTCCGAGCACTCGTGATTTTTCGCGGCTCGAAGCCGTCCAGTATCCTGATCCGGACATCATCGCGCTCACCCCCGCGTTCCGTCGCTACATCGTCAGCAATACGGTGATCAGGCGCATGCACATCGGCACGCTGTGGGCCGAGGGACCGGCGTGGAATGGCAACGGCCAGTACCTGGTGTGGAGCGACATCCCGAATAACGTGCAGATGCGGTGGATCAACGAAGACAGCCGTGTGACAACGTTCAGGAATCCGTCCGGCTACAGCAACGGCAATACGTTCGACTACGAGGGCCGTCAGCTCTCGTGTGAGCACGGCGGACGACGAGTGGCGCGCTACGAGCGCGACGGCACGGTGACGTCGATCGCTGACAAATTCCAGGGCAAGAAGCTCAACTCGCCCAATGACGTCGTCGTCGCGCCGGATGGCGGCATCTGGTTCACCGATCCCTTCTACGGCATTCGCGGCAACTATGAGGGCTTCAAAGGGGAGCAGGAGTCAAAGGAAGCGGTGTATCGGGTGGACGGCAAGAGCGGCCAGATCGCCAAAGTCACCGACGAAGTCGGTCAGCCGAACGGCCTGTGCTTCTCGCCCGACTACAAGAAGCTGTACGTCGCCGACACCGGTATGCCGCGAGACATCAAGGTGTGGGACGTCGACGGCCAGACGCTGCGCAGCGGCAAGCGTCTCGTGCAGCTCGATATTCCTGGAACGGGCGCGCCATCAGCAGCGGACGGCATTCGCTGCGATGCCGACGGCAACATCTGGACAGGCGCACGGCCCGGCGTGCAAGTGATCTCGCCGGCCGGCGAACGCATCGGGATGATTCGATTGCCTGAGACGTGCGCGAACGTATGCTTCGGAGGGCCGCGCCGCAATCGTCTCTTCATGACCGCGAGCCAGTCGCTGTACGCGGTGTATGTGGAGACGACGGGCGCTCACATCGCGTAAGGCCGGTCCCAAAGGAGCGGCCCTACCACCTTTGAGTTTTGCGTCTTGAGTTTTGAGTTACGCAGTTGGCCTGAGGTGCTGCAGGAATCGTCCTTCTCGGATGTCCTGCTCGCGGACGAACTCGAGCGTGTTCTGTAGCGCGGCGATGATCGACTCGAGCATCACCTCTGATTCGCGACGCTTCAGCCGCATCCCGTCGATCTCGCGCTGCACGTCCTCGAGCTGCGACTGTGTGCGCTGCATCAGAATCGCCACCTGCCCTTCGGCCTCGCGGACGATACGAGAGGCCTCGGCCTGGGCGTTGCTCTTCATGTCGTCCGAGGTCTTGTGCGCGCTCATCAGCGCGCTCTTCAACGTACCCTCGAGTTCACGGTATTGAATGAGTGACGCCTCGAGTCGAATCACTTCCTGCCGAAGCCGGTCGTTCTCGCGTAGTGCTTGCTCGTAGCCGTCAGCGGTCTCGAGCAGGAACGCGTTGACCTCGGCCTTCTCGTACCCGCGCATGGCGGTGTTGAACTTCGCCTGCCGCACGTCGAGCGGCGTCGGGGCAGAGTGGCGGTCAGGCGACGGCAGACGCCGTGACTCGACGGCCGATGTGAGGTCCTCAGTGTTCGACATGTCGGCTCCCAAAAATCGCTGTCCCTACGCGCACGATCGTGGCCCCTTCCTGAACGGCCACTTCGAAGTCCCCGCTCATCCCCATCGACAGCTCGCGAAGCATCGAGGCGGGAACACCGGCCGCCTGCCACTGGTCGCGCAGCTCACGGAGCTGTCGGAACCAGGGGCGCGATTCTTCCGGCGTGTCCGGAAACGGCGGCAGTGTCATCAGCCCGACGACTTTGGCGGCACGGCATGCGGTCGCGGCTTCGAAGAGCCGCGGCATCTCGCCTGGAGGCACGCCGAACTTCGTCGCTTCCCGGGCGAGATCCACCTGAATCAGCAGTTCCAGCGTGTGCGGCGTGTCGGCGGCTGCCTGGTCAAGCTTGTGGATGAGCTCGACGCTGTCAACCGACTGAATCATCGCGAACGCCGGGGCCGCCTTTCGGGCCTTGTTCGTCTGCAGGTGGCCAAGCAAATGCCACCTGATTGATTGGTCGGCAGATCGCGCGATCTTCTGTAGGGCCAGCTCGATCTTCTGGAGGGCTTCCTGGACGCGGTTTTCGCCGAAATCTCGTTGTCCGGCCGAAAAGGCGTCGGCGACCGACTCGATCGCGAATGTTTTGGAGACGGCGACGAGGCGAACGCTGGAGGGGTCCCGACCGGCTGACCGGGCCGCGGACGCAATGCGTTCGCGAATCTCAGTCAGCCGATCGGCAATAGACATCGTTCGGATCGTTTGTGTCGTTCGTAACGTTCGAAACGTTCGAACGAGAACCTATCTCGAACGTTCCGAACGACTCGAACGGCCCGAACGTGTCGAGCACTATTTTTTGAGCATCTGCTGCAAAGCCGGCAACGCCGCCTTCACTTCCGCCGCCTTCGGGCCGTTCGGGTCCACCTTGAGATACGCCTCGAGCGCCGCGACAGCGTCCGGAATCTGTCCCAGGTTGAGCGAGGTCATGCCGAGTTGGTACTGCGCCATCGAGTGGTTCGGGTCGGTCTTGGTCGCGGCCTCGAACTGCGCCTTGGCTTCGGCGAACTTGCCGGCATTGAACAGAATCACGCCCTGGTTGTACGACGCTTCCGCGTTGCCGCCGCCCGCGCCTGCCGAGGAGTACTTGGCAGCATTGGCGCTGGCCTCAGCGGCCAGATCGAACTTCTTCTGCGAGTTGTACAGATTGGCGAGCGCCGTGTACGCATCAGGGTTGTCGGGCTTCAGCTCGATCGACTTCTTGAACGACCCTTCGGCTTCCGTGTACTGCTGCTTCGCCATCTGCGACACGCCGATGTTGTAGTAGCAATCCACGCAGGTCGGGACCTTGGCAATCACCTCCTGGAATTTGGCGATTGCCTCATCGTGACGACCGGCCTTCATCGCTTCAATGGCCGCACCAGCGCTGGCCTGAATCGCCGCCGCAGCTTCCTTGTCGGCCGAACTCACGCCAGATGACGCGCTCAGCGTGAAGCTCATTGGATTGTTCGGTCCCTGACGGACGTTGGCATTCAACGTCTGCGTACCGACCTTGTCCTTTGATGCCGTCACTTTGTAGGCGCCCGACGACAGACCGACCTGCAGGAAGTCCCCGTTCTTATCGGTCTTCGTTTGAGTCTTGCGGTTCGCGTCAACCGCCTCGAAGAGAACCGTGGCCTCCGGCACCGGCTTGCCTTGCGCGTCCACGACCTTGCCGCGCACTACGCTCTGAGCCAGCGCCGGCGCTACCGACACTGCACACAACACCGCCACTGCCACGACACCGCGGAACAGATAGGTCCGCATCGAAACCCTCCGCAAGTATTCCGCGGAGGCGTCAGCCTCCGCTCTACAAGTCCGTATGCTAACAGTCTACTTGAAGAACTGGCCCACCGTTGAGAGGTCGTAGGTCACCGGCGCCGGGGGTAACGAGGCGAGAAATCGCCGTCCATAGCCCATGGTGCGCAACCGTGGGTCGAGCACGGCGAGAACCCCGCGATCGGTGCGGTGACGGATGAGCCGGCCTAGTCCCTGCTGCAACGACAGGATGGCCAGCGGCACTTGATAATCGGAGAACGCGTCGCCGCCCCGCGCCGTGATCGCGTCGATCCGCGCGGAGGTCACCGGATCGCCCGGTGAGGCGAACGGCAGCTTGTCGATCACCACGCAGCTGAGAGCGTCGCCGACGACATCCACGCCCTGCCAGAAGCTGGATGTCGCCAGCAGGATGGCGTTGCCTGTGGAGCGAAATTCGTCGATCAGCACGGAGCGCGGTGCTGTGCCCTGCACCAGTACAGGATAGGGCACGGCCATCTCGATGAACGGTCTGACCGCGTGCAGCACTCGGTAGCTGGTGAACAGCACGAACGCCCGCCCCTGCGAGTGCGTGACCAGCGCGATTGTCTCGCGCGCAACGGCCTCGACAAACGATGGCGACTTCGGTGGCGGCATACGGCGCGGGAGATAGAGCAGCGCCTGCGTGCGGAAGTCGAATTCGGATGGCACACGGATCTCGTCGGCGTCGCGCAGCCCGAGCCGTCCCTTGACGTATGCGAACGAGCCGTCCACCGCGAGCGTGGCCGACGTCAAGGCGATGCTCCGGTAGCGATCGAATAGCGATTCACGAATGATTCGCGAGACATCGATCGGCGACGCACGGAGAGAGAACCCGCCTTTGCCTCTCGTCTCCACGTAAAAGACGTAGTCGGGATCGTCGGCGCGCATCAAAAAGCGCAGGTCTGTGCGCAGTTCGCCCGCGCGCCTTTGCAGCGTGGCGACCGTCTCGTCAACCTCGACTACGGCTCCAGGCTGATCGGATGCCGGCTGCTGGATCAGCGCCAACGTCGCCTCGAGACCTTCGAGCGATCTGATCAGCGCCACCGCATCGGCCGCATGTTCACCGAACGCGTCAGCCGTATAGCGCGCGCGCCCTTCGGCCGGATTCTGCACCCGTCCAAGTGACAAGCCCGTGAAGAACCCATGGGCGTGCATCGACACGCGGGTCAGCGCGCGCGTCAGCGTCTCTGCCTGATTGGGCTCGAACGACGAGGTCGCCAGCAGGCGGTGTGCATCACGCAGCAGATCGTCCACGCGGTAATTGCTGAACGCCACGCCGAAGTACTGCGTCGCGACGTCCTCGAGCTGATGCGCCTCGTCTACGACCAGCGTCGCGCACGAGGGAATCACCTCGCCGTACGCACTCTTACGCACCGACGCATCGGCGCACAGCAAATGGTGATTGACAATGACGACGTCCGATTCGGCGGCGCGCTGGCGCATCAGCGTGACGAAGCAGTCGCCGTAGCGCGGGCACTCGGTGCCGAGACAGCTATCGGCTTCCGCCGAGATCTCCTTCCAGAGCGGCAGATCCTCGGGGAGATCGCGCAGTTCGGCGCGATCGCCGGTCTTCGTCGTCTTGGCCCAGTCCTGAATCACCGGCAGAAAGACCGCTTTCTCCGGACGCTCGAACAGGTCGTTGGTCTCTCCGGCCTCGAAGGATTGAAAGCGGTGCAGGCACAGATAATTCGATCGGCCCTTCATCAACGTGGCGGTGAAAGGCACTGGTAAGGCGTCGGTGAGTGCCGGCAGATCCTTGAAGAAGATCTGTTCCTGCAGGTTCTTCGTGCCGGTGGACACCAGCACGCGCTGACGGCTGAGAATGGCCGGAATCAGATACGCGAGCGTCTTGCCGGTCCCGGTGCCGGCTTCGGCCAGCAGTGTGCCGCCGCGTTCAATGACGCCGGCAACGGCTGCCGCCATCTGCCGCTGGCCGTCGCGAGGCTCGAAGCCATTCAGCGTCGTCGCCAGCGGACCAGAGTCGGAGAAGAAGGTGTCAATGCTCAAGGGTCAATGCTCAATGCCGAATGCCCAACGCCGAATGCCCAACGCCCAATACGTAATGCCTTATGCTCAACGAAGACCCGGCGTCTTTCAACCCTTGAGCATTGAGCATTCTGCATTGAGCATTGTGCCTTGAAAGAATTCGTCGCAGCTCTGATCGTCTTCATCCTCGTGGCGTCGCTTCGGTTCCTGTCGCTGACCGGCTTTCCCGACGATCACTACGTGCACCTGGCCGGCGCGCAGCAGATGCTGCACGGCGAGTGGCCGTCGCGCGACTTCGTCGATCTCGGGGCGCCACTGACGTATGCGGCCTCCGCGGCTGCGCAGGCCCTCTTTGGACAGCGTCAGTTGACCGAGGCGCTGTTGATGGCGGCGGTCTTCGGAATCGGAGCTGTTCTGACCCTTCGCGCCGGCATTGTGCTGACCGGCTCGGTCATCCTTGGGGTCGCCGCAGCTCTCATCGAACTACTGGTCTATCCGCGGACGTACAGCTACCCGAAGATGGTGCTCTACGCTGCGTCAGCGGTCGCGTTTCTCTGGTACTGCAGGCGCCCGTCTGTCGCGCGCATTGTCGGTCTTGCCGCCCTCGTTGCGTGTGCGGCGCTGGTGCGGCACGATCACGGGCTCTACATCGGTATCGCGTCCGTTGTGGCTGTCGCGCTGTCACCAATTCCTTCCGACCGGTACAGAGGTGGCGCGTCCGTGACGATCCTGGCCGCCGCGGTGTTCGTCTTCATGCTGCCGTATTTCATTTACCTTCAAACGGCGGACGGCATCATCCCGCACTTACAGCGCGGTGCCGCCTTCGCCGCGCTCGAGGTGCCGCGACAGCGTCTAACGATGGTCGGCCTTCCCGTGTACGACGCGTGGCTACTTGCCGCCGTATGGATTGCCCCAATCGCGGCTGCCGGGGCGGTTGTGGCTCCCCTCGTCCATCGTCGTGAAGGCGCGTGGATGATTGCCTGCCGCGTGCTGCCGATCGTCGTCCTCGGGATTGTCACGAACGCCGGTCTCATCCGTGATCGACTCGATGTGCGCCTGCCAGACGCGATCGTCGCGCCTGCGCTGCTGATGGTGTGGCTCGTCTATCAGGCATGGCGGATGCCCCCGCGGCCGACAGGCCTCGCGGCGCGCGCAGTTGCCACCGCCGCCCTGCTGATGACGATGCGGTATGCGGCGGTGATGGGGAGCGTGGAGGAACAGCTCGACCGGGCGAATGCGCTGGCCGGACTCGATCGTGTTCCGGAGCGATTGGTGTCGCTCGTGCGAGACATGGATCGGCCGTGGGCGGGACGACTCGTGCCGTCAGCGGTGGCCGGCGAGATGCGGCCCTTCTTCGACTACGTTCCGCGATGCGTTCCGCCGGACCAGCGTCTGCTCGTGGCCGCGTGGCTGCCCGAGATTGCGGTGCTATCGCAACGTGCGTTCGCCGGCGGGCAAATCTGGTTCATGCCCGGCGCGCTGAAGACACCCGCCGACCACACGCTCGTCATGCGGCGGCTCGAGCACCAGCGTGTGCCGGTCGCGGTGTACCGTCGTCCCAGTTACGACGAATTGGCGGTGGAATTCCCCGAGCTGGACACGTACATCAAGGAGCATTTCACCGAGGTTGCGCAGTGGTCGCTGGGTGGAGACGACGAGGTCCACCTGCTGATGGCCGCGAAGCGAGCGACGGGAACGGACACCAAGACCGGGTGGCCGTGCTTCCGTTAGCTGGTAGCCGCTAGCTGGTAGCTGGTAGCCCAGGGCCCAAACCCCAAAGCCTAGTACAGCGGGAACGCCTTGCAGAGCCGATCGACTTCCTGCTTCACCGTCGCCGCGACGCGGTCATCATCCGGTGCAGCGAGCACGCGCCCGATCAGTTCGCCGACGACATCCATCTCCGACTCTCGCATGCCTCGCGTCGTCAACGCGGGCGTTCCGATGCGAATGCCGCTGGCCACCATTGGCGGGTTCTGATCGAACGGAATCGCGTTCTTGTTAACAGTGATGCGTGCTTTGCCCAGCGCGGCTTCAGCAGCCTTGCCGGTGACGCCCTTGGAAAAGACATCGACGAGCATCAAGTGATTGTCGGTGCCGCCGCTCACGATTCTGAAGCCCTGACTCGCGATCGCACCCGCCAGCCGCTGCGCGTTGGCGACGATCTGTCGCTGATACTCCTTGAACGCCGGCTCCATCGCTTCCTTGAAGCACACGGCCTTGGCGGCAACGATGTGCATGAGTGGTCCGCCCTGGACGCCGGGGAAGACCGCGCGATCGAGGTCCTTCGCGTATTGCTCGCGACAGAGAATCAGGCCTGACCGCGGACCACGCAGCGTCTTGTGCGTCGTTGAGGTGACGAAGTCGGCGTGCGGTACCGGACTCGGATGCAGGCCCACTGCGACAAGACCGGCGATGTGGGCCATATCCACGACCATCGGCGCGCCGACGGCCTTGGCGACGGCGGCAATGCGCGCGAAGTCGATGATGCGCGGGTAGGCGCTGGCGCCGACCATGATCATCTTCGGCGTGTGCTGATGCGCGAGACGCTCCAGTTCCTCGTAGTCAATCCGCTCGTCGTCTTTGCGAACGCCATAGGGAACGATCGTATAGAGCTTGCCCGAGAAGTTCAGCGGATGGCCGTGTGTGAGATGACCGCCGTGGGCGAGGTTCATGCCGAGCACGGTATCGCCGGGATTCACGATGGTGAAGTACACCGACATGTTGGCCTGCGCACCGGAGTGCGGCTGCACGTTGGCGTGGTCAGCGCCGAAGAGCGCCTTGGCGCGCGAGATGGCGAGGGACTCGGCGACGTCGACGAACTCGCAGCCGCCGTAATAGCGCTTGCCGGGGTAGCCCTCCGCGTACTTATTGGTGAGCACCGAACCCGCCGCCTCGAGGATCGCGCGGCTCACGAAGTTCTCCGACGCGATTAACTCGAGCCCTTCGTTCTGCCGCTCTTTCTCGTGTCGAATGGCCTGCGCAATGTCGGGGTCAGCATCGGCGAGTGAGCGCAGCGTGAAGGACAGAGTCGCGGGTTCTGACATAGCGCGATTTTACCCTTCAAGGCTCAAGGCTCAAGGCCGAATGCGCAATCAACGGAGGCACTTGCCTTTTGCGGCATTGTGCATTGAGCATTGTGCATTGTGCCTTCTGTGGTGATCAACGCCCGCGGGGAGCAGCGAGTCCGCGGCGGACATCCGTGGATCTATCGCGCCGACGTGGTCGATGTGGATGCCGACGGCGGCGATATCGTCGAGGTGATCGGGCCGCGCAAGCGGACGATCGGTCAGGCGCTGTTCAGCGATCGCTCGCAGATTCCGATTCGCATGCTGACGCTCGGCAACGAGCCGGCCGATGCGGCGCTGCTGCGTTCGCGGCTCCAGCGGGCGATTGAGTTCAGACAATCGCTGCAGCTCGATGCGACGGCGTATCGGCTCGTGCACGGCGAAGCCGATCTGCTGCCATCGCTCGTCATCGATCGCTATGCCGACTATCTCGTGGTGCAGGCGCTCTCGCAGGGCATGGATCGGCTGCTTCCGATGATTACCATGGTGCTCGAGGAACTGCTCGCGCCGGTGGGCGTTCTGGCGCGCAACGATCCAAAGGTGCGTGCGCTAGAAGGACTCGAGCAGACGATCCAGGATCTGGCGGGCGCGATCCCCGATACGGTAACCGTGCGCGAAGGACCGATCGAGTATCAGGTCGATCTGCGCCGCGGCCAGAAGACCGGTCTGTTCCTCGATCAGCGCGAGAACCGTGAGGCGGCGATGCGCTACGCGCGAGGCCGACTGCTCGACGCGTTCAGCTACCACGGCGGGTTCGCGCTGCGCCTGGCGAAGCAGTGCACGGAGATCGAGGCGATCGACATCTCTGCCGACGCCGTGCAGCGCATTCAGGTGAACGCCGCACGCAACGGCGTGCCGCACGTGAAGGCGCGCGAGGAGAACGTTTTCGACGCGCTGCGGCGGCTGGAGAGAGTTGGCGCGCGCTACGAAACGATCGTGCTCGACCCGCCCGCCTTCGCCAAGAACAAGGCGTCGGTGCCGAACGCGCTCGCTGGCTACAAGGAGATCAACCTCCGCGCGATGCGTCTTCTTGCGCCGGGTGGCACGCTCATCACCTGCAGCTGTTCCTACAACGTCAACGAGGACACGTTCGGCGCGGTGCTGCACGAGGCGTCGATCGACAGCCGAACGCCGGTGACAATCGTTGAAAAACGTATGCAGGGCCGCGACCACCCCGTGCTCGTCGGCGTCCCCGAGACGCACTATCTGAAATGCTTCATTCTTCGGCGGGTGGAGTAGGGATCGAACGCCGTGCCATAATTCCCTCTCTTATCTGAAAGGGCCGTCACATGGCGCGCGTGTTCCGTCCTCGTCTCTCCGGCGTGGTTTGCGCTCTCTACACGTTCGTCGTCGCGCTCACCGCGATCGCCGCGTTGGCGCAAGAGCCTGCGCCGACGCCGCCGGCACCGCAGCCGGAACAGACCCCGGCCACGCCGCAGACGCCCGCGACGCCGCCGATCGGCGGATTGGGTGCGCCGCCGGTAATCAGGCCGTACGACAGGGTCATCACCAAAGAAGCCAAGTCGGACGAAGGACTCTTCACGGTGCACCGCATCGGCGATCGTCTCTATTACGAGATCCCGACCGCGCAGCTGGGCCAGGAGTTCCTCTGGGTCAGTCAAATCGCGCGGACGACGGTCGGCGCAGGGCAGGGCGGGCAGGCGATTGGCAGCCGGGTCGTGAGATGGGAGCGTCGCGGCAATCGCGTTCTGCTGCGCAGCATCTCGTACGACATCGTCGCGGACCGTCAACAGCCGATTGCACAGGCGGTCGAGGCGGCCAACAACGACACGATTCTGATGGCCTTCAATATCGAGGCACTCGGCAAGAACGATGCGCCAGTGATCGACGTCACGCGTGCGTTCACGACGGAAGTGCCGGAGTTCAGCGGTCGTGCCCGCGTGCGGTCGCGCACCTTCGACGGGTCGCGTTCGTTTGTCGAGCGTGCCGTGTCGTTCCCGGACAATATCGAAGTCGAAGCGACGCACACCTACTCGACGGGCGTCGAGCTGCAGGGTCCCATCATCACCCCGCAGGCGCTCGCCAACCAGGCACGGCCCGGCAGCGCCAGCGTCGTGATGCACTACAGCATGGTGAAACTGCCTGACCAGCCGATGATGCCGCGCGTGTTCGACGAGCGCGTCGGCTACTTCATCGTCCAGCAGTTCGACTACGGCCGCGACGAGCATCGCGCGCAACGCCGTCGCTACATCTCGCGATGGCGGCTCGAAAAGAAAGATCCGAACGCCGTGTTGTCGGAGCCGATCAAGCCGATCGTGTTCTACCTCGATCCCGCAACGCCGACGAAGTGGGTGCCGTTCATCAAGAAGGGCATCGAGAGCTGGCAGCCTGCGTTCGAAGAGGCTGGTTTCAAGAACGCGATTCTGGCCAGGGACGCGCCGAGCAAGGAACAGGACCCCGACTGGAGCCCGGAGGATGCCCGTTATTCGGTGATCCGCTGGCTGCCTTCGACTGTGGAGAATGCCTCAGGGCCACACATTTCCGATCCGCGCACCGGCGAGATTCTCGAGGCCGACATCCAGTTCCATCACAACGTGATGAACCTCGCACGCGACTGGTACTTCGTGCAAGTCGGTCCGCTCGACCCACGCGCGTCGAAGCTGCCGCTGCCCGACGATCTCATGGGCAGGCTGCTCGAGTACGTGGCCGCGCATGAAGTGGGCCACTCGCTTGGCTTCCAGCACAACATGAAGGCGAGCTCGCTCTATCCGGCCGAGAAAGTTCGCGACCGCGAGTGGGTCAAGAAAATGGGCCACACGCCGACGTTGATGGACTACTCGCGGTTCAATTACGTGGCGCAGCCGGAAGACCACATCGACGCCGTCGATCTCGTCCCGAAGATCGGCCCCTACGATAAGTGGGCAACGATGTGGGGATACAAGCCGATTCCGGACGCGAAGACGCCGGACGAAGAGAAGCCGACGCTCGATGAATGGGCGCGCGCGCAGGACGCCACGCCGTGGCTACGGTTCACCACGCAGGATTCACTCGGCGCCGATCCCGGGGAGCTGACCGAAGCGGTCGGCGATGCTGATGCGGTTCGCTCGACGCGCATGGGGCTGAAGAATCTGGAGCGTGTCTCCGGCATGTTGCTGGCGGCAACGAAGCGGCCCGGGGAGCCCTACGACGATCTCGAAGAAGTGTATGGCCGGCTCCTTGGCCAGTGGGTGCTCGAGATGAATCATGTCGCCGCCATCGTTGGCGGGGTGCAGTCGCGGCAAAAGATGTCGAGTCAGGACGGGCCGCGCTTCGTATCACTCCCGCGCGAACGGCAGCGGGAAGCGATGCAGTTCCTGAGCGAGAACGCGTTCACGACGCCGAGCTTCGTGATCAAGCCGGACGTTGTCCGACGGATCGAACCCGTCGGCACGCTCGAGCGGATCCGGACGAGCCAGCAGCGCGTACTGGCGACGTTGCTCGCCGAATCGCGGATCAACCGACTGGTCGAGCAGCAAGCCGTCGATGGTGGCTCGGCGTATCAGCCGACGGAGTTTTTTGCCGACTTGCGTCGTGCGGTATGGCGAGAAGTGGACGCGGCCTCGGTGCAGATCGATCCCTATCGCCGCAACCTGCAGCGTGCGTATCTCGACGCGATGAGTGACAAGGTCAATGGCCGTGTCAGCGCCGAGTCGCGGCCGCTGGCGCGCGGCGAGCTGCGAACACTCGACACGTCGGTTCGCGCCGCGATTGCCAAAGCCGCCGACCGCACGACGCGCTTGCACCTGCAGGACGTGCGCGATCAGATCGCACGAATTCTCGATCCCAAGTTCGCCCCACCAACCCCGCCGCAGAACCTGCCAATCATCTTCGGGCTGGACGGAGCAGACGAGCCGGTGGGCTGCTGGCTCGATTACGCCATCCGGGTCAATCGTGTAGAGGCGGGTCTTTAGAGACCTGCCTGGTCGTCATGTCGAACTTCGTGCACTACGGCGAGCGTGTGGGATCAAATCCCGACAAGCAATTCAAGGCGACGCTCTTTCAGAGCGGCCGCCTGATGCTGGGCCTGAACTGCCTCGAGCCGGGGCAGTCGCAGCACGCCCACACGCACGCCGATCAGGACAAGTTCTATTTCGTCGCCGAAGGTGCCGGTGAGTTCCTCGTCGGCGACGAGATGAGGCGTGCCGGGCAGGGCATGGTGGTATGGGCGCCAGCGGGCGTGACCCATGGGGTCACGAACACCGGCACCGAGCGGCTGGTGTTGCTGGTCGGTATCGCGCCATTCGGGGCTTGATGGTCCGTCTAGGCAAGTGTGTTGGCGTTGCTGCGTGGAGAATCCGTGTGGAGGTCAGGCCGACACGGATCGCCTGACCGCGTGAGAAGCCGGTGAGGATCAGCGAGGTTGAGCGCTCTTCCCGGCAATCGGCGCGACCCGAGCGTCCAGCGGTCGACGACGGCGTCGCAGCGCGTGTCCGGACGCCGTAACCCGGATTCGCCACGGAGCAATGCCAACACACCTGCCGGCAGGCGAGCGATCGTTATTCGCGGTTCAGGCCGAGCGCCTTCATACGCTTATGCAGGTTGGTCCGCTCGATGCCCAACACACGTGCGGCGCCGGCGACGTTCCAGTCGGTCTGCTCCAGCGCCTGACGAATCCGATCGCGCTCGGCGGAGTCGCGCACCTGGTGCAGGCCTGAGGCTCGAGCCGGCGGAGGCGTGCGGATCTCGAGCGGCACCGCGTCCGTGGTGATGCGATCGTCGGGACTGAGAATCGCCATCCGCTCGACCGTGTTGCGCAGCTCGCGGATGTTGCCGGGCCAGAGATACCGCTCGAGGAGCTGCAGCACGTCCTCCTCCATCGCCTTTCGCCTGAAGTTATTGCGTGTGCAGAACTCGCGTAGAAAGTACGCGGCGAGCTCGCGCACGTCCTGCAGGCGCTCGCGCAGCGCCGGCACGCGAATCGGTACGACGCTCAGGCGGTAGTACAGATCCTCGCGAAACTTGCCGTCAGCAATCCGATCTTCGAGGATGCGGTTCGTCGCCGAGATCACTCGAACGGCTACGCGGATCGATTGCTCGCTGCCGATCCGCTGGACCTCACCGTCCTGCAGCACCCGCAGGAGCTTGGCCTGTGAGGCCTCGTGCAGGTCGCCCACTTCGTCGAGGAAGATCGTGCCGCCGTCGGCGAGCTCGAACTTGCCGCGACGCATGCCCGTGGCGCCGGTGAACGCGCCGCGCTCATGGCCGAAGAGCTCGCTCTCGATCAACTCGGTGGGAATCGCTGCGCAGTTGACCTTGACGAATGGCCGCGTGGCGAACGGGCTCTCGCGGTGGATGTGCGCGGCCAGCAATTCCTTGCCAGTTCCCGATTCGCCGGTCAGCAGAACGCCGGCGTCAGACTTCGCCACCAGCGTGGCCTGGGTGAGGACATGACGGAACGCCTCGCTCCGCCCGATCATCTTCGGAGCCTCGCCGACGATCTCGCGAAAGCGCTGGTTCTCACGCTGCAGATCCGACCGTTCGAGCGCGTTCTTGACGACCAACAGCACCCGATCGCGGGCGAGCGGCTTCTCGAGAAAATCGAATGCGCCGCTGCGCGTGGCGTCGACCGCGTCGCGGATTGTCGCGTGTCCCGAGATCATCACAACCGGTGTTGGATCCTCGCTCTGCTTCAGCGCGCGCAAAACGTCGATGCCGTTGCCGTCGGCAAGACGGACATCGAGCAGGTACAGATCGGCACGGCCAGGGGCGCGATGCGGCTGGAACTCGGCGATCGAGCTGCAGACCGTCACCCCGTAGCCCTCGCCCTCGAGAATCAGCCGTAGCGATGACCCGATGTTGGGCTCGTCGTCGAGGATGACGATGCGATGTTTACGCTTCATGCGTGGGCGTCGCCTTCGCGCTCCGCGCTTCGGCGCCCGGGGCTCTCGAAGCCGCTATCCGGCTTGTCGGCCGTAGCGTTATGCGAAGGCGGAACACCACGACTGCCTGGAGAGTCCTGCGCGGCGGGCAGCGTCACTCTGAATCCGGCGCCGCCCAGTTCGCCCCTAACGAGCGTGATATCCCCGCCGAGCACCAAAGCATTCTTCCTCGCGATCAAGAGGCCAAGTCCCATGCCGTGCTTCTTGAACGTGATAGCTGGCTCGAAGAGCGTACGCGAGGTCTCCTCGTTGATGCCTGCGCCGGAGTCATGGACTTCGACGATTGCCTGATCGCCGCGCACGCTGGTGACGGTCAGGATCGATCCGTTCTGCCCGGCGGCGTCGGCCGCGTTCTCGAGCAGGTTGGTG
>DAINQP010000141.1:0-16244 GCA_036742665.1 Vicinamibacterales bacterium | reverse complement strand
CGCGAGATGCGAAGCCGTTCCTCGTTGCGGCTGCTCTCAGCCAGCAGCGCTCGCGCGGACAGCAGTTCGGTGTGCGCGCGGGAGAGCTGCTCACGCGCCGTCCGTTCGCGCGATGCGAGCATCGCCATGGCGACAGCGAACAGCTGGAATCCACCGAACGACGCGGCAATCGCCAATCCGACGATCGGACTCGCGTATATCAATCCCAGGCGTGCAATCACCACCGTGTGAACGCTGATCCAGGTCAGCGCCATACGAGGCGAGAACTCGTTGAGCTGGCCGGCGACGACGACGAGAGTGCCGGCCGGGAACACATCTTGCGCGGACGAGGTCATCGCGATCGCCGCAGCGGATTGCAGCACGATCAACACGCGACGCACCCACTGGCGCTGCCAGATCTCCGGCCGTCCCAAACACGCCAGCCCGAAGGCGACGCCAAAAACTGGAAATGCGATCGCCCAGACGAGTACGACGCCGGCGCTCATCCGCCCGTTGACCATTTTGAGCAGCATCGGCAGTCCCGACAGGAGCCACGTAGCGAATCCGGCGGCCGTCAGCCAGCGCTCAGCGTTCACGCGGGTCATTGTATTGGCCGCAGTCGCAGGCGAGGTGTGCCAGAAGTCATGGACTGCCTGCCTGACGTCCGGCACATGTGCCGCACCAACGAACCGGCCAGACTGAGAGCGCCTAGGGCTTTGGGAAAGCCCGGAGCCTAGAGAGATGGAGGTCGTAATGATGAGAACGTTTCGGATTGCACGTGAAGCGGTGATGGTACTCACGCTGGCATTGGTCGTGTTCAGCCCTGGCGCTCTCGTGCTGGTGGCCCAGGCGGCGCAAGGACCACCAGCAGGATTCCCCGATCTGATCGGCATGCTCAAGGCAACGCCCGGCGTGCTGGGTGTTGACGCCGCGCAGACGATGAGCGGCAAACAGGTGATCTTCGCGTGGTTCGAGAACAAGAAGGCGGCGCTGAACTGGTACTACAGCGAAGGTCACCAGAACCTGATGAAGACGCTTGCCTCGAGCGGCATCCCAGGGCGCACGCCCATGGCCGATGTTCCCGATGACGGCAATCCGATTCTCGCGATCGCGTCGATCACGTTGAGCAAGCAGCCACAGGTATCAACCGTGCAGCTGCCCGTCTCGCAGATTGCCATCGAGCTCTACGCGCCGCTGCCCGGCGGACTCGCCGTGAACGGCCGCTTTGCGCCGAGCAGCGTGAAGGTGAAGGGGTTGGTGGAGGCGCCTACGGTAGTGCGGTAATTCAAGATGCACGATGCAATCGCGCTCACAATCTTGGCACTATGAATTTTGCATTACACCCCGTACAGCTCGGGATCCCACTTCAAACCGAGCTCACCTGGCGGCGCCATGTAGCCCGCCAGCGCTGACGCCGCGACGATCGCGGGACTGGCGAGAAAACCTTCGCCGCCCACGCCCATGCGGTTTTGCCAGTTGCGGTTGAACGACGTGATCGCGCGTTGGCCGGACTGGAGCGCGTCGGGGCCCTGACCAAAGCAGGGCCCGCACCATGATTGCCGGATCTCGCCGCCCACCGAGCGGAAGACCTCAGCGATCGATTCGCCGCCCAGGCGCTGATCCGGACGCTCGATCTGGAGTGCTACACCGCCGGATCCAGGAAACACGACGAGCGGCCGCGCTGCTTGCGTCAATCCGATTCCGCGCGCGTGAAACAGCACCAGCGCCGCCTGCAGCAGGTCATCATAGCTGCCGTTCGTGCACGAGCCGATCAGCGCTTTGTCGAATTGAATGCGCTCGCGTGCGACCTCATCTGCGGGAAACGCGTTACCCGGGCTGAACGGCTTGGCGATCATCGGCGCCACATCGCCAAGCGGCATCTCTTCGTCGATCTCGTACCGCGCATTCGCGCCGGGAGCGACTGACGGATACGGCAAGTCGCCCAGCCCCTTCGACTCGTACCACGCGCGCGTGATCTCGTCGGCGGCGAAGATGCCGTTGAGCGCTTCGGCTTCCGCCATCATGTTGGCGATCGTGTTGCGATACGCAATCGGCAGCTGTCGATCGTGATCGACGAATTCGACCGACATGCCCTGCGATTGCTTCGCGCCCCAGCGGCGGAGCAGCTCGAGCACGATGTCCTTCCCGCTCACCCATGGTTCGAGCCCACCGCTGAACACGACACGCCGTGCCCGCACCAGCGTGAAGTAGATGTAACCCGTCGCCCACCCGAAACCGAGCGTCGTCGAACCCACACCCATGCCGACCGCGCCGTAGGCGCCATAGGCGCGGCTGTGCGAATCGGCACCGGGAATGAATTGTCCGGGCAGCACGAGACCTTGTTCGGGGAAGTAGAAGTGAAAGATGCCGTCGCCTGGAGTTGCGTAGTACGGGGGCTTCAGCCCCTGCTCACGGGCGAACGCTCGTCCGATTCCCGTCTGCTTGTCGTCGTCTTCGCGGCCGGTGAAGACGAAGTGATCGTTGGCGATCGCCGCCTGACGCGGATAGATCAAGCCGCGCGTGATCTGGTTGAACGTGTGGATGGCAAACGGCGCGGTGCCGTCCGAGGCAGGGAGCAGATCGGCATACACGCGAAGCGTGTCGCCCGGCTTGAGCGAGCGCTGCTCCTTATCGACGCGATGCGCCCAGATGATCTGTTCGGTGGTAGTCAGCTCGCGAGCGATCGAGTCGTCGGGAAACAGGATGAGCGGGTTGCGCTCGATCGAGGCACGGAACTCGCGGCGCCCCGCCGCGACAATGCCACCGGTCCTGCGAAGTTCGTCTTCCTTGGGCGTGAGCGGTTTGGGATCGTAGACCTTGCCCTGCGTGATGTTCGTGAGCTGTCGCGAGTCCGGATCGAACGAGAACTCGTCGCCATCGCGGGCGTCGGCAACCGCCTCGGGGCTCTGCACGACGTGCAGCCCGAGATTCAGCGCATTGCGGCGGAAGATGTCGCCCATGTTCTCGCCGCAGATGATCACCATCTCGAGGCCGGCTTCTTCGGCGACTGCCTTCAAGCCAGCCGGACTCATTTCGCGGGACGACCCGATAGCGAACCGGTCGCCGGCGACGATGAACGTCTCGCCGCGATGAACGCGGGCACGGAAATCGGGCATCAAATAGCGGAAGGCGCCAACCTTCCATCGTTCATCGAGGGTTTCAAGCGTCTCGGACACGCAGTCGGCGGCCGGCGTGATTTGGTCGGTGTCGATGGCGTCCCGCTTCTTGCCGTACTTAGTACCGGCAAGGGTCGGATCCCAGAAGATCAGCGCCTTGCCAAGGATCAGCCGTTTCTGTTCTCCAACGGTTTCTGCCGAATGCCCGTCGAAGACAGCGTTTATAGTCGCGCCTGGCCTGAGCGTTGCACTACGAATTACGTGCATTTAGGCCGATCTTAGCGTGTTACAGCCTTTTGATATGATCGAGATCCCACTTCGCTGGACCCAAACCCATGAGTTCCCCCCGAACTGTCGTCGAACCTCGGCAGCAGACTGATCGTCGCTCGCCACGGCGGCGGTCGCCGGTGCCAGTTGCTCTGCGCGTGGCAGCCCCGCGCGAGGTCGAGTCGACCGATCTGAAGAACCCGGCGCTCTACATCAACCGGGAGCTCAGTTGGCTGGAGTTCAACGAACGGGTCCTGGGACAAGCCCGCGACCAGTCGCATCCACTTCTCGAGCGGGTCAAATTCTTCGCAATCACGGGCACCAATCTCGACGAGTTCTTCATGATTCGCGTCTCGACGACGCTGAAGAAGATCCGCGAAGAGATCGAAGACGTCGCGCCCGATGGGTACAACACCGAGCAGCAGCTCGAGGCAATGCGGCAGCGCGCGCGGCAGATGCTGCAGGATCAGGCCACGGTGTGGAACGAGCTGCGGCAGCTGCTCGCCGCCGAAAAGATCTCGCTGATCGAACGTGACGAGTGGACGCCCGAGATGCGCGAGCATCTCACCGGCTACTTCTCGCGCGAAATCTGCCCGGTGCTTACGCCGCTCGCGTTCGACCCGGGCCACCCGTTCCCGTTCATCTCGAACCTCAGCAAGAACTTTGCGGTCGTCGTTCGTCACGGCGGGCGCACGAAGTTCGCACGCGTGAAAGTGCCCGACACCCTGCCGCGGTTCATCGCTCTGCCCGAACCGCTGTCTGCGCCGGGTTCGTTGAATTTCGTGTTTCTCGAAGACGTGATCCGCGCGAACATCCACGAGCTTTTCCCGGGTACGCAGGTGAAGGGCGCGCATCTGTTCCGCATCATTCGCGACGCCGATCTCGAGATCGAAGAGGACGAAGCGGACGATCTGCTCGAAAGCGTCGATCGCAGCCTCAAAGAGTTGCGGCGCGGTGCGATCGCGTTACTGCACGTCGAAGCCGACGTGCCGACGCGCGTCCTCAACATCCTGGTCGAGAATTTCGAAGTCACCGACGATGTGGTGCTGCGGACGACGGATCGTCTGGGCTTTGGCGACTGGTCTCAGCTCACGCGGATTCACCGCCCCGAGCTCAAGGACGCCCCCTTCCAGCCCCGGACGCTGTGGCGCAACGATGAGGACCCGGAATCGATCTTCGACTGGGTTCGCTACCAGGACGTGCTCGTCCACCATCCATTCGAGTCGTTCGGGTCGGTGGAAACGTTCCTGCGCGCCGCCGTCGAGGATCCGCACGTCATCGCGATCAAGATGACGCTGTACCGTATTGGCCCAAACTCGCCGCTGATTCCGCTGCTCATTGCCGCGGCCGAGGCCGGCAAGCAGGTGGCCGTGCTCGTCGAGCTCAAGGCACGCTTCGACGAGCGCAATAACATTCTCTGGGCGCGACGGCTCGAAACGCACGGCATCCACGTCGTCTACGGCTTTGCCGAACTGAAGACGCATGCCAAGCTGTGTCTGGTCGTCCGGCAGGAAGCCGACGGCGTGCAGCGCTATGTGCACACCGGCACGGGCAACTACAACCCGGAGACGGCCAAGATCTACACCGACCTCGGCCTCTTCACCGCGGACCCGGAAATCGTCGCGGACGTCTCGGACATCTTCAACTATCTGACTGGCTACTCGAACCAGCGCGAGTTCAAGGCGCTGGCCGTGGCGCCGGTGCAACTGCGCAACCGGCTTACGGAAATCATCGACCGCGAGGCCGAGCACGCCCGCAATGCACGGCCGGCGCGCATCGTCATCAAGGTGAACTCGCTCACCGACGATCAGATGATTCGCTCGCTCTATCGCGCGTCGCAAGCTGGCGTACCGATTGACCTGATCGTGCGAGGTATCTGCTGCCTGCGCCCGGGGATCCCCGGCATCAGCGACAACATCCGCGTCCGCTCGATCGTTGGCCGCTTCCTGGAGCACTCCCGCATTTACTGGTTCCAGAACGGCGGGCAGGAAGAGATGTTCATTGGCAGTGCGGACCTGATGGAGCGCAACCTCGAACGCCGCGTCGAGACTCTCGCGCCGATTCGCGATCCCGAGATCCTCGAACATTTGCGCGACGTCGTCCTCGGCGCGTATCTGCGCGACACCGATCGGGCGATGGTCCTCGATTCCAGCGGCAAGTACGAGCGGCCGGCCGACTTGCCGGAGCATTTCAACGTGCAGCAGTTCCTGCTCAAGAACTACACCGAAGCCAACGAGTAGATGTAGCGTCCGGCTTTAGCCGGACCTCGTGCTATAAACGCGGCACCTATGCGACGGCCCATCGCGCTGGCGATCCTGGCAATACTCTTCTCGACAACTGTGTTCGCGCAACGTGGTGGCGGAGCACCGCGACCCGCGCCCGCGCCGGCGCCTCGCTGGCCGGATGGCCGCATCAACCTCGGCGCGCCGCTCGGCGAAACCGGCGTGTGGGAACGCCGCAATGAGCACCTGGTGATCAACCCCAAGTCGTATCAGGCGGACGCGACCAGGAACGCGCGCGTGCACATCGACCAGGTGCCACTGCAGCCGTGGGCGCGTGAGCTGACCAACTACCGTCACAGTCTTTCCCTCGCCAGTGAACCCTACACACGCTGCAAGCCCGCCGGCGGCCCGCGTCAATTCATGTCGCCGTATGGACTGGAGATCGTGGAGTTCCCCGAACTCCAGCGCGTGTACATCTTCAACATCTCGAACGCGATGAGCTACCGGACGATCTACATGGACGGCCGTAGCCATCCGAAGGGCCTTCTACCCAGCTATCTCGGACATTCGGTCGGCCGCTGGGATGGCGATACGCTGGTGATCGACTCGGTAGGCTTCAACGAAGACGCCTGGATGAACCGCGACGGCCTGCCGCACACATCGCAGCTACACCTCGTCGAGCAGCTGACGCGCACCAATTTCGAAACCCTCAATTACGACGTCACGATCGACGATCCCGGCGCCTACATGGCGCCATGGACGAGCGGCTACACGCTCGGCTGGTCGAAGGGACTGGCGCTTTTCGAGTACGTGTGCCAGGAGAACAACATCTCGCCTGAATCAATGGGAGGCGATGCGCTGACCAGCCGGATTGTGCCCTGAACGCGGTTGGTGGTCAGTGGTGGGTGGTTAGTGGTGGTGGTTAGCGGGGGTGGTCAGGATGCTTCGGCGAACTGCGGCAGGTAGCGCACCAATCCTTGGACGCCGCTGAGCGCGCCCGGCTCGAGCTCGATCGCCATGAAAGCCTCTGGCGGCGACGGAAACTCGCACCTCAACCCGAAGGTTTCCGCGCGCACGAAGCCGAATCGCGGGTAGTACTCGGGATGTCCGAGTACGACAACTGCCACATACCCATTTCGGCGACACTCCTCGAGACCGGCGCGAATCAACTGGCCTCCGATGCCTGAACGCTGATGCTCGGGGCGCACCGCCATCGGCGCCAGGCCGGCCATGCGCCGAGTGATTGGCGGTTCGAGCGTGACCGGTGTGAACAGAATGTGGCCAACGACGCGACCGTCGAGTGTGGCCACAAGCGACAGGTAATCGGCGGCGCTTCGCAGCGCATCAACGAGACGCGCCTCAACCGGCTCACCAAACGCGAGTTCATTCGTGTCGCGAACACCTGGTTCGTCACCCAGTTGTTCGAGCCGCACGCTAATCAAGGATCACCTGTCACCGATCAACAATAATCAGCAATCAAAGATCAGCAAAATCAGCCACGATCTATCGCGGCTTGAGCCCAATGAGCCCGATCGGCGCGGCGGCGACCAGAATCGCCACGACCATGACGAACGCCAGCGGCCCAATCGGCCACAGGACCGCGAGCAGCAGGCGCGTCACGAGCGGCGCATCGGTGCGCCACAGACCGATTGCCACACCCGCGAGATAGATCGCCAGCACTGTGTTCATGCCTTGGCGACCGCGTCAATCTGCGGCAGATGATTGCGCTCGTGCCCGGCCGCCCACGCCATCATCCAGTTCACGTCGAGCTCGCCGTACTCTGGATGCGTGAAGGTCTTCTTCCGTTGCGCCGGCGTCAGCGATCGGCAGAGCGCCAGGTTCATGCGCCGCAGCCAGACGTACGTCTCAAGCGCGGTCAATGCCGACTGACTGGACTCGTTGTTCATCCAGTCATCCTGCTCGAACGGCTGGACGAGATAGTTGTCCTGGGCGAGCGCAAACCGGAGACGGTTGGCGAAGACCATCTCGATGTGCGCAAGATGGGTCAGCACCTGCCGCGCGGTCCACTTGCCTGGCGCGTGCGAGTGTTCGTCGTTTGCGCGCGGCCAGCCGCGAACCAGTGATTCGATCCGCGCCGGTGTGTCCTCGAGACACGCCAGGACGTCGAGACCTTCCACGTACTTGCCGTAGGGATTGGCAATCATGTAATGCAAAATTCACAATGCAACATGCAAAAATCCGGAGCGTCCATTTTGCCTTCCAATTCGCATTTTGCATCTTGCATTTTGAATTACCCGTGCACAGAGAACTCCCCGCACTTCTGAAACTTGCCGTCCCCGTCGTCGTCGCCGAGATCGGCTGGATGGTCATGGGCATCGTGGACACGATGATGGTCGGCCCGCTTGGCCCGGCGGCGATCGGCGCAGCCGGACTCGGCAGCGGTGTGTTCACCGCGGTCGCGATCTTCGGCATGGGACTGATGCTGGGTCTCGACGCCTACGTTTCGCAGACGCACGGCGCCGGTGACGAAGCCGAATGCCGTCGCTGGCTGCACAGCGGCGTGTGGCTGGCGGCGATGGTGGGTTTGCCAATCGTCGCACTGACATGGCTTCTTTACGAGTCACTGGAGGCGTGGGGACTTCACCCCGAGATTCGTGTCCTCGTCGGACCGTATCTGCGTGGTCTCTCGTGGAGCGCGGTACCGCTACTGTTCTACGCCGCGTTCCGCCGCTACCTGCAGGGCATGCACCTGGTTCGACCGGTGATGTTCGCCCTGGTGACTGCCAACCTGATCAACGCGCTGGGCAACTGGATTCTGATCTACGGACACCTCGGCGCGCCGGCCCTCGGCGTCGAAGGGTCGGCGTGGGCGACCACGATCGCTCGAACGTGGATGGCGGGCTTCCTGCTGGTCGCGATTACCCTCGAGCACCGGCGACGGCTCGATCGACAACCCGACGTCCCGTGGACTCTGGACATCGCCCGCATCAAGCGGCTCGTCGCCCTAGGCTTTCCAGCCGCGTCGCAAGTGACGCTGGAGGTGGGCGTGTTCGCTGCCGCGACGGCGCTGGCCGGCAAGCTCGATCCGGTCTCGTCGGGGTCGCACCAGATCGCGCTCAACATCGCGGCGCTGGCGTTCATGGTGCCGCTCGGGCTGTCGTCGGCCGGCGCAGTACGCGTTGGCAACGCGATTGGCGCCCGCGACGAACAGCGCGCCGTATTGGCTGGCTGGACGGCACTCGCCACCGGGGCGGCGATCATGGCCATCATCGGTGTGGTGTTGTTCCTCTGGCCGGTGGCGCTCATCTCCGCGTTCACCACCGATCAACGCGTCATCGACATCGGTGTGCGCCTGCTGGCGATCGCCGCGGCGTTTCAGCTCTTCGACGGCACGCAGGCCGTCGTGACCGGCGTGCTGCGCGGCATCGGCGAGACGCGCATGCCGATGATCATCAACGTGATCGGCCATTGGCTCTTCGGTTTGCCGGTCGGCTACGCCCTGTGCTTCTGGTATGCGTGGGGCGTGCTGGGTCTGTGGATCGGTCTTTCGATTGGATTGGTCTTCACCGCACTCGTGCTCACGGCGGTCTGGTGGAACCGTACACAACACTATGCGTAACGACGCGCACTGCCACTTCTTCTCCACCGAATTCTTTGCCGGCCTCGCGCGGCAGCGCGCACGCGGCGACAGCGTGCGGCAACTGTGCGAGGAATTGCAGTGGCACGATCCCGGCGCGCCCGAGGCGCTTGCCGACAGGTGGGTACGCGAGCTCGACGCGAACGGCGTCGCACGCGCCGCGTTGATCGCCAGCGTGCCTGGCGACGAGGCATCGGTCGCGGCGGCGATTGCAAGTCACCCGACGCGCTTCGTCGGGTTCTTCATGCTCGATCCGTCCGCGAGCGACGCTGCCGATCGTACGCGCCGAGCGATCGGCGAACTGGGACTGCGAGGCCTGTGCCTCTTTCCCGCGATGCATCACGTGCCACTGAGCGACAATCGCGTGCACGAGGTGGTGGAGATCGCCGCGGGGCATCCCGGCGCGGCGGTGTTCGTGCACTGTGGCGTGTTGTCGGTGGGTGTGCGTCGCAAGCTCGGTCTGCCCAGCACATTCGATCTGCGCCTGGGCGACCCGCTCGGCCTGCCTCGACTCGCGCTCGGCTATCCTCACCTGCCGTTCATCATTCCGCACTTCGGCGCCGGACTGTTTCGCGAGGCACTTATGGCGGCGGATACCTGCGCAAACATCTACCTCGACACGTCGAGCTCGAACAGCTGGATTCGCTACACGCCAGGCCTGACGCTCGACGCAGTGTTCGAGTCAGCGCTTTCAGTCATCGGCGCTCAACGATTGCTGTTTGGGACTGACTCGTCGTTCTTTCCTCGAGGCTGGCAACGCGGGATCTACGACGCGCAGAAGGCATCACTGGACGCGATTGGACTATCAGCAGAACACCAGGCCCTCATCTTTGGCGGCAATTTCGACCGACTCTTCCCCAACTGAACTCAGAATGCTCGCAGCCTGCCTGCGTCTAAAGGCCGTGGCCCAATTTTCGGGAACTTTCCCGCATCTGACGGCAATCACGCCACGAATGCAGGATGCGGCCTCGTCCTCGGATATCGACCTGATGCGGCGCACCACTGCCGGCGACCGCGATGCGTTCGCAACGCTCTACCAGACGCATCACGCCACCGTGTATCGCTTCGCCCGGTTGATGACCGGCTCGACCGCCATCGCCGAGGACATCGTTCAGGAAGTGTTTCTGGCGCTGATGCGCGACGCGTCCCGCTACGACCCGGCGCGCGCGTCGCTCACCACGTATCTCTACGGATCGGCACGACATCACACGCGACGACGGCTGCTGCGCGACCGCGTTCTCGTGCGGCTCGAGGATCAGGCCGACCTGTGTCTGCCAACGGCCTCAGCTACGGCTGCTGAGGATCTCATCCGACGACGCGACGTGCAGCACCTGCGACGCGCGATCGTCCGGCTGCCGGCTCGCTATCGCGAGGTGATCGTGTTGTGCGATCTCCAGGACGTCAGCTATGCCGACGCAGCGCAGGCGCTTGGCTGCGCGATTGGGACGGTGCGATCGCGTCTGCACCGTGCGCGCCATTTGCTGGCCGACAAGCTGCAGCGCGGGCTCGCCTGCGTGGAAATGACGCGACGGCCGACCGTGAGGTGTGAAGTATGAAGCACTCGGAACGCGGTCACGAGCGACTCGCCCAGTCGCTGCAGATGCTGGCTGACATCGAATCCGCCACCAAGACGCCACCGCGCGTGGAGACCGCGGTGATGGCGCGTTGGGACGCCAGGCAGACGCGGCGTGCTCCGTCGCGAATCAAGCACGTCGTGGGCATGGCGACGACGATGGCCGCGGGAATCACGATCTTCGGTGTGGTCGCGTGGCAGCGAAATGCGACGGTCCCGCCCAAGCCGGACACTACACCCGTGGTCCGGCTAAAGCCGGACACCACGACGACAAGCCAATACACGACCGTCGCCGTCGTCGGCGGACCACTCATGGCCGACGAACCGATTCGCGTCGTGCGCATGCGGGTCGCACGGTCGGTGCTCGGCGAGCTTGGCATGCCCTCGCCTGCACAGCGAGGTGCAGCGCCGGCAGAAACCGTGGACATCGACGTGCTCGTCGGTGAGGACGGCGTCGCGCGCGCCGTGCGCGTGCCGATCAGCGAGTTGTGAATCGCTGTCGTAGCGGCGAGTCTTCAGACCCGCCTGGGGGGACCGAGTCATGTATCGACCGATCGCAGTCTGGTTTTTCATCGCGACGCTGGCATCATCAACCGCATTGGCACAGGGCGGCGGACGCGGCACCGCGGTGTTTCACCTCGGCACGACCGAGATCCTCAACGTCGAGCCGATGGAGAACGTACCGGCAATCGCCGGCGCACCCTTCACGGCGGACGCGACCACCGAGTTCACGCAGATGCTCTCCGACGGCAACCGCATCGAACGCCGATTCAGCACCTCGCTGGCACGCGACGGCAAAGGCCGCACGCGCAGCGAGCAGGACGTCGCTATGCTGGGCCCGCTAGTCGTGTTGGAGAAGGGTATGAACTGGTCGACCAACTCGGTTCACACCACAACGGCGCAACAAGAGCCGCAGCCACCCCGTTTTACGGTCATCACTGATCCGATTGACGGCGTGACGTACACGCTCGACGAGCGGATGAAGGAAGCGCGGCGCAACCCGTCCAAGATCTCGACGCTGCAGTCTCTCGAAATCCAGAAGCTCAATGACAAGCTGCTGGCAGGCGCCAACTCGGTAATTGTCGAGTCACTCGCCACGCGTCAGTTCGAAGGCATCAGCGCCGAAGGCACACGGATCACCACAACCATCCAGGCCGGGCAGATCGGCAATCTGAATCCGATCAACGTCGTGACCGAGCGCTGGTTCGCGAAGGACCTGCAGATGGCCGTGCTCATCACGCGCCGCGACCCGCGCTCGGGCGATACGGTGTACCGCCTGACCAACATCGTTCGCGCCGAGCCCCCGCCGGACGTCTTCACAGTGCCATCCGACTATCGCATCGTCGATCTGCAGAACCAGGTCGACGCAGTGAAGGGACAGCTCGAGGAGAGGAAGATCAGAGCGGATCAGGAGATAAAGAAGTTCGAAAAGGCGCGGAGCGGCGGGCAGGAATAAACAGGGAATACAATCGGGCACATGCGCGCGATTGTCGTCAAAGAGTTTGGTGCCCCTGATGTCATGAAGTTCGAGGAGGTGCCCGACCCGATATCCGGGCCTGGGCAGGTCCTCATTCGCGTCCACGCCGTCGGCGTCAATCCCGTCGAAGCCTACATCCGCGCCGGCACCTACGCGCGCAAACCCAATCTTCCGTATATCCCCGGATCTGACGTCGGCGGAACCGTTGAAAAGGTCGGTCCGAACGTCACCACCTTCAAGCCTGGCGATCGTGTCTACACGCAGGGCGCCTCGGGCGGCTACGCGCAGTTGCTCGTGTGCGATGAAGCGCTGGCGCATCCGCTTCCGGATCGCGTGTCGTTCGCACAGGGTGCGGCGCTCGGTGTGCCGTATTCGACCGCGTGGCGCGCACTCTTCATACGTGCCCGCGCCCGTGCCGGCGAGACGCTGCTCGTGCATGGCGCGAGCGGCGGCGTCGGTACTGCCGCAGTGGAGCTCGGACGATCACACGGCCTTCGCGTCATCGGCACCGCAGGCACGGCGGAAGGACTCACCCTCGCCCGCGAACATGGCGCGCATCACGTGCTCAATCATCGCGACAGCAACTACCTGCAGCAGGTCATGCCGCTGACCGGCAACGCTGGAGTGGATGTCGTGCTCGAGATGCTCGCTAACGTCAATCTCGACAACGACCTCGACGTCCTGGCCCGCAATGGCCGCATCGTCGTGATCGGCAATCGCGGCCGCGTCGAGATCGATCCACGTAAGGCGATGGCGCGCGACGGCGCGATCCTCGGCATGACCCTCTTCAACGCCACCCCGGAGGAGTCGCGCGAGATTCACGCCGGTCTGGTCGCCGGCCTCGCTAACGGCACGCTCAATCCGGTCATCGGCAAAGAGTTCCCACTGGCGGAGGCGGCGAAGGCGCACGTCGCGGTGATGGAGTCAGGAGCCTACGGAAAGATTGTGCTGGTGCCCTGATAGTCCGTCAGCGATCAGCGACCAGGCGTCTAATCAACACGATGTCGTTGGTGGTCGCCGTGTGGACGATCGCCAGGCGTTTCCCATCGCGTGACCAGGCGAAGGCCGACATGACGTGTCCAGAGCCCTTCGGGAAGTGCGTGATCTGGCGCGGGGCGCCGCCGTCGAGTCCCATTGACCAGAGATTCTCTCCGCCGGTCTCGATGTAGCCGATCCGCTGGCCGTCTGGCGTCCAGCGCGGCCGCCCGCCGAAGTTTGCTGGTCGCTTCAGTCCGCGACGGTTTGTGCATGCAGGCAGGTCGCAGACGTAGTATTCGCCCGCCTGGAAGATCAGCTGGCCACGTGATGACACGTCGATGGTTCCCCAGCCCGTCGGCGCGTCGAAGATCTGCGTCGACTGACCGCCGTCGATCGGGATCGTCCAGAGCGCTTCCACACCGCTTCGCGATGACAAGAAGACCACGTGGCGATCGTCAGGCGTTATCCGGACGTCGAACGCCTCATCCGCCGTCAGCTGTACTGGAGATCGCCCAGCCGCGTCGGTTTTCCACACGCCGTCGTTCCGCCGCGCGTACACGAGTGTGCGGCCGTCGGAGGTGCCGACGCCGCTCAAGAGATTCGGCCCTGCCGGAGCCAGGTCCTCATCCACGCCGCCGTCGGGCCTGAGAGCGGCAACCGATGCGCGACCCGAGCTCGTGGAGTTGTAGAGCACGCGCTCGCCGGCCCACGACACCCAGACAAACCGCCCGGTGAACAGCGTCGGCGGGACCATCTCTTTCCCGCTGACTCCCGCTGCATCACCAACCCACAACGACGTTCGCGTCTCGCGGCGCGTCGTCACCACGCTGCCGCGTGAGCTGTCGAGATCGACACCGATGTAGCTGTTCAGATCATTGGTCAGCGGAGAGACGGCGCCATCGGGATACGACATTCGCCAGAGCTGGATGCGCTGCCCCTCCTCCTCCGGCTGACTCAAGACGAGCGACGAAGGCCCGAGCCAGGCCAGGCCCCTGGGCTGGAAGCCGCCACGGGCCTCGCGGACCGTCTCAGCACCCGTGGCCACGTCAACGAAGACGACGCGCGGATCGAACTCACCGATTTCGTAGAGCGCGATGGTGCGACCGTCTGGCGACCAGGCGGGTCGTACGGGAGGGTTTCCAACGATGAAGACAGACAGGAAGTACGACGGTATATGGCGGCTCGCGAGCACACGCTCGCTGCCGCCATTGGCATCGGTGACGACCAACTGGGACCGCATCCCGTCGTGCCTGATGAACGCCATCCGCGAGCCATCCGGCGACCAGCCAACCGGGCTCGAGATGTGCTCGACGATGGTTCGCTGCGCTCCTCCGAGAAACGGCACGCGCTGAAGCGTCAGGGGGAATCCGACGCCGCGAGTAAAGTCCACGAAACCGCCGTCGGGCGCGATCGTTGGATAGTTGACGACCGCCCCTGGCTCCGGCGCAACCACTTGCGTGTTGCTGCCGGTCGCCACTTGACGAAGCCTGAGACTGTTCGTATTGCCGTCCGTCTGCACGTATACGACAAAACGTCCATCGGGAGAGATGGCGGGTACACTGGCGTTCCCGCTCACCGTGAGCTGCTCGATCTCGTAGGACGGTGGTGAGTTCGCCGCTGCCGGCGTCTGCGTCGACGGCGGACGAAATTGCAGCGCGAGATAGACACCGCCAACTATCCCCACAGCGATGATGAGCGCTGCCGCGATGACGAGACCCTTTCGTCGTTGCATCAGCGGCGAGGGCAGACGATCGCGGCTCACCCGCGTCAGATCCGCGCGCATCTCGGCTGCGCTCTGACACCGCACGCCGCGATCCTTCTCGAGCGTCTTCATGATCAGGCGATCGAGTTCCGGCGGCAGGGCTGGATTGAGTGCCAGTGGCCGCGCCGGCGTGCGGCTGAGTATGTCGTGCGCCAGCATCGCAGATGTGGCGCCTCTGAACGGGAGCACACCGGTCGCCATCTCGTACAGCACAACGCCAAACGAAAACAGATCGGTCCGCCCGTCAACGGAATCGCCCCGCAACTGCTCGGGCGACATGTACGCGGCGGTGCCCAGCGTAGTTCCGGGACTTGTCAGGTGCGCCTCGTCGGGCATGGTCGACATCGCTGAAGCGCCAGGAGTGACAACGGCCTCGACCTTGGCCAGACCGAAGTCGAGCAGCTTGGCATGACCCCGCGTCGTGACGAAGATGTTGGGCGGCTTGATGTCGCGGTGCACCACGCCGGCATCGTGCGCCGCATCAAGGGCCTCGGTGATCTCGAGGGCCAGCGCGATCAGTCTGTCGAGTGGAAGCGGACCGTCGCTCAGTGTCTCGCGCAGAGAGCACCCATCGAGCCGTTCCATGACGATGAACGGCTGGCCATCGTGCTCCGCGATCTCGTGGATCGTGCAGATGGCAGGATGATTGAGGGCCGACGCCGCCCGCGCCTCACGATGAAAGCGGGCGATGGCCGCCTCGTCGCTCGCGACGCGCTCGGGCAGGAACTTCAACGCCACTTTGCGGAGAAGCTTGAGGTCCTCGGCGAGATAGACGATGCCCATCCCCCCGCCGCCCAGCTGGGATTCAATCCGGTAGTGGCTGACGACGGTGCCCGGCGCCAGCGTCATGCGCGCCATTGTAGCGAACGCCGCCGGGCCCCGCAGGTTGGGAGTTGACAGGTCATCACACACAGGGATACAACGGCGCGCACGACGACTGATATCTCAAATAGTTTCGGCTCTCGCATGTATCGACCGCGGCCTGCAGGTTCAAAAGGAGCGTTTTCCATGCGTATCGAGTGCCGTCTCGCGCTAATTGCCTTCGCGGCCTGGCTCATACCGGTTCTCGCGTCCGCGCAAGGGTCGATCACCGGCGCGGTCCGCGATACCTCGGGGGCCGTGCTGCCGGGCGTCGTCGTCGAGGCGTCGAGCCCGGCACTGATCGAAAAGGCTCGCTCGGCCGTCACCGATAGCTCCGGACAGTACCGCATTGAAGATCTGCGGCCGGGGTCCTACGTGGTCACGTTCACGCTGACCGGATTCAGCACGGTC
>DAINQP010000140.1:0-16521 GCA_036742665.1 Vicinamibacterales bacterium | reverse complement strand
TCAAGTTGCCAGTCCTGTTTGCCGCGCGGCTTGGCCAGGTCATGCGGATCGTCCTCGGCGCGGACGATGATCTCGCATGTGGGGCTGGTGACCAGATTGGTAATGTCGAATGAAAATGGTACATAGCCGCCGGTATGTTCGCCAGCGCAAATCCCGTTGACCCATACCGTCGCATGCCAGTCCACGGCACCGAAGTGCAGCATCCACCTTTCGGTCTCGCCGCGTGGTGGCAGTTCGCAGCGGTATCGATACCAGCAAGCCCGGAAGAAGCCGGTATGCCCGATGCCGCTTAGTGGTGACTCAGGGGCGAACGGCACACGGATATGACCGGACCAGGTGACGTCGGCCGCCGATTGCCACATGCCTTCGACGTCGAGCGCGAATTCCCACGAACCATTCAGTGAGTACCACTCCTCGCGGCGCAACTGCGGACGTGGGTATCCGCGCTGATACTGATCGAGATGCTGTGAGGGAATCGGCGCAATGAGCATGGCGTGCCCCGTCGTGTGCAAGCAAATGGCCACCCGGTCGGTCAATCCGTCAGGAACTCCCAACGCGTCGTCGAGTGATAGCGTTCGCCGGGGCGTAGCTCCACGGAAGGAAAATTCGCTCGGTGCGGCGAGTCTGGATAGTGCTGTGTTTCGAGGCAGAGTCCCGCGTGGCGCTCGAATACCCGGCCGTAGGCGCCGGTCGTGGTGCCGTCGAGCAGGTGACCGCTGTAGAACTGTATGCCCGGTTCGCTCGTGCTGATCTGCAGCACGCGGCCCGACTGCGGATCGCGCAGCGTCGCAGCCGGCGCGAGTCCTGTCGTTCGCTGCAGAACGAAGTTATGGTCGAACCCGCCAGCGGCGGAAAGCTGTGCGTGCGGAGCAGTAACGGCTCGACCAAGCACGGTGGGCTGCCGCAAATCGAACGGACTTCCGTTCACGCTTGCCACCTGTCCGGTTGGAATGAGCGTGGCATCCACCGGTGTGTAGTAGTCGGCGTGAATCGTCAGCTCGTGATCCAACACGCTCGTACTCGTTTCCCCAGCCAGATTGAAATACGAATGCTGTGTGAGATTGATGATTGTTGGGGCGTCCGTGACCGCGTCATAACGCACCTCGACCGTAGCGGGTGACAATACTAAATACGTCACCGAACAGGCGAGTGTCCCGGGATAATGTTCCTCTCCAGCCGGGCTTGTGCGCGTAAACATCACGCCAACGCCATCGGTCGACGTCATCGGCGAACCGTCCCATCGGTGCCGATCGAATCCCTTGTGACCGCCGTGCAGATGATGTCGTCCGTCGTTCTGCGCCAGCTGATGCTCGACACCGTCGAGCACGAACCGCCCGTTCGCGATGCGATTCGCGTAGCGTCCGATAATGCCTCCGAAGTACGACGAGTTGCGCAAATAGGGCTCCAGTGCGTCGTGGCCCAATACGACGTCGGCGCTCGTTCCATGGCGATCCGGGATTTTGAGGGAGGAAATGATGCCGCCGTAGCTGATCGTCTCGAGCACGACACCGCCTGCGGTGAGCGAGTAGAGATCGACCTGACTGCCATCAGGCAACATGCCGAACGGACGAACGGTCACCGCAGGGAGCGCGCCGAAGATGGCGAAATGAACGCAAACAGGGTGCCGCGCCAACACGTCAGTCGATCAAGCCGAGCAGGTTTTGGCTGAGTTGCCGCAGACGATGCGATCGTTCCGCGTCGTCCTCCATCCTCTGCTGTTCGGGACACGGGTAGTCGCCAGCAATCAATACGATTCGGCGACCCTGACGATGCGCGGTTCGAAAGATGAAATGCCGCCATCCCCATCCGAGCCGCGGGTCGAGTCCGGCCACGAACGGAACCAGCGCGCTGTCCATCACGAACGGCCCATACGAGAAGTCGCCGGTAACTCCAACCAGCTCGCCGCACAAATTATTGATGACGCCTTCCGCGTAACGCTGCATTCGTGGAAACGTCAACAAGCTCTCTGGCGATCTCGACGCGAGGATGACGCCAGCATCAGGGTGATTACCGGCCGCACGCACGAAGTCGCAGAGCCCCCGCTCGAAGAAGGACTGTTTGTCGGGTTCGGTATACAGGATGAAACGTGAGCGATGGCTCCCAGCGGCCTCGAGGCTGGTACTGATCTGGGAAATCAGGCCACGGTCAGATGGAACCACAACGCTGGCGTGCGGCAGACGTTCGAGGAAACGCAGAAAGCTTGTGCTCACTCCGGCGTCAGCGATGACGAGCGGCATCCCGCATGCGGCGAGAGACGTCAGGGCGCGACGAAGGAGCGCATCCTCCTCCGCCGATCGCGCCCATGTCATCGTCGCGACCGTGAACTGATTCGAATGCACGAAACGCCGGCTCTATTCGCGAGCCCGCCTGCGCCTGCCGATCAGACTCAGACCCGCCGCCGCGAGCAGGACAAAGAACACAACCGCGATGACGGCTACCCACAGCAGGGTCCCCCATCCGGCTGTGTTCACCTCAGCGCTGGCGTCTGTCGGCTGCGGTGCTGGCTGTGCCGCTGAGAATGCGATCAGCTCCATGCGTGCCGACGATGCGTGATCGATGCCAGCGGAGGTGAGCAATGGATTATCCTCATCACGTGACCAAACCATTGATGCCTCACGTTTATTCACTATCTGTCATCCTTCTGTCGTGGCTGCTCGTGGGAATAGTGGGCTGCAGTAGCTCGGCACCGTCAAGTGAATCGAAGGCGGCCGCGAAGAGCTCAGGGGGCCTGCACGCGACCATCGAGACTGACAAGGGACCGATCGAGCTCGAGTTTCTGGCGATGGATGCGCCGAAGGCGGTCGAGAATTTCCGGCTGCTCGCCGAGAAGGGCTATTACGACAATCTGACGTTCCACCGCATCGTGAAGGGCTTCATGATCCAGGGCGGCGATCCGTCCGGCGACGGAACCGGCGGCGAGAGTGCCTGGGGCGGCACGTTTGAAGACGAAATCAAGGCGGACTCGCCGACCTACAGCAACGGTTACCGCCGTGGCATCGTCGCGATGGCCAATGCCGGTCCGAATACCAACGGCAGCCAGTTTTTCATCATGCATCAGGACTATGCGCCGCTGCCGCCGGCGTACGTGATCTTCGCGCGTGTGACGAAGGGTATTGAAGTCGTGGACGCATTGGCGGAGACTCCGACGACGAGGGGACCAGACGGCGGCATGAGCCAGCCGCTCACGCCACCACGGATGAAGAAAGTCACGATCCGTCCATAACCGGTGTGTTGCGCGTCAGGCGGCGTGCATGACGATCGATGAACGTCCTGACGGGACCATTCTCGTCACATACGACAGCACGAGACTGACCTGGCTGATGCTGGCGGTGGGCGGTGTGTGTCTCGCGACCGCCGGCTACGACGTGTTCATTGGTGCACGCGGGGCTGGTCGCCTTGCCGTTTTGCTCGGTGCAGCGGGCACCTGTCTCCTCGTCGCCATCATTCTCCTCGAGCGCGCCCGGTTTGAATTCGCGTCTGGCACGCGCGTTGTTACGTGGCGTCGGCGTTGGGCGCTCCGCCACCATTCGGGGTCGATACCGTTCGGTTCGATTCAACGGGTGCTGGTTGAGCGACCGATCGGCGACGATGGCACCCCGAGCCGGCGAATCACGCTGAAGACCATTACTGACGAAGAGATCCCCATGACCGTCGGATATCGGCCTGACGCTGACGGAGCGGTGTTGCACATCGCCGGCCGCATTCGCGTGCTGCTTGATCACGATAACGATGCGACGCACATGCCCAACGTGCGGGCGTTGATTGCTGCAGGTAAGACGATCGACGCGATTCGCTTGTTACGCGAAGAAGAAGGGCTGAGTCTTCCGGACGCGAAGCACAGACTCGACGAATTGGCCCAGTCCAAGTGAGAGGAACGCGATGACG
Source organism: Vicinamibacterales bacterium (assembly GCA_036742665.1). Lineage (GTDB taxonomy): Bacteria > Acidobacteriota > Vicinamibacteria > Vicinamibacterales > UBA2999 > Gp6-AA40. The sequence goes on along the minus strand of DAINQP010000140.1, from coordinate 12,636 downwards.
ATGAATCCATATTTGAGCTTCATGGGCGATTGCGAAGCGGCATTCAAATATTACGAACAACATCTTGGCGGCGAAATGGGCGCCATCTTTCGCTACGGCGGTACGTCGCTTTCAGGAAGCGTTCCTGCTGACTGGCCGGACAAGATCATGCACGGCAGCATCACGATCGGCGGGCAAACGGTGCAGGCCGCCGACGTTTCGCCGGCACAGTACGAGTCTCCGCGAGGGTTTTCACTGACGCTACAGATCAAGAGCGCGGCCGATACCGAGCGCATGTTCGAAGCGTTGGCCGACGGTGGACAAGTGCGGTTACCGCTGGAAAAAACGTTCTGGGCCGAGCGTTTCGGTATGGTCACCGATCGCTTCGGCGTGCCGTGGATCGTCAATTGCGAGGGAGAAGGGAACCGCGGTCAATGACAGCGGCTCGTGACGACGGACGGAGAGTCAGATGAAATCTCGTGAATTCATCCGACCAACGAGTGTCATTCTCGTCCTTTCGCTCGTCGTTCCGTTCCATGCGCAACAACGCACTGATTGGCCGCGTTGACTCCTCTGACACCGCGGCAAGCACAGTGAATCGAAGATGGCGTTCCGACCGCTCACGTGGTAAGGCTACCCAGTGCACATCACTACATCTACTTGTCAAACGAGGCGGACGTAATCCGAGAGATGCGTTCGTTCCTTCATCGAGTGCAGTAGCAGACAGCCTGCATCCTAAAGACTCTATGAAGACTGCAATTGCCACGTTGTGTGTCGTCGTGACGGCGGTCTCCGCTTTGGCGGCCGACGTGTCCGGCCAATGGGAACTGGCCGCTCAATTGTTGAACGACGTGAACCATGCTCGTATGACCTTCGCAGTCACCGGCGAGAAGCTCACGGGAACACTGAACGAGCTCACGCTCGAAGGTACCGTCAAGGGCGACGAAGTGGCGTTCGTGGCCACGCGGCCAAACGGCGATCGGTTCGGTGCATTCAAGGGGCGCGTGAAGGACAACGACAGCAGGGGAGTCCGCCGTTCGCTTGGAGGGAATCCTCAAACCGGTCCCTTCTATGTAGAGGGCGCCTTTCCCGGCGATACGCTGGTGGTGAAGCTGAATAGGGTCCGGCTCAATCGCGACTCCGCGATCAGCAGCGGTCGCATTGCATCGACGGCGTTGAACCCGGCCTACGTCGAGCGGACCAGATATCAGCCAGACTTCGACAGCAACTGGGTGCTCGATCGGGAGAAGGGCATCGCCCGGCTGAAGAATCCAAGTGAGCACCTGAAGAACTACACCGTGAAGCTGCAGCCAATGGTTGGGTGTCTTGCCGTCGCGCCGCCTGCGCACCAGGCATTTCGAACGGGATATCCCGGCACGTTCGGCGGAAACATGGATTACAACCAGATCCGGGAGGGGACAACCGTATATCTGCCGGTGTCGGTGCCCGGTGCGCTGCTGTCTATCGGCGACGGGCACGCCGCGCAGGGCGATGGTGAGTTGACCGGCAATGCACTGGAGACCTCGCTGGACGTCGAGTTCACCGTCGATGTGATCAGCGGACGCGCCTCCAACGGGCCGCGCGCGGAGAACAGCGACTATCTGATGTCGTCAGGGATCGGCAACGCGCTGACCGATGCGCTGCAACAGGCCACGACGCAGCTGGTGAACTGGCTGCAAAGCGATTATGCGCTCACGCCCAACGAAGCCGCCGTGGTTCTGGGCACCGCAATGCAGTACGACATTGCTGAAGTGGTGGACCCACTCGTGCACGTCGTGGCCAAGATCCGCAAGGATGCCGTCGCGCAATTGAAATGACCCTCGCTACAATATCGCCAGTCGGGTCCTCGCTTCACGGAGGGTGATGCCATGAAGGCCATTGTGAATACGGTGGTGGTGATGCTCGCGATTCTGGCACTCGCGCCCGCGTCTGTCTGGGCGCAGGCGTCCGGCACCTACACCCCGCCACGAACGCCATGGGGCGATCCCGACATCTCGGGGTTGTGGCCAGCCAACGACATGCAGGGCACGCCGTACGAGCGCGCAGAGGAACTCGGCACCAGGGCGACACTCGACGACAAGGAGTTTGCCGCGCGCCAGGAGGCGAGAGCGCGTCAACTGAAGGCGGATGGCGAAGTGTACGTGGCGCCCGGCCAGCGAACCGGCATCGGAGGTCCATCGCACTGGGCGGCCGGTGAGCGCGGTGTGCCGCAGCGTCAGGCCTCGCTCGTGGTCGATCCGCCGAACGGACGTATTCCGGCGATGACGGAAGAAGGCAAGAAGCGCGTCGCGCTCGCGCGCAGCACCTACTATTACGACTTCCCGGACGCCGTCGTCGCGCATCCGTTCGAGACGTTCGAGGATCTCGGCCCATACGATCGCTGCATCACGCGTGGCGTGCTGTCCTCGATGCTGCCAACCGCCTACAACATGGGCACCGAGATCATGCAGATCCCCGGGGCGGTTGTGATTCGCAACGAGATGATTCACGAGACGCGAATCATCCCCGTCGATGGCCGTGCACATCTCAGCGCGAAGATTCGTCAGTACATGGGCGACTCGCGCGGCCGCTGGGAAGGCGACACCCTGGTCATCGAGACGACGAACTTCAACGGCAAGGTCGGCCTGACGCGCAACGGCAACACGCTGTTGACGAGCGCCGACATGAAGCTAGTCGAACGTCTCACTCGCATCGACGCCAACACGCTGCGATACGAAGCCACCGTCGAGGATCCGGCGACGTGGACGCGGCCATGGAAAGTGGCGCTGCCATTGATGCTGCATCCCGAGTATCAGTTCTTCGAATATGCGTGTCACGAGGGCAACTACGCGATGCGCAACATCTTCAGCGCGGAGCGCGCGGCGGAGAAAGCAAACCGAGCGACGCCGCCGACGAGTGGCACGGCGAGTCAGCCCTGATGGATGACGTTCACGAGCGGTTTGCCAGGCAGGCCGTCGATCTGGCTCGTCAGGCCCGCGCGGCTGGTAATCATCCGTTCGGCGCGCTGCTCGTGCTCGACGGCAACGTCGTAGCCTCGGCGCAGAATACGGTCCACACCGATCGAGATCCGACCGCGCACGCCGAAACGAATCTGGTTGCCCGCGCCATACGTGAGCTCTCGCCGGAGCAGATTCGCCGCAGCGTGCTCTACACGAGTTGCGAGCCGTGTGCGATGTGTGTAGGCAAGATGTATTGGGCCGGGATTCGGTCGATCGCATACGCACTCCCCGCGCAGGAACTGGCCAAGCTGGCCGGCGGAAGTTTTCTGATCCCCTGCGGGGAATTGTTCGCGAGAGCTGCCGAACCGGTCACGGTGATCGGCCCGTTGCTGTTGAACGACGCACTCGACGTGCATCTGGGTTACTGGCCGGCGGCGGTGTGACATGAAAGCCGATCACGCTGAGTCCGAGGAATCGATCAATCAGCACGGCTGCTCCTGCTTGTGTTGCTTCAGTTTGCGAAATAACGTCTCCCGATCCGTCGTCCTATTGGTGGTGTGCCTGCTGCTGCAGGCGCAGACGCGAGTCCAGGAACTGGTCGTCATGACGTCAGGGACCTTCACTGCGGCGCACCTCGAGCTCGCTCCGGACTTCGAGCGCTCGGCGATGATCAAGGTCTCGACCGCGACGACGTCGATGGGTGTGGGAGCGGACTCGATTCCGAACCGATTGAAGCGCGGCGATGCGGCGGATGTCGTCATTGTCAATGCCGATGCCCTCGACGCTCTGATCAAAGACGGGCTCGTCCTTGCCAACAGCCGCACTGATCTGGCGCGATCCCGAATGGGCGTGGCTGTGCGCGCTGGCGCTCGCAAGCCTGACATCAGCTCGGTGGACGCGCTCACGCGTGCGTTATTGGAAGCGAAATCCGTCGCGCTCTCGTCGAGCGTGAGCGGCGACTACTTCACCCACGAACTGTTCCCGCGGCTCGGGATCGCCGAGCAGATGGCGGCCAAAACCCGGAGGAGCGGAAACGAGCGCGTCGGTGCATTGATCGCGCGAGGTGACGCCCAGATGGGCGTGCAGCAGATGAGCGAGCTACTGCCGGTGAAGGGCATCGATATCGTCGGCCCGCTGCCGCCGGAGGTTCAGCGCGTCACGGTGTTCGCCGCCGGTGTGGCTGTACGCTCGACACACCCAGAAGCGGCACGGGCGTACATTCGTTATCTAGCATCAACTGCAGCGTCGGCGGCCGTCGCCAAAACCGGTCTGGAACCGCCGAGCCAATAGTGGAGGCGACCGGATTGATCGCGATCGTCGGGAACTTCCTGACGGCCAGTCGATGGCTGCTGTTGCGATCGTGATTTCCATTGGAGCATTCATCTGGTACGGACCGAAGGCTCTCCGTACAACCGTGAGGGCAAGACGATGACTGCGAGCCATGTTCCGGCGCAAGTGCTTCGTTGTTCCTTCTGCGGCAAGTCTCAAGACGTGGTCTGGAAGCTGTTCGCCGGCCGAGACGCGGCCACCTGCGACGAATGCGCCGATGTGTGCGCTGGTATCATGGCTGAAGAGCCGCGGCCCGATAGGGCGCCGGAGCCGCCTCGGACGGAGGCATGATGCTGGCCGGACGGTCCTGGGACGATTGGATTGCACGCTACGCGCAGAGTCATCAGCATCCTGTCAATCGCCTGTGTCACACGCTCGGGATCCCGCTGATCGTCGTCTCGTTGCCGCTGTTCCTCGTTGCCGTGTTCGCGCCCGGCTTCTGGCCCGTACCGCTCGCACTGTTCGTGGTGGGTTGGATCTTCCAGTTCGTCGGGCACGCATTCGAAGGCAAGCCGCCGGAGTTCTTCCACGACTGGCGGTTCCTGTTCGTCGGCCTGCGATGGTGGGTCGCCAAGGTTCGCGGCCGGGTTTCTTAACACTCCTCTCATGCGCGTCGCTATCGTCGGAAATTCGGGTTCCGGCAAGTCCACGCTTGCCGGTCAGATTGCCGCCGCTCATTCGATCACCTCGCTTGACCTTGACACTGTGGCGTGGGAGCCGGGAAAGCTTGCCGTCGCCAGATCGCCGGAAGCCAGTGCCGCCGATGTGACGGCGTTCTGTTCGACGCACGACCGGTGGGTCGTCGAAGGGTGTTATGCGACGCTCGTCGGGCACGCGATCGCGTACTCGCCCATCCTGCTGTTCATCGATCCAGGCGTAGAAGCCTGCCTGGCCAACTGCCGGAACAGGCCATGGGAGCCGCACAAGTACGCATCGAAGGCCGAGCAGGATGGGAAGCTCGATTTCTTGTTGTCGTGGGTACGTGGCTACTCCACGCGAGACGATGACCTGTCGCTGAGCGCGCACCGGGCGCTGTTCGACGCCTACCGCGGTCTCAAGCTACGACTGGCGCATCATCAGAGGACATGGCTCGACGATCTTGCCACGCGCTTTCAAGCCTGTGCGGTGCCGGGGAAGGAATGGACGCACGCGGCGCATCTGGTCGTCGGTCTGTGGCATGTGCATCGATATGGGGCGGCGGACGCGCTCGTCCGGCTTCGCCATGGCATTCGGCGATTGAACGAGAGTCATGGCGGGGTGAACTCCACCACCAACGGTTATCACGAGACGATCACCGCCGCATATGTGCAGCTGCTGGCGGAGTACCTCGACCGGTGCTCCACTGACATGCCACTCGAGATGCGAGCGCTCGACCTGCTGTCTGGACGACTCGCGGTTCGAGACGTGTTGTTTACGTTTTATTCACACGATCGTTTGATGTCCACGACCGCAAGGCTCGAGTGGCTCGAGCCGGATCGTGCGCCGATCAATCTCTCGTACGCGCTGGACAACGACGCTCTGGCTCTTTAGGGCAAATCCCGATTGTCTGGATCGGTGCCGCAGCGTAGGCTCGGCAGAATGACCAGAACTCTGCTGACTATCGTGGCGTTTGTCGCGATCTCGGCGGCGGTTCCCGCCCAAACGCCAGAGCCTCCGATTACGGACGGGCGCCTCACCGTCCACACGCTGCTGCGTGAGGATGTCTTCGCCGGCTTCCTTCAGGGGGATGTCACCAGGATGGCGCGCGCCGAAAAGAATGCCGAGCTGCTTCTGGCCAGCCGTCCGATGGATCGTCCGTCGATCCTGGCGTGGCAGGGCGGTCTCACGCTGACCCGTGCGGTCATGGCGAACGAAGCCAAGCAGCCGGAACGATTCCTGCAGCACTATCGACGCGCACAGGAATTGTTTGCCGAAGCAATGAAGCTGGGTCCCAATGAGGTCGCGGTGTTCGCGATTTCCGGTGGGTCACAAGTCACGCTCGCCGATCGCCTGCCGGCGGCTGAGCGGAAGACCGCGTGGGAGTTGGGCTACACGGCGTACCAGCAGTTGTGGAAGATGCAGGAACAGATGATCGAGAAGCTTCCCCTGCACCACAAAGGCGAGGTGCTCTCGGGCCTCGCCCAGACCGCTGATCGAACCGGACGACGCGAGGAGGCCGCTGCCAGTGTCGAACGGATTTTGACCTTGCTGCCTGATACGTCGTACGCAAATCGGGCGCGGCAGTGGAAAGACGATCCCAGTGGGCGGGCGACGAGCAAGCTGGCGTGCCAGACCTGTCACGCGCCCGGAATGCTCGTCTCACGGATCGCCGAAGTCTCGAAACAATAGCGCGTGTTCGGTCGAGGAGCCGCATTCGTGATTACGGCCAAGCAGTCGTCTGTGCCGACCCGATGATTCGAGAGCCGATGATCTTCATGCAGTTTGAGGCGATGCCGAGCGAGGCGATCGCCGAGCGCGACAACGTGTCTGGCGCGCATGTGGACTGCTGGATTCAGGCGCGCGACCCCGAGCAGGCTGAGGCCCGCGGGCGGCACTGGATTGCGAAAGAAGGGTGGGTCGTGGTCGGGGTCAAGCAGTGGCGCCCAGTAGACGTGGACGCCGAGACCACCGGCCCGGACGCCGAGTACGTTCTCGAAGCGTTGCGCGCCGACGGATCGATTGTCTTTCACCGCTGGTCCCCCTCAAACGAGGCCCGGGCTGATTAAGATCGCCAGAGGTTGATCCCGGCAGGTCGCTGGTATCATCGCCTTCTCGTGTCCCGCGAAGCACAGTTGATCACCCGAACGAACGCAGTGGTGTCGGCGTGTGTGGCCTTGCTGTTGGTGCTCACGGGCACTGCGGCCGCCGAAGTCGTCCGCATCGACGTGCAACGCCGCGACGACTGGGGCACGCACGAGCGGATCATCGGGCGCGTGCATTTCGCGATTGACCCCACTGCGCCAGCCAACCGCGGCATCGCCGACATCGCTCACGCGCCGAAGAACCGCGATGGCAAAGTCGAGTTCTCATCCGATCTGTTGTTTTTCACGCCCAAGGACGCTCGTCGTGCACGCGGCACCGTCTTTCTCGAGGTCGTCAATCGCGGACGCGATCAATCGCTCGCCATTCTGAGCGGCGCACAGCAGCGGAGTTTGTCGCCGGAGTCGTGGAACCTGGGCGACGGCTACCTGCTCGAGCAGGGATTCGCCCTCGCGTTCCTCGGCTGGCAATTCGACGTGCGTCCACTGCAGGGCCTGACCTTTAGCGCGCCGATCGCCCCGGTGGAAGGTCTGGTGCGCGATGCCCACATCGAGCTCGCCCGTCCAGGTGGCGTCGACATCGCACTCACGTATTGCATTGCCGAATCCCAACGCACCAATGCCACTCTTACGTTCCGCACACGCATGGACGAGGCGCCGCAGCCAATTCCGCGCGACCAATGGCAGGTGGGCGTTGACGGCTGCTCGATGCGCCTCACGTCGAGTCGCGGTACCGGCGTGTACGAAGCCGTCTACCGCGCGAGTGGATCACCGGTCGCCGGTCTCGGTCTCGCCGCCATCCGCGACTTCGCGTCCTATCTGAAGTTCGGTCGCGAGGGCGCCACACTGCGCGACGCGCCGGCCGCGCTGCAGCGCGTGATCGGCTATGGCTACTCGCAGAGTGCCCGATTTCTGCGCGAGTTCGTCCGCGACGGTTTCAACGCCGATGAGCGTGGGCGCCCGGCATTCGACGGTCTGATGATCTCGTCGGCAGGTGCCGGTGGCGGCAGCTTCAATCACCGCTTCGCGATGCCAGGTCAAGCTGGCAACTCAGTCCTGTCTGTCTTGCGCCCGGTCGATCTGCCACCGTTCACAGACGAGGGGTTGCTCGCGAAAGCACGCGGGGCGCGTGTCACGCCGAAGATCTTTTACACGTTCTCGTCCACGGAATACTGGGCGCGCGCCGGCTCGCTCACACACACCACCGATGACGGCCATGCCGACGCGCCGCTGAACACCACTTCACGTCTCTACTTCCTGCCGGGCACGCCGCATTCGATGGGCGGGCTTCCGCTCTCGAAGGGCAGAGATCAATATCGGCAGTTCGTCAATTTCGCCGAGCAACGCTGGGTGACTCGTGCACTGCTCCTGGAGCTCGACGCGTGGACGCGGGGTGATCGCGAGCCGCCGGCTTCGCAGTATCCCGTGATCGCAAAGGGCGAGCTCGTCCCTCTGGAGGACGTGCACTTTCCGAAGGTGCCGTCGTTTCCGTTTACCACCTATATGCCCCGAGTCTGGCACATGGACTACGGGCGCGAGTACAGCACGACGCGTGTGATCACGATCGAACCGCCACAAACAGGCGAGCCGTATCGCGTGCTGGTCCCGCAAGTAAACAGCGACGGTAACGACGTCGCGGGAATCCGGTTGCCTGAAGTGGCGGTACCGCTCGGCACCTTCACGGGATGGAATGTCACCGCTCCCCAATTGACCGAGCTGCGATATCTCAGTGGATTGGTCGGTGGATTCGAGCCATTCACCAGGACGAAAGAGCAACGGCTCGCGAACGGCGACAACCGGCTGTCGATCGCGGAACGTTACAGCGGGCGGCACGATTATCTCGACAAGGTCAAGCGCGCCGCCGACGCCCTTGTGCATCAACGGTTCCTCCGCGCCGAAGATGTGCCCGCTGTCCTGCAATCGGCCGAGCGGATGTGGAACGCCATCTCCCCTGTCGATCCGCGGTGATTGCCGAAGACTGTCGCATTTCTCGTGTATCGTGGCGTTGCTGAAGGAGAATGTGGCTATCGCGACTATGAACTCATCGACCGATTCCCGCGCCATCTTCCACCGTCTGCACGAGAGCGGCTGTTTCGTGATGCCCAATCCCTGGGACATTGGCAGTGCCCGCGTGCTCGAACAACTCGGGTTTCCGGCGCTTGCGACTACCAGCTCCGGGCTGGCGTGGTCGCTTGGCAAACGTGACAACAGCGTGTCGAGAAACGAGACCATCGCCCACCTGCGCGCGATCGTCGAGGCGGTTGACGTCCCAATCAACGCCGACTTCGAGGACGGCTTTGCGACGATGCCGAACGACGTTGCGCGCAACGTGAAAATTGCGACGACCACCGGCGTCGCCGGCTTGTCCATCGAAGACTCCAGCGGAGACGAGGCTGAGCCGCTGTTTGATTTCACGCTCGCCGTGGAGCGCATCAGCGCTGCGCGCCGCGCCATCGATGACAGCGGGACCGGCATCCTGCTCACCGCTCGTTCCGAAGGCTTCATCGTCGGCCGTCCTGATCTCGCCGAGACGATTCGTCGGCTCACGGCGTATGCCGAAGCGGGCGCGGATTGTCTGTATGCGCCAGGTCTCTCGACGACGAAAGATGTGTCGGCGATGGTGAAGGCACTGGCGCCGAAGCCGGTGAACGTGCTCGTCGGCAGTGACTTCACAACCGTGGCCGAGCTTGCCGAACTCGGTGTGAGGCGCATCAGCGTCGGCGGGGCGCTGGCGCGCACGGCGTGGGGCAGCTTCCTCTATGCAGCGAGTGAAATCGCTGAGCACGGGACGTTCGCACGTCTCGCGGCCGGAGTACCGTTTCCCGTCCTCAACCGCCGGTTTACCTCAAGAAGTTAGTGGTGAGTGGTTGGTGGCTAGTGGCGCATCCCTCAACCAACTACCAACTACCAACTACTAACCAGTTTTGGCCGTCCAAGGCCGCATGGATCTCCTCGCCGACCTGCGGTATGCCCTCCGTCTGCTGAGAAAGACGCCGGTCTTTACGATCGCGGCGATCGGAACGTTGGCGCTTGGCATCGGCGCCAACACCACGATCTTTTCGCTCGTGCAGACGATTCTCCTTCGTCCGCTGCCGTATCAGGACCCCGATCAGGTGGTGATGGTCTGGGAGGACAACACACCGGCGGGCTTTCCACGAAACACTCCGGCGCCTGGGAACTTCAACGACTGGCGCGCGAACAGCCGTTCGTTCACCGACATGGCCGCGACGCGGTTCGCGTTTGCGAGCCTGACGATGGACGGGCCGCCCGATCTGGTGCTTGGCCGTGGCGTCAGCCCCAACTTCTTCGATGTCCTTGGAGTACGCCCGACGATGGGCCGATCGTTTACGCCGGCCGACGATCGCATCGGCGTGAACGTCGTCATCATCAGCCACGCGCTCTGGCAGCGGCGCTACGGCGGTGATCCTGCCATCGTCGGCCGCACGATCCTGATGAGCGACGTCAAGTACGAGATCGTCGGTATTGCGCCTCGATCGTTCGTGTTCCTCAGTCGCGAGGTCGAGTACTGGGTCCCGATTCAGCTCGCGACGGCAGACGCCGATTCGCGCCGCGGCCATTTCCTGAACGTCGTTGCCCGGCTGAAGCCGGGTGTGTCCGTGCAGGCGGCTGATACCGAAATGCGGGTCCTGGCGAAGCGCCTGGAGAAGGAGCATCCGGAGACGAACCGCGACGTCGGTGCGGTCGTCGTGCCGATCCGCGAGCAGGTGCTCGGCGATACGAGGGTCGAAGTGGTCGCATTGGCGATCGCGGCGATGGCGATCGTGCTCATTGCGTGTGCAAACCTGGCGAGCCTGCTGCTGGCGCGCGCGTCGGTGCGCGGCGGCGAGTACGCGATTCGTCTATCACTCGGCGCGACGCGGGGACGGCTCGCCCGGCAGGTGCTGATCGAGGCGTTGTGTCTGTCGGTAGCGGGTGGTGCGCTTGGGCTGACCATTCCGATTCTGACCAGCACGCTTATCGAGCGAATTGTGCCTGTCGGTTTACAAGGGTTGAACGTATCGGTCCTCGATTGGCGCCTGCTGGCGTTTGCCGGCGTGTTGTCGATCGTGACCGGCGTACTGTTCAGCCTCGGGCCAGCGGTGCAATCCGCTCACGCGTCAACGGCCGACGTGCTGCAGCAACACGCTCGCGGCATCGTCGGTGGGCCAGCGCGGCGATTTCGCGATGCGCTCGTCGTGCTGCAGGTCGCCGCCACGCTGGTCTTGCTGGTCGGTGCGGGCCTCATGCTGCGAACGCTCGCCAATTTGAACGCGGTCGAACTCAATTTTGATCCGAACAATCTCCTGACGATGCAGGTCGCGCTGCCACAAACACGGTATCCGGATGCTGCCATGCGCCTGGCCTTCTACGATCGCGTCGTTCGAGAGGTGCGAGCGCTTCCAGGGGTCCAAGGCGCGGCGTTTGGTTCCACGTTGCCATTTCAGGCAACCGGCAACACGCGATTCTTCGCCGTCGAGGGACGGCAACTGCTTCCTGGTGACGTGCCGGATGCGCTGTTTCGTGTTGGGACTGGCGACTATCTGCGAACGCTTGGCGTGAGACCGACCGAAGGGCGTCTCATCGACGAGCGCGATAGCGCCGACGCGCCACCGGCAGTTGTCGTCAACGAGACACTCGCGAGGCGTTTTCTGGCCGGCGGGCCGGCGCTCGGGCGACGCATCAGATTCGGTCCTAAGGAACCCTCATATACGGTGGTCGGCGTCGTCCGCAACGTGCTCGAACGTGGCTACGAACAGGAAGAAAAGCCTGGCGTGTATCTGTCAGCGGCGCAGGCATCGGGTTTTGGTTCGAATCTCGTCGTGCGCGTGACTGGCGATCCAACCAGCTACGCACCAGCCGTCCAACGGATCATCCAGCAGGTTGACCCCGATCAACCAACACGCCTCGTGCGATCGATGAACGAGATCATCAACCTTTCGGTCGGCGACCGGCGTCAGCACACGGTGCTTCTGGTCATGTTCGGTGGACTCGCGATGCTCATCGCGGCGCTTGGCCTCTACGGCCTGCTTGCCCAGACGGTGTCGGCACGCGGCCGCGAGATCGGTATCCGCATCGCACTGGGCGCCACATGGAAGAGCGTGATCGCGATGGTGATGTCCCGCGGGATGGCACTCACCGTCACCGGCCTCGCCGTAGGCGCGTTGATCGCGTGGGCAGTGACGCGCGCGATGTCGGCACTGCTCTACCGCGTGGATGCCGGCGACCCGTTCACGTTTGCAGCGGTCGCCGGCCTGCTTGGGGGCGTCTCGATTGCGGCGTGCGCCATCCCGGCCATTCGTGCGTCTCGTGTTGATCCGATGCTGGTGCTGCGCGATCAGTAGCTGGTTGGTGGTTGGTGGTTAGTCGTTGGTAACGGCGCACGCGCGATTGAGCAGCAACACGCCAGTCCGAACATCAGACGCGCTGAACATGCGCCCCGTAGACACCTCCCCCCGATTTGGGAACCGCGACCCCGGTAGTACCATCGTTTGATGGCACCACTCGAGACGAGCGACCAGAGTTCGTTCCGCGTTATTGCTTCGGCGCTCAACCAGGTGGTTGAGGCTGCCGTGCCAAAACTGCGCGCAATGAGCGAGGCACGCGCCGAGCAGCCGCGCGCACCGGGGAAGTGGTCGCCTAAACAGGTGATC
>DAINQP010000139.1:13983-16542 GCA_036742665.1 Vicinamibacterales bacterium | reverse complement strand
GCCTGTGCTGCCGCCGACAGATTACTGGCGATGACGGCGACGACGAGAAACGCAAAGAGCGCGATCCAGTTCTGCGGATCTGCAATGGTGAACGTGCCGAGCGGAGGCAGGAAAAAGAAGTTGAGCACCAGCATCGCCGCTCCGGACACGACGATGGCCGCCCACAGACGTCCGACGGTGGCGGTGGCCAGGACAACGAGGAGGAAGGCCAGCGAGACGGTGGTCGGACTGACGCCGGGCAGCAACCGAAGCACGGCGGCAGCCGCAGCCAACGACAGCAGGCTCGCGATGAGAACGGCCAGATCCCGCAGGGGAATTCGACGCATGAGCGCTTGGCTCATTCTGACATCACGGCATGATCGGCTGAGAGCTGCGGACTTCTTATCGACTCTTTACGGCTTTGTTACGAGGTCTCGGCATATCGTGACTGCGATGTCGTCGGAACGCCCCTCGTACGAAGTCGACAGCGCCCATATCAACGCACCTCACTGGCCATGGGCCGTGGCCGGCTGGACGATGTCTGCGTTGCATATCTTGTTCTTTGTCGCGGCCTGGATACACCGTTCTGCCTGAGGTTCAACCTGCAGCAGCCAGGTCGAGTGCGCAGGCGCAGAAAGTCATAAAAAGTTCATAAGTACGCGTGAGGTGGGCGTGGTGCGGCCCCGGACTCCTCGGATAATGCGAGAGGTTGTCCAATTCGATCGCGTCCGTAGCTCAGCACCATGACACGGCGGCCGTGCATGGCCGCAACCGCCTTCTTCCCCTGACACTCACGGCCCTCGGTGTCGTGTATGGCGACATCGGGACCAGCCCACTCTATGCGCTGCGCGAGTGTTTCTTCGGGACCCATTCAGTCCGGCCGACCCACGACAACGTGCTCGGTGTTCTCTCGCTCATCATCTACTCGCTCCTTCTGGTCATCTCGATCAAGTACGTCGCGCTCGTGATGCGCGCGGACAACCAGGGCGAAGGCGGTGTGCTCGCGCTGACGGCCTTGATCCCCGGCCGATCCGGCCGTGGCGGCGGGTCACGACTGGCGGTCGGTCGCCCCATTCTGATCGCGCTCGGCATCTTCGGCACGGCGCTGCTCTACGGCGATGGCATGATCACGCCTGCGATCAGCGTGCTCGGTGCCGTCGAGGGTCTCGAAGTGGCGACGCCGTTGTTCCAGCAGTACATAGTCCCAATCACGGTAGTCATCCTGGTCGGGTTGTTCGTGATTCAGAAGTACGGAACCCATCGCGTTGGCGGCCTCTTCGGTCCGATCATGGTCGTCTGGTTCGTAACGCTCGCCGCACTCGGCATCACCTGGATCGCGCGGCTGCCGGGTGTCCTGGGCGCCTTCGATCCCCGCCACGCCGTCGCGTTCTTTGCCGCCAACGGCTTCGTCGGCTTCGCGGTGCTCGGTGCGGTGTTCCTCGTGGTCACCGGCGGCGAAGCGCTCTACGCAGACATGGGGCACTTCGGCAAGCAGCCGATCCGCATCGCGTGGTTTGCGCTAGTACTGCCGGCGCTGGTGTTGAACTACCTTGGACAGGGCGCCCTGTTGCTGCTCGATCCCGGCGTGGATCATCCGTTTTTCCTGCTCGCGCCGTCGTGGGCGCTCATTCCACTGGTCCTGCTCTCGACGGCGGCGGCGATCATCGCCTCGCAAGCGCTCATCTCCGGATCGTTCTCGATCACGCGGCAGGCGATTCAGCTCGGCCTCGCGCCGCGCCTCGAAGTCGAGCACACCTCGGTGCACGCGATGGGGCAGATCTATGTGCCGCAGGTGAACTGGGCGCTGATGATCGCCACCGTCGTGATTGTCATCGGGTTCGGCTCCTCGACGGCCCTTGCAGCGGCCTACGGCATTGCCGTGACGCTGACGATGATCATCACCGTCATGCTGCTGTATGTGGTGATGACCGAGGTGTGGCATTGGCGGAAGGCGTTTGCGATCGGCGTCGTGGCGGTGTTTCTGATCATCGACGTCTCGTTCTTCGGCGCCAACGCGCTGAAGGTGATGCAGGGTGGCTGGGTCACGCTGGCGGTCGCGGCCGCGCTGTTCACGTTGATGACCACGTGGAAGACGGGGCGTCGGTTGGTGGCGGAGCGGCTGACGGCACGCGCGATCCCGCTCGAGGAGTTCATCGCCATGGTGTCCGCGGCGCAGCCCGTACGCGTGCCGGGGACCGCGGTCTTCATGACCGCGCAGCCGACCGGCACACCACCGGCGCTCGCGCACAATCTCCGGCACAACAAGGTGCTGCACGAACACGTCATCGTACTGACCGTGACCACGGCGCAGCAGCCGCACGTCGCCCCAGAGGACCGCATTTCGATCGAGGCGATGGGCCACGACCTGTTCAACGTTCGCGTCCAGTACGGGTTCATGGAGGACCCTGATGTGCCGACGGCATTGAGGCAAGCATGCGAGAAGGGGCTGCCCATCGATACCGACGACCTGACGTATTTCCTCGGGCGCGAGACCATCATCGTGACCCGCCGCAAGGGCATGGCCGTCTGGCGTGAGAAGCTGTTCGTGCTGATGGCGCGAAATGCGGTTCGCGCGACCGC
>DAINQP010000139.1:0-13883 GCA_036742665.1 Vicinamibacterales bacterium | reverse complement strand
ATCGGCATCGGCGCCAACACCGCGGTGTTCAGCGTCGTCAATGGCGTCCTGATCAAACCGCTGCCGTACCCGAAGTCTGAGGAACTGGTCGGGGTGTGGCACTCAGCGCCGGGAGTGGGATTGAAGGACGGCGCCGTCAACGTCGCGCCGACGATGTATTTCTCCTATCGGGAAGAAGGACGTGTCTTTCAACACATCGGAATCTGGTCGCGAGGCGGTGTCACCGTCACGGGGTTTTCGGAGCCGGAGCAGGTGCGAAGCCTGTTCGTGACGCAGGGGGTACTCGACGCTGTCGGTGTGCCTCCCGCGCTGGGGCGGTGGTTCTCGCGTGAGGACGATACCCTGGGCACGCCGGAGACGGTTCTGCTCATGTACGGATACTGGCAGCGGCGATTCGGCGGGGATCGTAACGTGCTCGGCCGGACGATCACAATCGACTCCAAGCCTCGTGCGGTGATTGGTGTCATGCCGGAAGGTTTTCGCTTTCTCGATGCGGACACCGACGTGATCCTGCCGCAGCGTTTCGAACGAACCCGCCTGTTTCTTGGGAATTTCAGCTTTACCGGGATCGCGCGGCTCAAGCCTGGCGTGACGGTCGACCAAGCCAATGCCGACGTTGCGCGCATCCTGCCGATCTGGTTTGAGGCATGGCCGGCGCCGCTCGGGCT
The DNA here is from genome assembly GCA_036742665.1 of Vicinamibacterales bacterium. Classification (GTDB taxonomy): domain Bacteria; phylum Acidobacteriota; class Vicinamibacteria; order Vicinamibacterales; family UBA2999; genus Gp6-AA40. Next base: position 13,215 of record DAINQP010000139.1, on the reverse strand, counting down.
CGATAAAGCCGTGTTCAAAAGCGCCCGCTTCGCGCCCGCGCTGCGTCCGCTGAAGCAGGACATCGTGGGCAACATCACGGACGTGCTGTGGGTCCTGATGGCCACGATTGGCGTGGTCTTGTTGATCGCCTGCGCGAACGTCGCGAATCTTCTGCTCGTGCGCGTCGAGGGACGACAGCAGGAACTGGCCACGCGCGCCGCACTCGGCGCTGGACGCGGACGCATTGCGCGGGAGTTGATTCAGGAGAGTCTCGCGCTCGGTGTGATGGGCGGAGTGCTTGGCCTTGGCGTCGCATTCGGCGCGCTGCGGCTGCTGAAAGCGCTGCGACCCGAAACGCTGCCCCGCCTTGACGAGATCACGATCGACCCGGTGGTGATTGGATTCGCGGCGGCGGCGTCGCTCCTCTCCGGGATCCTGTTCGGACTCATTCCGATTGTGAAATACGGCGGGCCACAGTTTGTCACGGCGCTTCGTGGCACGCGGACCGCGAGCCACAGCCGCGAGCGGCATCGCGCCCGCAACGTCCTCGTCGTCGTGCAGGTCGCTCTGGCGCTCGTGCTGCTGGTCGCATCCGGGCTGATGATCCGCACGTTCCAGACGCTGCGACAGGTCGAGCCAGGCTTTACGCGAGCGAATGCACTGCAGATGGTCCGTGTGTCCATCCCGCCGACGCTCATCGACGATCCGTCGCGTGTCACTCGCACCTACAGCGACATCCTCGAAAAATTGTCCGCCCTGCCCGGCGTCACTGCCGCGGCGTTCGTGAGCTCGGCGCCCCTCGAAGGCTTCAACAGCAACGATCCAGTCGTCGCCGAGGACAAGGTCTACGACCCGGGCAAGATTCCACCGCTGCGGCGATTCAAATTCGTCTCGCCCGGATACTTCCGGACGATTGGCACACCGTTCGTGACTGGACGTGACATCACCTGGTCCGACGTCTTCGACGATCGCCCTGTCGCAGTGATTTCCGAGAATCTGGCGCGAGAGATGTGGGGCCAGCCGGCGGCTGCGCTCGGCAAGCGGATCAAGATCGTGCCAGTCGATTCCTGGCGCGAGATCGTTGGCGTGGTCGGCAACGTGCATGACAACGGCGTGCACGAGCCAGCACCGGCGATCGTCTACTGGCCGACGATGATGGCAAAATTCTGGGGCAACGAGCGCTTTGCGTCTCGATCATTGACGTTCGTGCTGCGCAGCGATCGCACCGGTACTGAGGGATTCCTCATGCAAATTCGCCAGGCGGTATGGTCGGTCAACGGCAGTCTGCCGCTGGCGCTCGTGCGGACGTTGCAGGATGTCTACGATCAATCGCTGGCGCGGACGACGTTCGCGCTGGTCATGTTGGCGATTGCCGGTGCGATGGCGCTGCTGCTCGGCATCATCGGGATCTATGGCGTGATTGCGTATTCCGTGTCCCAGCGAACGCGCGAGATCGGGATAAGGATGGCGCTTGGTGTCGAGCAGCGCGACGTGCGGCGCATGTTCCTGCGGCATGGCCTGGTGCTGTCAGGCATTGGTGTGGTTGTCGGGATCGGCGTGGCTGCGGCGTTGACGCGGCTGATGACGTCGATGCTGTTTCAGGTCAGCCCGCTCGATGTCACCACATACGCCGGCGTGTCTGTCGCCCTGCTCACAGCCGCCCTCCTCGCGAGCTATCTCCCGGCGCGGCGTGCGGCGTCGCTGAATCCGGTAGAGGCGCTGCGCGCCGAGTGACGAACGGTGTGGGGCGCAGGCGTACGCCTGCGCTCTACGATTGAAACCAGCGCGCGGCTTGACGCTCGCGGCCAGTGCGAGCGATCGTGCGCGGCGCACGCTGATCGCGGGGAGTCACGAGCGGCAAACGAATCTTCGCCACCATCTCGCCGAGCGGGTGCACCTTCATCCACAGGTGACCGCCGCATTCGCTCACCAGGCCTTGCAGCGTCGCAAAGTCGACTCCGGGCCCGGGCGCCCGGCGTTTGCTGTGCGGTGACGGGCCGTCTTCTTCCTGGGCACGCCGGGTCTCGGTAACCGTGATCAGCGCGTGCAGTCCGAGCCGCACGTTCGGATGCTTGGCAGAGAAGTGGCGATCCACCACGCTCGTGCCCAGCTCGATCCGCAGACGGCCGCCGGCCGGCATACGGCCGCGCCCATAGCTGGCGAGATTCACCAGCAGCCGCTCGATCCGCTCGGTGTTCACATCGACGTTGAGTGGCGTTGAGGTGTCGCGGAGCGCGACCTCGACGTCGGCACCGACCACGTTTTTGAGCACCGGCTCGAGATCGCGGACCAGGGTGTTGAGGTCCACGAGCATCGGCGTGCGGGCCTGCTCATCGCCACACGCGGCGAGTTCCTGCAGGAATCCAACTGCGCGCCCAACCTCGGCGAACAGTTCGTCACCACGCTGCCGCGCATCGCTGTGGGTCGGAAACTCGGACACCCATTCACGGCCCTGCTCCCGGATATTGGCGAGCAGGCTGCCGCACGTGACGGCGACCTCTGAGGCGAGACGGCCGAGAGCTTCCATGCGCTGCGCCTGGCCGAGCCGCTCTTCGAGCACGCGCAGCCGCGTCAGATCTTCGGCGACGACCTCGATGACACCAGAGGATAGCGAACGCGCCGAGAGACGTACGAACAGGCGGCCGCCGTCCTGGCGCCGCCACGTGGTTTCGATGGACTCCTTGGAGCGGGTGCTGAGGCACCGTTCGATCAGCCACGACAACGCTTGTGGCGCCTCGAAAACGGCCGCGGCAAAGTCGGCGCTGGCAAGCTCGTAGGTACGGCGGCCGAGCAGCGTGGTCAACGCGCGATTGACGTCGGCGAGCACGCCGTCGCGTGTGCAGCGGAACATCGCCACACCCGCGTGATCGAACAGGCGATGACTCTCGGCGCGGCTGACCTCGAACGCCTCCACGCTGGCGGTGAGTGATTCCTGCAGCTGGCGCGACCGATCCTGCAACGTCGCGAGTGACTGCTGCAGCGTGTCGCGCTCGGTGGACAGCGCGCGCTGCCGTTCGTCCATTTCGGATGAGTAGCTCTCGTGCTCGAGCTGCGCCTGGGCGAGTTGAATCTCCAGCTGCTGCCGCTGCTGGACGAATCGCGCACGCGTATCGGTCAGCGTCTGTTCGAGTGTGCTGCGGATAGCCTGCGCATCGGCGAGCTGTGAGGCAAGGTCCGCCTCGCCCGCGGTCAGGCGTTCGATCTCTGATGTGGCGGCTGTGAAGTCCTGGCGCACCTGTTCGAGGGCCGAATCCGTTTCGCCGAGACGCGACACGAGGCGATGGCGTTCGGTGGCTGCCGCGGCGAGCACGGTCTCGTGATGCGCCTGGGCGTCACGGAAGGCGGCTTTCGCGTCGGCGAGGGCCTGATCGAGCTCGGCGTGCGCCGTCCGTTCCTGCTGCAGGTGTTCGTCCAGCTCCGTCTCGCGGACCGCTGCTTCGCGGATCGCGGTGTTGGCGTCGGTCAGCTGGCGCTCGAGGGTATGGCGCGTCGCCTGCGCGTCAACGAGCTGCGACGCGAGGTCGGCTTCGCGCTGCCTGAGTCGCTCAACGTCGGCCGCCGCCGACTGGTAATCCCGCCGCATCCCATCGAGCGCGGTGTCCGAGTCGGCGAGTTGAGAGGCGAGTTGCGCTTCGCGCCGGGTCAGCGCGTCGATGTTGGCTCTCGCGGACTCGAGGTCGCCTCTCGCGGACTCGAGGTCGCCTCTCGTAGACTGCAGCGCGCAAGCGATGTCGCTGAGCTCGCGATCGAGCCTGTCGCGCGTGGCCCGGACGTCGTCAAGCTCGGACCGCAGATCCGATTCATGGGAGGTCAGGCGCTCGATGTCGGACCTCGCGGACTGATGGTCGCGCCGCACCGCGTCAAGGGTCGCTTCAGTGGATTCGAGCCGCTGTTCGAGTGTCGCCCGATCCGAACGCTCGTGTTCAAGTGCGCTCGTTGCCTCGCCGAGACGGTGCGCGAGCGTGTCGCGCGCAGAGCAGACGCCGACAAGTTCGGCGACGAGATCGCATTCGCGGCTGGTCAGACGCTCGACGTCGGCTTTGGCCGACTGATAGTTGTTGTTGGCCTGGTCAAGTGCCGACTGCCTCTCGGTCAGGCTCCGGGTGAGACCCTCGCGTTCCGTTGCGGCATCCGACAGTTGACCATCGAATCGGGCTCGTTGCTGCTCGCGCTCGGTCGCTGCTGCGGCGAGGGCGCTCTGGTGCCGCTGCTGTGCATCGCGCAGCACCGCCGCGGCATCGGCGACCGCCTGCTCGAGACAATCACGGCTGTCCTGAAGGTCCGCGAGCTGAGAGGTGAGGTCCGCTTCCCGTGCGGTGAGCCGATCGCGATCGGCTGTCGCTATCTGATGATCGCGGCGTAACTGATCGAGCACGCCGGTGAGGTCGGCTAGTGTCTGTTCAACCGTGGCGCGGGCCATTCGTTCGCGTTGAATGTGGCCATCGAGTTCGGCTTCACGCGACGCGGCCTTTTTGCTCGCTGCGAGCCGCTCGCGTATCGCCCCTGTCAACGCCTCGTCGAGTGCCGACTGTGTCTTGCTCAGGCTCTGGCTCAAACCTTCGCGCTCATTCGCCGCTGCGGCAAGAGCGCCCTCGTGCCGCTGCTGCGCATCACGCAGCGCCGCCTCGGCGTCGGCAACCGATTGTTCGAGGGCAACACGGCTGATCTCAAGCTCGGTGAGCTGGGACGCGAGGTCGGCTTCGCGTGCGCTCAACCGATCGCGGTCGGCTGCCGCCGACTGGTGATCGCGGCGAATCTGGTCGAGCGCGCCGGTGACGTCGGTGAGCGTCTGCTCGACCATGGCGCGGGCTGTCCGTTCGCGGTGAATCTGACCATCGAGTTCGGCTTCACGCTCGGCGGCCTTCTTGCGCGCCGCGAGACGTTCGCTCGACGCCCGTGTCATCGCATCGTCGAGTGCCGACTGTGTCTTGTTCAGGCAGTCGATCAGACCTTCACGTTCAACCGCCGCTGCCGTAAGAGCGCTCTCGTGCCGCTGCTCCGCATCACGCAGCGCAGCCTCGGCGTCGGCGACCGACGCCTCCGCGTCGGCGACCGCTTGCTCGAGGGCGACGCGGTTGGCTTGAAGCTCGGTGAGCTGAGAGGCGAGCTCGGCTTCGCGTGCAATCAGCCGATCGCGATCAGCGAGTGCGGACTGATGATCGCGGCGAACCTGATCGAGCGCGCTGGTGACGTTGGCGAGCGTCTGTTCGATCGTGGTGCGGGCCATCCGTTCGCGTTGAATGTGGTCATCGAGTTCGGCTTCACGCTCCGCGGCCTTCTTGCTCGCCACGAGGCGCTCGCGTGTCGCCCGTGTCACTGCATCGTCGAATGCCGCTTGCGTCGCAGCCAGATGGCTATTGAGGTCGTCGCGACTCGATGTCGTCTCGGTGAGCAGATCGTTCAGTTCGGCCTCGCGCGCGGTCAAACGCGCGACATCGTTCATCGCGGCGGCATGGCGGTGTTCCGCGTCAGACCGTGCGCCGACCGCATCGGCGAGCTGCGCTTCAACGTCACGCTGTGTGCTGAGCGCGTGATTGAGACCGGCTTCAACATGCTGGCGTTGCTCGATCGCACGGGCGAGCTGCGTCTCGAAGTCACGCTCGCGATCTCGCAGCTGTGAAGCCGCGGCGGCGCGTTCGTGCTGCGCCTGCGCCTGGGCGGCCTCAACCGCAGACCGTGCATCGCGAAGTTGACGCGCCAGCGCGTTGTGAGCGTCGGCCGCATCGGCCAGCTGTGACGAGAGCTCGGATTCACGTTGCGTCAGCCGTGCGACGTCGGCGGCCGTCGATTCCTCGCGTTGGCGCGCGCTCTCGACTTCGCGGGCCGCCGTGCGAAGCTGTTCGTCCACCATGTCCCAGGTGGCAGCGGCGCGCGCCATGCCGACTTCATACTGCGCTTGCAACGCCGCGAGCTGGTCGGCCGCGGCCTGTTGGCGATGTTCCGCATCTTCACGCGCCGCCGTCGCGCGCGAAAGCTTCTGTTCGAGATCCGTTCGTGCGGCGCTGTCGAGTGCGCGCGTCACCACGATGGGCAGATCTCTGGCGAGTGACTCGTTGCGTCGGAGGTAATGGCTGCCGGGATGGAGGGAATCGAGCGTCGGCGCGATCCCGTCGGGAACCAGAAAGATCACGGCAGGTGGGAGAGCCAATCGCCGCAGTTGCTTCTGGACGACGAGGCAACTCGCGCCGTCGATGGGCGCATCCATGACCAGCGCATCGAGCCCGCGATTCTCGCCGAGCCAATTCGCGGCGTTCTCGAGTTGTGCGGCCCAGAGGACCGAGACACCCTCGTCAACGGTGCGCAGGGCATTGGCCACCGCCTGCGCCTCGCTTCGTTCGCTCCCGATATAGAGAACCTTCATGAACCCCCACGAAGTTACGAGAACCGGCTGCGTCACCGTCTATCGGTCGATAGGGGATTCACCTGCACAGGTCTCGATTCGTGGGGATATTACTGCTGGTCGAGTTCGTCTCCACCGAGCTCGACCGTGGGACCTACACGCTGACGCTCGCTGACCGCGAGCGAATCGGACGCACCCGCCAGCGCATGTAGGCGACGTACGTGGCCATGGCCAGCAGTACCAGCGTCGTGGCTGCGGAGCTGATTTCTCCCCGAACGATGTGCCAGATCGTGGCTGACACCATCACGAACATGATGCCGGCCGCTGCCGATGGCACGAGCCAGGGTTGGATACGTGTCGCGCCAGGCAGCGTGATGCCGATAGCGGCCGCCACTTCTGCCACGCCCAGAAACACCCAGAACGAGCGCGGCAGGGAGGCGTACATCTGTGCGGCGATATCAGCCGGTGGCACGAGGAGGAGCAGGCCGTGCGCCAAGAACGCAGCAGCCAGCAGAGCCTGAAGCACCCAGAGCAGAATATTCATGGTCCCTCCTATTCTCGCCTTCATTGAGACGACGAACGAGGAGGGACCCAATCGACGTGAAACTTACGCGGCTTTCTCGGCCTTGGCGCGGTCGGCCGCCGTCGGCCGGTTCCGGGTGTCGATCTTGCCGTTGATCTTGGCGCCTTCCTGCACCGCCAGGCGGCCGCAGCTTAGCGAGCCCTCGACCGACGCCGTCTTACGGATGTCGGCTTTCTCGCGCGCCACCACGTTGCCGATCACGGCTCCGAACACCGTCACCACTTTCGCAGTAATGTCGGCCATCACCGTGGCATTTGGGCCAATGGTCAAAGTGTGTTCGGGCAATTCGATCTTGCCTTCGACCTGACCGTCAATCGTCAGATCTTCAGCGCCTTTGATTTCCCCCTTGATCGTTACAGATATCCCGAAGGTCGCCACTCGAGTGTCCTTCTGCTGTTCGCCGTTATTCATTGCACACGTCCCCCGGTATCTTCTCGGTTCCCCGCGCCTCGAATGTTAGGGGTGCGGATCACCACCGAGTTTACGAGACGGACCTTAGTGCAGGCGGCCGAGAAACGCGCGCATCTCGCGCAGCACGTCCGCGTCTCGGCCACCGGCCCGCTTGTGGGAACTCACGAGAAACAGCGTGCCGATCGAGCTCAACTCCTGCCCGGCGATCGAGTTCGCGGCGAGCACGGGCTGCTAGAATCTGCCCAGGAGGGCATCACCATGAAGACCTCACTCGCGGCGGCGGTGGTTTTTGCACTGATCCTTGCTGCCGTCCCGCTGTCGGCACACCACTCCTGGCCGGTGAGTTATGCGCAGCTCGTCACGGTGAAAGGCACGGTGACGGACTTCGCCTGGGAGAATCCGCACCCGATGATGACCCTCGAGGTCAAGACGGATGACGGCAAAGTGGAGAAGTGGCTGGTGGGTGGCCCGGCGATCAACCGGATGGAGGCGAACGGCTGGACCAAGGGCACGGTCAAGCCGGGCGACGTGATCACCGGCACCGGCTATCGGTTCTCCGACGGCCAGAAGATCATCAGGCTCGAGCGCGTGGTGTTGCCCGACGGCAAGGAGATGCGCCTTTACGGGCGCTAAGTGACCCTCTTTGTTGTCGCGGTGTTCTTCTGCGCCACGCTCGTACGTTCGGCGCTCGGATTCGGTGAAGCGCTCATTGCTGTACCGCTCGTGGCGTTTGTGCTGCCAGTCGAGATCGCTGCGCCGGTGGCGGTGCTGGTGTCGATCACCGTCGCGATCATCGTCCTCGCGCAGGACTGGCAGCACGTCAATGTTCGGAGCGTCCTGTGGCTCGTGGGCTTCACCATCCTCGGTATCCCGCTAGGGTTGTTCCTCCTCCGTACAGTTCCGGAGCCGGTTGTGAAAGGGGCATTGGGTCTTCTCGTCGCTGCCTTCGCCGCGCTCTCGTTGTTGCGGCAAGGGGCCTACCACTTGAGCGACGATCGGTTGGCCTGGCTGTTTGGCGTCAGTGCCGGAGTGCTCGGCGGTGCGTACGGCATGAACGGTCCGCCGCTCGTCGTGTACGGTTCACTGCGACGCTGGACGCCGGAACGTTTCCGCGCGACGCTGCAGGGCTACTTCCTGCCGGCCAGTCTCGTCGGCATGATGGGCTACTGGGTCGCGGGACTGTGGACCGCACCCGTTACTCGCTACTACCTGCTGTCGCTTCCCGCAGTGCTGCTGGCCATTCCACTCGGCCGTGCGATCAACACCAGGCTCGACACCCGCCGGTTTGTCACCGTCGTCCACGTCGGCTTGTTCGTCAGCGGCGCCGGATTGTTTCTCCTCGCAGCGCTGACCTGACGGGGCACGTTTCTTGCCACGACGGCATTGACTGGGCGCCCCTTCGGCGCATTCACAATGTCCATCGAACTGCATCACGAACGCGACAACATCTTTCGCATCGAGCTTCGGAACAAGCTGCGGCAGGCGGAGCTCCAGCGCTGTCAGGAGCAGATCCTCCACGAAGTGTCGCGCCTCGGTCCCGTCCGCCTGTTGTTCGTGCTCGACGGGTTCGCCGGTTGGGACTCGCAAGACAACTGGAGTGATCTCAGTTTCTTTGTGCGGCACGGCGACTCGATCGCGCGCATTGCGATCGTTGGCGACGAGCGCTGGCGCGATCTCGCGCTGATGTTCGCGGCCGCGGATCTGCGACGAGCCCCAGTCGAGTATTTTGACGAGATGGATCTCGTGAACGCACGGCTCTGGCTCGGTCAGTCATAGCACTATTCTCTCGGCCCACCTCCGAAATGCTGGAGGTTCCCGGTGCTCCTCTCTCGCGCTTCGCTGATCCTCGATACCTCGCAGTGAACTCCGATATTCCGGAGGGTGGACCGCTCACCGGTGCGTGAGCCACTCGCGCCGCCGTGGCCGACATTCTCCAGCGACCCCGCACATTCCACCAGAAAACCTGACGAATCGACAGATTCGCACGCACGCTGCAGCCGCGGGCATGAAAGGTGCTCCAGAACGAGCTCAATGCATCTGGGCTCACGACAGTTGTGGCTGGCGACTCGTGTCACGCGAATCGGAATCGCGTCGGCGATATGCGCGCTGTTGGGAACAGTCGCCACGGCCGCTCAATCACCTTCGCCATCGGAATCGGGCACCACCTCCGCGGCTGCATTACTGCGCGTGACATGTGTCGCGAACTCCGCTGAACGGACGTACTGCACGGGCGATACGTCTGCCGGCGTGGTGCTGATCAAGTCGAATGGCCCCGGGGACTGTTTGCTTGGCCGCACGTGGGGTTATGACCAGCGAGGAGTCTGGGTGACGGAACGATGCAGCGGCGAGTTCGCCTTCGGTGGGTTGACACAGCAAGTGACAGTGGACCCGACCTCGGCACCTCAGAGCCCACGCGAGCCGACGCCGCGCATCGAGACGTGGGGCGAGTTCGATCCCGGCGATGGCTTTCTTGTGGCTCGCACCAAGCTCGGTGAGCTGGCGATCAGTGGCTACGGGCTGGTGCGGTTCATCGACCAGACGCCCGCCTCGCAGACGTTCATCGATCACCTCGGCAACGAGCGTTCGACCGACGCTCGCAACGACGTGTTTCCACACCGCATCATCGTCTATCTGAAGGGTTGGCTGGCCGACCCGAAGTTGATCTACACCGTGTTCTTCTGGACCGTGAACGCGACCGACCAGCGCGCCATCTTTATCAACTTGGGCTACCAGTTCAGCCGCAAATTCAGCGTCTACGCCGGCATCGCCGGAAACCCGGGCACCCGCTCGCTCCAGGGGTCGCATCCGTATTGGCTGGGTCACGACCGCGTGCTGGCCGACGAGTTCTTTCGGCCGTATTTCGGATCCGGTGTCTGGGCTCAGGGCGAGGCGTTCCCCGGGTTTTGGTACAACGCGATGGTTGGCAACAGCAACAGCCAACTCGGTGTCACAGCCGTCGAACTGGATCGCCGATACACCACCAGCGGCTCGGCGTGGTGGATGCCGACGACGAAGGAGTTCGGGCCGCGCGGCGGCTACGGCGACTACGAATGGCACGAGCACGTCGCCACGCGCTTTGGGGTCTCGACGACGCAAAGCCGCGAGCAGCGATACACCGACACGACCACCGGCGCGACGACGAATACCACGCTAAGACTCGCGGACAGCGTGAACGTGTTCGATCGCGGAGCGCTGACGCCTGGCGTAACCATCGATCTCGTGGACTTCCGCATCCTGTCGTTCGATGCCGGCCTGAAGTATCGCGGGATTTTTCTGCAGACCGAGATCTATCACCGCTGGCTCGACAACTTCCAAGCCGATGGTGTGTTACCGGTCGACTCGATTCTCGATCGTGGCTACTACGTTCAGGCCGCGTTCTATCCGCTGCCGAAGAAGGTCGAGCTCTACGGCGCAACCTCGCAAATCTTCGGCGACAAGAATGCGGGCTTCGGTAACGCGTCCGAGTATCTGGCCGGCATGAACTTCTACCCGTTTGATACACGGAACATCCGCCTGAACCTGCAGCTGATCGACGTCAACGGTTCGCCGGTGAGCAGCACCTTCGGCTACTACACCGCCGGTCAGGACGGCACGACGTTTTCCGCTGCGTTCTCGGTTCTGTTCTAGTGAGGACCCGCATCAAGAGAGCCGGCTATGACAAGTGATTATTTTCTCCGCCGCTTGTCGTTCGCGTTCGGCGTCGTCACGCTCCTCTTCGCGTCGCTGTTCGGCGTGATCCGCGCGCAAACCACTGCGCGCGGCAACGAGTTTAACGACTCGCACTTCCATCTGACGAACTACGTGCAGCGCGGCATCAGTCCCCGCGACTTCCTCAAGATCATGGGCACGCGCGTGACCCGTTCGACGCTGTTCGGGATTCCCCTCCAGCAGCACTGGTCGTATGCGAACTCCGGTGACTTCGCGCCGACCTACTACCTCCAGAGCGACGCGCCGCTCTATTACTACTCGTTCACCGACGCCTACATCGCCAGCGTGTATCGATTGCTCTCCGCAGAAGAGCAGGCCCGCTTCGATCCGATGATCACGGGCTTCAATCCCGCCGACATGTACGGTGTCGATCACATCCGCCGGGTGTTGGAGACCTTCCCGGGCGTCTTCTCGGGCATCGGCGAGTTCACGATTCACAAAGAGTTCGTCTCCGGGAAGATTCCCGGCGAGACCGCCAGCCTCACCAATCCCGCGCTCGATCGCATCCTCGACTTTGCGGGCGACGTGGGCCTCGCCGTGATCATCCACAACGACGTGGACATGCCGTTCGCGAAACCGGATACCGAGCCGGTCTATCTGGCGCAGATGAAGGCGCTGCTCAAGCGTCATCCCAAGACCTCGATCATCTGGGCCCACATGGGCCTTGGCCGGATCGTGCATCCGGTCAGTGCATCGGCAGAGGCGGCCGAGCGGAACCCGGCGCAAGTCCAGGTCGTCGAGGCGATGCTCACCGATCCCGCGCTCAACCACGTGGCCTTCGATATTTCGTGGGACGAAGTCGCGAAGTATGCCGTGGCGACGCCGGAAGCGACGGCGCGAGTCGTGAACATCCTGAATCGCTATCCGGACCGTTTCCTGTTCGGGACCGACACCGTCGCACCGTCTGGACCGGACCCGTACTACGCCGTGTACGACATCTGGGCGCCCGTCTGGAAACAGCTGACGAGCGAGGCCAGCCTGAAAGTCCGCAAGGGCAACTACGAGCGGATCTTTGATGCCGCTCGCCTACGAGTACGCGCCTGGGAACGGGCCAACGTGCACTAACGGATCCCGTCGGAGAAGGAGAGATGACGATGAGACCACCACGGATAAAACGGTACGCCGTCGTAGGATGGCTGCTGATCGCGTACCTGTCTCTGGGGGCCCCTTCGACTGCGCGTGCGCAGAGCGAACCCGGCGGCAGCGGGGAAGCGGCCGGCGCAGGCGCGCAAGCCGCGTCGAAATCGAAGCCGAGCCTCGAAGTCTACGGGTTTGTGATGCTCGACTTCGGCGAAAACTTCACCAACATCCATCCGAACTGGTTCGACACCATGCGGGTCACGCGCCTGCCAGCCTTCGAGGACCAGTACGGGAAGGATGGCAGCACCTTCGCGGGCGTGCGGCAGACGCGCGTCGGTGTGAGATCCACGACGCCGACCGATCTCGGCGACTTGAAGACGACCTTCGAGTTCGAGCTGTTCGGCACCGGCGTCGACGAGGGCCAGACGACATTCAGGCTTCGGCACGCATACGGAGAGCTCGGCGCGTTCGGCGCCGGCCAGACGTGGAGTCCGTTCATGGACATCGATGTGTTCCCCAACTCGCTCGAGTACTGGGGGCCGACCGGCATGGTGTTCTTCCGCAACGTACAGGTGCGGTGGATGCCGATCCAGGGCGACACGCGCCTGACCGTGGCGCTCGAACGTCCAGGCGCGTCGGGAGATGCCGGCGTGCTCCAGGAGCGCATCGAGCTGCAGAACGTACGCGGCCGCTCTCCGCTTCCCGATCTCTCGGCAGAGTACAGATTCGGCGGCAAGCGAGGCTATTTCGAGGCTGCCGGTCTGCTCGGCCGAATCAAATGGGACGACGTACTGGAGGACCAGTTCGATCTGTCAGGCAGTGCTACGCGCTGGGGAGTCAATCTCAGCTCGAACGTGAAATTCGGCGGCGCGACCACATTGCGGCTGCAGTTCGTCTTCGGCGAGGGCATCCAGAACTACATGAACGATTCCCCCGTGGACGTCGGTATCGCTCCGAACCCCGGCGATCTCCGCAGCCCGATCACGGGTGAGGCGATCCCGATCACCGGCAGCGTGGTGTTCCTGGACCACAACTGGAACAGTCAGTGGTCAACCTCGATCGGGTATTCGCGCCAGGACAACGACAACACGGAAGGCCAAAACGACGATGCCT
>DAINQP010000138.1:0-16642 GCA_036742665.1 Vicinamibacterales bacterium | reverse complement strand
GCGAGCCGGGCAGGAACGCGCGGACGCCGATGTCCACCGCGAGGCCGCCCTTGATTCGCTCGATGACGCGGCCGATGACGACCTTCCGGTCGGCGTAGGCCTTCTCGACCTCGTCCCAGATCTTCATCTTCTCGGCCTTCTCGCGCGAGAGCACGATGTGGCCTTCCCGATCTTCCGTACGTTCGAGCAGCACATCGACCGTGTCACCACCCTGCACGGTGACGTTGCCGCTCTCGTCGAGGAATTCGTGGATGGGGATGAGACCTTCGGACTTGTATCCGACGTCAACAACGACCGCGGCGTCGGTCACTTTCAAGACCGTGCCTTTGACGACTTCCCCTTCCGCCATGTTGCGGAAGCTGTCGTCGTACGCCTCGAGCATCGAGGTGAATTCCGCCGGGTCCATGTCTTCGTGGTGCATGGGCTTGAACGCCGGTCCAGCCGGCTTGCCGGCTCGTGTGCGTCCAGGTGCCCCGGGCTGTCCGCCCGTCGTTTCGGGCGACACCAACCCGTTTTCTGCATTCGCCATTACGTGCGCGTCCTCCTACTTACCTCATACCCACCGAGTGGCCGTGCTTGCACGGCTCCCTGCGGGCTCTGCCGGTTTCTGTTGCGGGGACCGGCCCCCCGCGGCTATAACGGCGATGGAGAATGCATGGTGGGCACCGCCCCGTCTTCCGGGAGGCGGTAGGAGGGCGGCCAAGAGTCGCATCCACTCCCCCTGCAAAGGATTGTCCTTCACCGATAAGCAATAGACTTTACGTCACTTATCGGTCCACTGTCAAGGTAAGCTGGGACCTGATTGAGGCGCAGAAAGGAAGAGGACATGGCCAAACGGAAGGCGGCCGTACGGAACACCGCACGTCGGAGGGCCGCCACCACGCGGCGCAAGGCCGGACGCACCCGCTCTGCCGGAAAGAAAGCGGCGTCGGTCCGTAAATCAGCCAGCAAGAAAAAGGCGTCCGCCCGAAAGAAGACGGCATCCCCTCGACAGACAGCCGTCAGGAAAGAAACGGCGTCTGCCCGAAAGACCGCCGCCAGAAGAATGAAACGGGCCGCACCGGTCGCGAAGAAGCGCGCGGCGCCAGTGGCAAAGAAGCGTCCGGGGCTCGCGGTCAAAAAGACCGCGGCGCCTGCGAAGAAGACCGCGCCGCGTGCCGAGAAAGTACCGGCTCGGACCGCGCCGGCACTCAATCGCGAACGGCGGACCATTCGCGACGACGACATCGTCCAGACGCCGCCCTCCTCGCTCGACTTCGATCGCTCCGCATCAGCAGCGCGATCGGGCCGCCGCGAGCTGCGCGAGAAATACGACGAGCACACCGAAACCGGTCCCGCGTTGACCGGTGGCGACGTCGATGCCGATTGGGAATCGGCCTACAGCGTCGGCGATGAAGCGCCGGGCGGCGACAACCCGACACCGGATCAGGATCTGGTGGACGACATCGGCCGCGCCGTGGGCGTCGAGTATCAGGACAACGAGGAGCTCAAGGGCGAGGCGAAGATCGCCAAGCGGGATCGTAATCGCTGGGAGCTCGATCCAGCCTCCTCAGACGATTGGGATGAAAGGTAAGAACAAGGATCTTCCTGTCGTCCAACCGAAATCGCGTGCAGCCTGGCGGGCGTGGCTCCAGAAGAACCACGCCTCGTCTTCCGGCATCTGGCTCGTGTACGCGAAGAAGCACACCGGAATCCCCTCACTCAGCTACGCCGACGCCGTCGAAGAAGCCTTGTGCTTCGGCTGGATCGACAGCCTCGTTCACCCCGTAGACGACTCGCTCTACAAACAGATCTTCACGCCGCGCAAGCCGTCGAGCGCATGGTCGCCGGTGAACAAGCAACGGGTTGAGAAGCTGATCGCGTCTGATCAGATGACGGCTGCCGGTATAAAGATGATCGAGCTGGCCAAAACCAATGGCCAGTGGAATGCGCACGCCGCCACCGAGGCGATGACAATGCCTCCGGAGTTGAAAAAAGCGTTGAACGGAAACGTGAACGCGAAAAAGAACTGGCCGACCTACACGGTGAGCCAACGAAAGGCGTTCTTGCGCATGCTGAATGACGCCAAGACGCCGGACACACGCGCAAAGCGGATTGCGCGCATCCTCGACATCGTGTCGAAGCGCATCACGTTCTCGCAGTTGCTCGGAGGCGGCGCGTCCAGCAGGACACGCCCTACGACAGCCTCGCGCGCACGAGGCTCAGCACCATCTCGACGACCTCGTTGATCGGCATCGTGGTCGTATCGATATGCACGGCGTCGGATGCGAGCGTCAGCGGTGAGACGGTGCGTGTCGAGTCGGCAGTGTCACGCGCTTTGATCGCTGCGGCGACTGCTGCCTGCCCCACCTCGCTACCGGTGTGTGCCGTGTCGTTGGCGCGCCGGCGGGCGCGCTCCTCTGCTGATGCATCCAGATAGATCTTGAGGTCGGCGTTCGGGAACACCACGGTCCCGATATCGCGGCCCTCCATCACCACGCCACCATCGGCGCCCATCGCGCGCTGCCGGGCGACGAGCGCGTCGCGCACGCGCGGCAGGCGCGCAACGCTGGTGGCGGCCTTGTCGATTTCGGGTGTCCTGATCGCCCGCGTCACGTCGTGTCCGTCGATCGAGACCACGCCTCCCTCGACGACGATTACTGCGCGGTGCGCCAGCGCCGCAACCGCGGCTTCATTGTCCAGGGGGATGTGCTCGTGGAGCGCCTTCCAACCCACCGCGCGATACATGGCGCCGGTGTCGATGTGGCGATAGCCGAGCGTCTCCGACAGCGTTCGCGAAATGGTGCCTTTGCCGGCCCCCGAGGGACCGTCAATGGCAATGACCAGTGGTTTCATCTCGTACAGATCGTTCGCGGTCGCACGATCCGAACGATCCTATCACCAGCAAGAGATCCGTTCGCCGATGATGTCGTCTTCGTCGGTTCGAGCGGACGGTATCGTCAGAAGCGATAGAGCAGACGCACGTACGCGGTGTTACCCGTATACGGCCGGTTGCCGTAGCCAAGCGTCAGCCCGCCGAGCCAATCGAGTCGCGGATCGCCGGTCGCTGGGGAGAACCCCACAGGACCGTTCGTATCCAGCGTGTTGAAATCGACGACATCCAGCTTCTCGAAGTAATAGCCGACACCGACGCCGACGCGGCTGTTGAAGAGGTACTGAACATCGGCGCTGAGTCGCTGCCAGGTGTTCTCGACGTTGGGCAACGGGATGAACTGGTTGGCCGTGGTGAGCGAGACGATGCGCGGACCACCATGGACGAACGAATTGTCCGAGTCGCTGAAGTCGTAGGCGAAGCGAATATCCGTGTTCCGGAACGCTCGCAACAGATCCAGGAAAACGCCGGCTGTGTTGATCTTGTCGTCGTTGTCGAGATTCCAGTCGCGGGTCGGATCGGTCCAGGTCGGGTCGGGCGGCGGGTTGGCGTTTCGCGACCGCTGGAATGACCCGTAGGCGTCTCGCCCGTAATTGGCGCCGAAGGACACGACGTCCGTCGGATGGACGTTCACGCCGATGTTCCAGCTCGTGGATGTCGATTCGAGCAGGCCGAACAGCTCGCCAGGACGGCTGACCGGCACCGAGTCGTCGGCCTGGTATTCGTCCTTCGCGCCGGCGAACTGGACCCAGACGTCGAACGTGTCGCGCGGCATGACCGTCACGATCACGGAGCCGCGCGTCCGGTTCCGATCCGCTTCGTCGTAATAGCGCAAGGTCGGCTGCGTACCACCCGTTCCGACCACCGGTTCGTCTTCATCGTTCCCGGATTCGGCCTCGACAAATCCTTCACCGCGGCGTCGGCCGTAGTCGAACGCACTGCGAACCGTCACGTACCGGCTGGAGTAGGTGTCCCACGATACACGGAAGATGTTCTCACCGACGTCGCTGAACCCGCGGCCGTGACGCTCGAGCGCCTCGTGACCGTAGCCAACGCGCAGCGTCCCCAAGCCCGTCGGGCTGAACGACACGTTCGCATCCAACAGGTGGCGAGAGTTGTCGAACTGCGGCGACAACCCCTCCTCGATCTCCTCGGGCACCGCGTCGAACCGTACGTACTCGGTGGCGTCGAAGATCGGAGTCTGGACATCACGTTTGTTGTAGCGGTACCGCACCGTGACGTTCATGCGCCGATACGGTCGCGAACTCAGATTCAGCAGTGTGTTCACGCCTTGGGCTTCCGCTTCGGCCGTGGCGCGCGGAAGCTGTGCGAGGTGTGGAAACTCCGCGAGCACCGCCGGCGTTCCCAGGATCAGGGAGTTGATCGTCCAGGGAATCAGAGCCTGGTTCTGATTCTGAGACGTGAATTGAAGCGTTCCGTTGAGTGTCGTCCGTCCCGGCAACTTGTGGAGGCCCGTGGCGCTGACGACATTCATGCTGTTGTCCGGAGCAAGCGCCATGCGTCCTTGTACCGGACCGTTGCCGTTGCTGTAGCCGCTCGGGTCGTAGGGCCCGTTGGGAGGCGCAAGACCGTTATTGAAATCGGTGATGCGGATCGGGTTATCCCAGACGAGGCTGTCAAACGCATTGTTGAACCAGGAGCCGTCCCATCCGACGCGAAACATCGACTTGGGGTTCGACCAGGAGGCCCCGAGCCTGATGTCATTGGTCCGCTGATCGATCGGCAATGGGACCTCGACGGCATCGTTGAACGCGAAGGACGCGCCCCAGGGCTGCGCGCCGTCCCGCTTCACTGACGTGAAGCCCGCATCGATGTCGACACTTTTGGTCGCCGCGTAGGTCAACCCGAAGGTCGCCGTGTCGCGGAGGTGGCGCAAGTCGAAGGTGTTCGCGACTGGGTTGTAGCCGGACGGCGTCGCCTTCGCTTGATCCGCTTGCGCGGAGTTCGAGCAGGCGGCGGGTGGAGCGCCCGGCGCGCAGGGCACTCCGACCAGCGTGCCGTCGTTGGTGGCGTTGGTCGGCCCTTGTACCGCGCGCTGGATGTTGTCGTCCAACGTCAGCGTGGTGCCACTGGTCGTAAACGGCGTGCGCGTGATGTAGCTGAAGTTGAGCGGCAGTGAGACCCAGTGAAATCCGAATGTCACCTTGGGGCCCAGGTAGGTGGCGTTGTACTTCTGATCGCGATAACCGATGTGCGACGCGTCGGCGTCGAAGAGATATCGCGAGTCACTGCGATTGACGGTCAGGTTCGAGAACACACCGTCGCGCTCGTCTCGATACCGCTGGTAGCGCGCTTCATCGCCATTGGTGGCGGTGAAGACGCCGCCGAAGTCGGCACTGCCGCGGAATGGCGACGCCGCACCCGGCGGTTGTGGGGCTTGCGGCGCTTGCGCCATCGCCGGAGCGGCGATCAGCAGGAGCGCCGCGGTCAGCAGAAGACATCTGTCGCGCATCACACTCCTCCTTCCTAACGCAGCAACGCCTTGCCGGATGGGGAATTCGATCCGTGCACCATCTGATGGCAGATGGTGCAGGCCCGCGTGTAGATCTTGTTGGCGTTCGCGGAGTTCTGCAGCACGAATCCGTCGTAGACCGTCGGTGGATGGCGCGACGTCACGTGACACCGCTGACACAGGAACGGCAGCTTGCTGACGAGCATCCGATCGTTGTTGGACCCGTGTGGATCGTGGCAGGTCACGCAGCTCTCACTGACTGGCGCGTGCTCCCACAAATACGGTCCACGCTTGTCCGCATGACACGACGTGCAGCTCTCGTCAACCGTGGTGCCCGCCTTGAGCAGCTTGACGTTCGTGCTGCCATGGACGTTGTGGCACGAGGCGCAGGTCAGTGCGCCCTCTCGGACCGGCATATGGTTGAACCGATGCGTCTTGTTGGTCACGTTGCGGTGGCACGTAGCGCACTGGTCCGTCACGCTCTTGGCTTTGAGCTGCGACGGCCCTTTGGGAGCGTGGACGCTGTGGCAGGTCGTACAGCTGATGTTCCGCTGATCGTGCTGACTGCCGTCCCACAGCGCGTGCGACGCACGGTTGTGACACGTCGTGCAGGCGCCGCTCACTTCGGATGGCGGCGTGCTCTTGAAGTTTCTGATCAGCGACGGATCACCGCTTTCGGCATGCTTCTGGCCGGGACCATGGCAGCTTTCGCAGCCTTGCGTGGCGGCCGGCGTGCGCGATTCGAACGCGTGACCATGTCTCGTGCCGGCGTAGGACTGATCCTGGTGACAGGTCAGGCATGTCGCCTCGCCGACGTAGCCTGCCTGCGGCGTCGAGCCCTGCGCCATCGCGAGAGACATCCGCCCGTCGGTCTTGATGACTGAACGATGCGGGGCGCCTGGGACCGGCACGGGGTCATTCCCCGCTGCCGCAGCCATCGTCAACGCGAGCACATACGTAATGCCCGCCGTGAGGAAATAGACAACGCGTCGATTCATAGCAGTTACCTACCCGCAACGAGCCGACCCTCGGCTACTCAATGATGTGGCACAGCTCGCACTCCTGCGCGATCGCGACGCCGTCCTTCGTTTTGTGACTGTCGTCATGACACCTGAAACAACCGGTCGATATCGTGTGTCCAAGCTGGTTCGGATACGTGCCCCATCCGACTTTCATGGACGGAAATACGTTGCGGGACCAGACTTGCTGCGTCGCTGCGATCGCCTGCGTGACCTGCGCCGCGTCGGCGCCGGGTCGTCCGGCATAGAACGCGTTCAAGCGCTTCGCAATCGCGGCCAGCGCTGCCTCGCGATCGGTATACTCGGCGCCCGCTGCGGCCACCGCTTCGCGGCGAACGAACGGCAACATACGGGGAATCCGGCCTTCGGCGATCGCGCTGTCGATCGCCCGCTCGGGCGCGAACGACATCGTGTGCGCCGGCCGGTTGTGACAGTCGGTACAATCCATGCGGCGGCGCATGCCGCCGGCGATCTGGGCGTCCGTGACACCGTCCGCGCGGAACTCGCGCGCGCCATTGACGCCCGTGACGCGCACATAGGGAATCGTCTCGCGGTTGTCGCTGGTGGCGATGTACTCGATGTCGAGTGCGATGTGCCGGTGAATACCCGCACCGGCGCGATCAATGGCGCGGCCGACGTGCAGCGTGAGCGCGGTGACGGTTTCGCGGTTGCCCTCGTCATTGGCGTACTCGCGGATCAGCTTCTGGCGGTCGCCGACTGGGTAGTCCGTCCGGTGACAGTTGCTACACGTGTCGTCGGTCCGTCCAAGCGCACGCACAGGCGTGCGGACCGGCCGTGGCACCTGATCGGTCGCCAGGTGATAGAGCTGGCGAGTGCCGGCAAGCTTCGCCTCGATGAACGAACCAGCGCCTGAGCCGACGTGACAGCTGACGCACGACACCTGCGAGTGCGGCCATGCCTGATGCGCCACGAACTCAGGTTCCATGGTCGTGTGGCACACCTGACCGCAGAACTCGGTCCGCTCCATGTAATGCACGGTGCCGAAGCCGGCGGCTGACACGATCAGGACGTTGACGAACGTCAGCGCGAGGACTCCGAGCACCAGCGCCCGCTGCCGCGGCTGACCCAGGTCGATCATCGGCCATTCCGGTTCCGGAAGACCCGCGCGTCGCCGTCGCGCGCTCGACCAGACGCCGATCGGGACGAGCAACAGGCCGGCGATAAATGCCAGTGGCACCGTCACGAACACCAGCAGGCCCACATAGGGATTGGTGAAGTAGCCGAGGAGCTCGAGTCCCAGCAGCGCGATGAAGAGCCACGCGGCCGCGGTCGCGACAGTCATGCCGACTATCGAGATCGGATTCCGGACAGTAGCTGGAAGACTGATTCGCACGCCCCTCGATCCGGCCGCTACTTCTTCAGGCTGGCCAGATAGGCCACCAGACCGTCGAGTTCTTCCTTGGGGAGCGTATAGGCCTTCATCGCCGGCTTACGGGTCGCGTTGGCCTTCGCGCTCATCTCGGGAGCGTTGGTGATCCATTGACGGATCTGGTCAGCCGGAAGCTTGCTGCCGATCCCATCCAACGGACCCTTCTTGTTTCCCGTGCCGCCGATGGAATGGCAGACCGAGCATTTCTGCGACGTGTACGCCTTCTGTCCTGCCTGAATCTGGTCTTGCGCGTATGACGTAGCGGCACAGACAAAGACACCTATACCGATCCCGAGGCCGGCCGAGCGAATTGAAATCATGATGCAGATCAACATGAACCCTGAGACCACCTGCCGTCAACGGGGAATAGTTCGCACCGCGCGCTATTCCGCGTAAGATGCCGTGCGATGGCGCGCCGTCTTCTCACTCTCGCGACGATCCTCCTGATCGTCGGCCTCGTGGTGATCTTCATGGCGACTCCCTACGTGCGAGCCGCTTCGCTGGTCGTACGCGCGGCCAACCTCGGTGGCCGTGCCGAGGCCTACGCCGACGAGTACGCGCGACCGGTCACCGTCGAACCGACGCACATGGTGCCAACGCGCTACGGCAACGTGGCGGCGAAGTTCTACATGCCCGACGGCGAGACGAGTCGCGCCGTGCTGCTCGTTCCCGGCATCCACTCGATGGGCATCGAGGAGCCACGATTGACCGCATTGGCCAGGGACCTCGCCGGCACGGGCGTGACCGTGATGACGATGGCGCTGCCGGATTTGCAGGCCTACATGATTACGCCGCGGGCGACCGACGTCATCGAAGACGCCGTGGCGTGGATGGCGCAGCGGCCCAACCTCGCACCCGACGGCAAAATCGGCATTGTCGGCATCAGCTTTGCGGGAGGATTGTCGATTGCCGCGTCCGGGCGTCCAGCGATTCGCGATCGCATCGCGTTCATCCTCTCCTTCGGCGGCCATGGTGACCTGCCGCGTGTCATGCGCTACCTGGCCACGGGCCAGGCGCCGCAGGTCCCAGGATTAGCGACCCATCCGCCCCACGATTACGGTGTGTCGGTGATTCTGTACGGGTTGGCTGACAACGGCATCGTGCCGTCCGATCAGGTCGCGGGATTGCGTGAAGCCATCAAAACGTTTCTGCTGGCCTCGCAACTCACGTTGGTTAACATGGATCGGGCCAACGCGATGTTCACGACGGCGCGAGAGATGGCCAAGGCGATGCCCGAGCCGTCGCGCACCTTCATGAACTACGTGAACGACCGCGCTGTGGGCAAGCTGGGGCCGGTGCTCGTGCCGTTCCTGGATCAGTTGGGGGCGAGCGATCCGGCACTGTCGCCGCAGCGCGCGCCCGATCCGCCGTCAGCCGCAATCTATCTGCTGCACGGTGACGATGACACGGTGATTCCGGCGGCCGAGTCCGCGCTGTTGAACGACTATCTCCGCAGCAAGGGTGCGAACGTCCATCTGCTGCTCAGCAATCTGATCACGCATGCCGAGGTCAACCGCGCGGCCACCACCGCCGATGCGTGGAAGCTCATCTCGTTCTGGGCCAGCCTGCTGCGCCAGTAGAGCATTGATGATTTGATGATCTTTGATTGGTGATTTGCTGTTGATTAAGGATGTTGATTGTCGATTGGACGCAATCACGCATCAACAATCCCCGATCGACAAGGAATCACCAATCAAAGATCGCGAATCGAAAATGATCCGACTACAAAAGATATTGTCCCAGGCGGGCGTGGCGTCACGACGCGCGGCTGAAAAGCTGATCGCCGAAGGGCGCGTCAGCGTCAACGGTCGCACGATTCACGAGATGGGTGTCAAGGCCGACCCGGCAGCGGACGACATCCGCGTGGACGGCCGTCGCGTTCGGGTCGCCGAGCGCCTCCGCTACATCCTGCTCAACAAGCCCAAGGGCTACGTGACCACGCGATCGGATCCGCAGCGGCGGCGCACCGTCATGGATCTTCTCAGCGGCGTTCGCGAGTACGTCTATCCGGTCGGCCGGCTTGACTACGACAGCGAGGGACTGCTGCTCCTCACCAACGACGGCGACCTCGCCGCAGGGCTCACTCACCCGCGGCATGGCGTCGAGCGTACATACGAAGCGCGCGTCGCCGGGACTCCGGACGAAGAGGCACTTACCCGCCTGCGCAAAGGCATTCCGCTCGACGGCCATCGCACACAACCAGCGACCGTCGTCCTCGTGCCACCGCGACGGCGCGACGAGGATGCGGTGCTGCTGATGACGATTCGAGAGGGGCGCAACCGGCAGGTGCGTCGGATGTGCGAAGCGGTCGGACATCCGGTACAGACGTTGAAGCGAACGCGGGTCGGCCCGATCGCCGATCGGAAACTGAAACCAGGAGACTGGCGGGAACTGCAAGAAGGCGAAGTCGCGGCATTGAAGAAGGCCGCGACTCAAATAGAAAAGGTGAAAAATAGAAAAGTGGAAAAGTAAGTTTGAAAATTACTTTTCCACTTATTCCACTTTCTCTACTTTTCCACTTTCGAAGTCTTCCTCGGTCAGCGGCAGGACGTCCTCGCGCGGTGACTGCTCCATGAGGCCCGCTGGCGGATCGAAGCCAAGCGCTTCGGCCATGTCTTCGACCTTGGGCAGATCGTTGAGGTCTTTCAGACCGAAGCGGATGAGGAACTCCTTCGTCGTGGCATAGAGGAACGGCCGGCCGACGACGTTCTTGCGCCCGACGATTTTGATCAGGTGCCGTTCGAGCAGCGTCGAAAGCACACCGCTGGTATTCACGCCGCGAATCTCGGCGATCTCGAGCGACGTGATCGGCTGCTTGTAGGCAATCACCGCCAGCGTCTCGAGGCCCTGCACGGTCAGCTTCTGCGACGAGCGCTCGTGAAAAAGCCGGCGCACCCACTCGTGCAGATCGGGCCGCGTGACGATCTGATAGCCACCGGCGACTTCAACCATCTGCAGTCCGGGACGGTTCTCGTAGTCCGCCTTGAGCGCGGCGATTGCCGCCGTCACGTCTTCCTTCGGCTCCTCAGAGAGCAGCTTGAACATCATCTTCGGCGTGATCGGTTCCGGCGACGCGAAGATCAGTGCCTCGACCACGGCCTTGACCTCAGCGCTTGCCTCGCCCGAGGCTTGAGGCGAAATCGGAGCAGGGGGCTGTTCGTTAACGGTCTCGTTGGTCATATTTCATGGACAGCGTAGGACGGGTTCTGTTCTATGGACCCGTCGCGGGATCGTCGATAGGGTGAGGCGCGTCCGTAGGCCGCGCGCGCTTGTAGACGCGAATCGGCCCGATGCCGCTGGACTGGAACACGCGAATCAGCTTCAGCCTGATCATCTCCAGGATGGCGAGGAACGTGACGATCATGAACGGCCGCGAGCCGTCACCGTCCGCGAACAAATCCTCGAACCCGAGCGCTTCGGTTTCCGAGAGACGACCGAGTACCTGCCGCATTCGATCCTCGATCGACATCTGCTCCGGCGGGATGACCATCCGCGGCCGGCGCGTGGCGCGCTCGAGCACGCCTCGGAACGCGGCGAGCAGTCCAAACAGATCGACCTCGAGTTCCGGCTCGTACTCATCGCCGGCCGCATCGGCGACGCGCGAATCCGGGCGCATGTACTGCGCGCTGCGCAGCGTCTCGCGATCGTGCAGGAGCTCGGCGGCCGCCTTGAACTTCTGGTGTTCAAGTAGGCGCCGTACGAGGGCTTCGCGCGGATCTTCTTCGGGTCCGCCATCCTCCTGCGTGGGATCGGGACGCGGCAGCAACGTACGCGACTTGATGTGAATCAACGTCGCCGCCATCACCAGGAACTCACCCGCAACATCGAGGTTCAGCTCCTGCATCAACTCGATGTACTTCAGATACTGCTCGGTGATGATCGAGATCGGGATGTCGTAGATGTTCACCTCACTGGTGCGAATGAGGTGCAGGAGCAGATCGAGCGGGCCCTCAAAGGTATCGAGCTTGACCTGGTAGGCGTCGGGGGATGATTCGAAATCGAGTTCAGCCACGCTTGTACCGTAACTTGACCGTTAGTACCGTAACTTCACCGCATCGCGCACCCGCTCCATCGTCGCTTGGGCGATGAGGCGTGCCTTCCGCGAGCCCTCGTGCAGGATCTCGCGAATCTGGCCGGGCCTGCTCAGCATCTCGCGCCGCCGCTCGCGCAGCGGCTCCAGGACGTCGTTCACCGCCTTCGCCAGCTTCGTCTTGACCTCGACGTCGCCAACCTTGCCCGCCCGGTAGCGAGCCTTGAGATCGTCCACCTCGGCGGTGTCGGCGTTGAACGCGTCATGGTACATGAAGACTGGATTGCCTTCGACCGTGCCGGGGATGTCGGCCCGAATGCGCTTGGGGTCCGTATACATCTGCCGCACCTTCTTCACCACCGTCTCGGCGTCGTCACTCAGGTCGATGGTGTTGCCGTAGCTCTTGCTCATCTTGCGATTGTCGAGCCCGGGCAGCCGTGACGTGGGCGTCAGGACCGGTTGCGGTTCGGCGAGCACCTCGCCGTAGAACTGATTGAAACGCCGCACGGCTTCCCGCGAGAGCTCGAGATGGGCGACCTGGTCTTCGCCTACTGGAACGAGTTTGGCGTTGTACATCGCGACGTCCGCCGTCTGCAGGAGCGGGTAGGCCAGAAACCCGAGATTCGACAAATCCTTGTCGGTGATCTGTTCGCGCTGTTCCTTGTAAGTCGGTACGCGCTCGAGCCAGCTGACGGGAACCACCATCGAGAGCAACGTCGCGAGCTCGGCATGCTCAGGCACCATCGACTGGACGAAGATGGTGCTGCGCTCTGGATCGACGCCTGCGGCGATCCAGTCGGCCACGTTGTCGAGACCGTTCGCCGGGAGCGGGGCCGTGTTGGCGAACTCACTCGTCAACGCATGCCAATCGGCGACGAAGTAGAAGCAGTCGTGCTGTTCCTGCAGCGCAACCCAGTTTTTCAATGCGCCGACGAGGTGGCCGATGTGCAGCTTCCCCGTCGGCCGCATACCTGAGACGACTCGAGCTCGGGCCATTAGAGCAGTAGATCCTCCAGCGCCAGCACCACGGGATAAATGACTCGGGAGAACACGCCCAGGAACATGAGCGCGTAGAGAATCAGAATACCGTAAGGCCGTATTCGATCCATTGCTTCGGCTACGGGACCACTCACCAACCCGGCCAACACATTGCCGCCATCGAGCGGCGGCACCGGAACCATGTTGAAGACCGCCAGCAGCAGGTTCAACTGGACGAACGCAAACAGGATCTGACCAGGGACGCCCTGCGCGACCTGCAGCGGCGGACCACCCGAGATGATCCACAGAGCGGCTGCACCGGCGAGAGCCATCACAACGTTGCTCGCGGGTCCGGCCGCGGCGATGAACATGAATTTCTGTCGCCAGTTTCCCCGCAGGTGCTGAATCCCCACCGGGACCGGCTTCGCCCACCCAATCAGCGGAAGGTTCGAGGCCATCGCCAGCAGCGGAAAGAGGATCGTGCCGATCGGATCGACGTGCGCGGCAGGGTTCAACGACACCCGTCCGAGCGCCCGCGCGGTGGGATCGCCAAGCTTGTCCGCCGACCACGCGTGCGCCGCCTCGTGAACCGAGAGGGAAACAACGAGGAGGGTGAACTGGATGGAAATGCCGACGAAATCGATGCCCAGCAAGGAACGTCAGCGTACCACGGAATACTCCCCGCCCTTGCGAAAGATCCCCCACACGCGGCCGGGCGCAGCCATGGCGCACCCTCGTGAATCGGCATTTTCGCGCGAGATCTGCTGGCACGGCTCCTGATTGAGCAATGGGCATGATGCCGCCTCGTTCGATCCTCACTGCGGTGGACTTCTCGGAACCGTCACGTGTTGCCCTCGAATTCGCGGCACGACTGTCGAGACAGTGCGGAGCCGCGCTGCACGTCCTGCACGTCGAGCACCCGTTGCTGACGGCGGCAGCGCGAGCCGAGGGCATCGACCTGACGCACGAAACGCGCGAGGAACTCACCCGCTTCACGGCGCACGCCGCGGCGATAGGACACTCGACACTGCGTCAGCACGTCGTCACCGGTGAAGCCCCCCGCGTCATCTGCGATATCGCGCAGCGCGAGCAAGTTGATCTGGTCGTGCTCGGCATGCATGGCATGTCGGGTGCGGCCCACGCGTTGTTTGGATCGACGACGGAAGGCGTACTCGAGCACTCCGATACGCCGGTCTTCGTCGTTCCTGATACGTGGGCTCCGCCGCTTCCGTCCGCGAACGATCTCACCGGCATGGGTCCGGTGATTGCGGCAGTCGAGATCACCTGCCCGGCGATGGCCGCCGTAGCAGCGGCGGCGCGTCTTGCGCAGGTGTTGCACACCACTCTTCATGCCGTACACGTGGTGCCCGCAGTCAACGTGCTCGAACGATGGCAACCCCATGCGGATGCGGCGGTCGCACACCAGATCACCACTGCTCGACAAGACATTGAGAAAGCGTTGGCGGGAGTGCTGCCGCATCCTGACATCCCGCTGCTTGTCGAAAGTGGGCCCGTACCCCAACGGCTCGCAGCAGCGACGTTCACCTGGGCCGGCCAACATCCGATTCTCGTGCTCGGCCGTCACGCCCGCGGCAGCCGGCGCGGCGTTCCCGGCTCCACGGCCTATCGCGTGCTCGGTCTCGCGAAGGTCCCGGTGCTGGTCTACTGTCTCGCCGAAGGGTGCCCATGAGGACGTCTCTCCACGTCGAGCCGATTGGCGCCGCCGCGAGCGCGCGCCACTACATCCGCGACCTGGTGTACGGAGCGAACGACGGCATCATCACCACGTTTGCCGTCGTGAGCGGCGTTGCCGGTGGCCAGTTGTCACAGCTCGCGGTGCTCGTCGTCGGCGCCGCCAACCTGGTCGCTGATGGCGTGTCGATGGGTGTAGGAAACTTTCTGGCGATCCGCGCTGACGAGCGTGCGCGTGAAGCGGACGGACTGCCCGAGCTCGAGCGGCATCCGTGGAAACACGGGCTCGCGACACTGCTCGCGTTTGTCGTGGCCGGCGCGGTGCCACTCACCCCGTACCTGTTCCTGCGCACATCGCCGCTCGTCGCGTCAACGGTGATGACCTTCACCACACTGTTTGTACTGGGTGCCCTAAGAGCCCTGGTGACGAGAGATCGCTGGTGGCAGACAGGCCTCGAGACCTTCGCGCTGGGCACGATTGTCGCCGCCGCCGCGTACGCGGCCGGACATCTGGTTGCAGTGGCGGCACGCCTGCCCTGACGCAGGCGCACAAAAGGATGGCGTTATGGCAACTTCAACTCTCACTCCCAGCGACCTGCGGCTTCGTGAGCTCGTGCAGCAGCAGCTAGAGTGGGACACGCAGGTTGATGCGGCCGGCATTGGTGTCACGGCACGCCACGGCGTAGTGACGCTCAGCGGAGTGGTTGACAGCTACGCCGGCAAGCTGGCGGCGGAGCGCGCGGTCAAACGCACGCGCGGCGTACGAGCCGTTGCCAATAGTCTACAAGTCACACTGCGGCAGCCGCGCTCGGACACAGACATCGCGACCGACGCGGCGCGTGCACTCGAGACGCATCTCATCCTGCCGCCGACCGTTCAAGTCGTCGTTCACAACGCTCACATCGTGCTGACCGGCACGGTCCACACCCTCTTCCAGCGTGTCGTTGCCGGAAAGGCACTTCGTTACGTCAAGGGGATCAAGAGCCTGGTCAATCGAGTGGTGGTGGTCCCTGCCGCGTCTGCCGACGACGTCCGGCCGCGTATCGTTCGCGCGCTGAACCAGGATGCTGCCGTAGACGCCCGAGGCATCAATGTTGTGATATCCGGAAACGCCGTCACGCTCACAGGTACGGTTCGCTCGTGGCATGAGCGGGAGTCGGCCGAGCGCGCGGCCATGCATGCGCCGGGTATCACACACGTGGAAAATCTGATCGCGGTGCAATGGTCCGAAGACGGGGAATCGCGAGAACAGGATGAGGTTTGCTGACCGCAGCGTCGGGCTCGACGCCCGACGCTGCATTCACCCGCGCGGTGTCGGTACGACCAGCACCGGGCACCTGGCGTTTCTAATCACGGAATTCGTATTGGACCCGAACACCATCAGATCGAGGGCGCCGCGCCCGTGCACGCCCATGACGATGAGATCGGCTCGCTCCTCGGCGGCGACTCGCGCAATCTCACGGGCAGGCTTCCCTTCGTTCACGCGCGTCGCCACAGTGCAGTAGGTTCGCGCGCGAGCCGGCACCAACGCTCTCAGCCGGCGCAGGTACTCAGCTTCTGCAGCGGCGTGCAACCGATCGACGTCTGCGTCGGTCGAAAACACGATCTCACGCAGCGCCGCTGGGAATTCGATCGCATGCAGCAGCGTCAACCGGGCGTCGGCTTCCTGGGCGAACTCGAGAGCGCGGCTGAGCGCAAGCAGCGAGCTGGTGGAGAAATCGATCGCACACAGGATCCGCTTGAAGATCGCCGGTGTGCCGGGCTCTACGGTTGCGGCGTGCGGCGGCACCACCAGGATTGCGCACGGAGCCTTGTGCAGCACCCTCTCGGTGATCGATCCGAGCAGCACGTGGTCGATGCCCGATCGCCCATGCGTGCCCATCACGATCATGCTGGCACCATCGGTCCCTGCTTCCTTCAGAATCTCGTCCTTCGCGTCTGTGCCCTCACGAACGACGATCTCAGCAGAGTCGGCGCCAACGGTGGACCAGACGAACGTGCGTACCGCGGCGCGCCTCTCAGCGATCTGAGATTCCTCGATGACCACTGTGGTCGATGCCGAGTGGCCGAACGGCGACGCCATCTCGAAGACCGGCAGGTCCACGCAGACATGGAGGACCGTCAGCGGCGACTCGTACCACGAACTGAGCGCCTTGGCGTAGATCAGCGCCTGTCGGGACGACTCCGA
>DAINQP010000137.1:0-16719 GCA_036742665.1 Vicinamibacterales bacterium | reverse complement strand
GCCACTCGTGATCCCGGACTTGCCTCGTCCCCTGCCGCGCGATGCGCGGCCCCAGTCTCTCCAATCCGTCCCTGCGGATGGATTGGTAGATCCTTTTACTTCACGCGCGTACGTCGCGATTGTGGGATGAAGGGCGCTGCGGGCACGCTGCGTGGCGGACGCGTGCGACGATGTCGAGCTCACCGCGAAGCCGGAAATCGGCCGCAGCGATTCATCCGCGCGTCTTCCGTCATCGCGTTCTGGTGGCGTCGAGTCAGCGCAGGCGCTTTGAGCCGCGCAGCGGATATGGCCTCGCGGAGGCAACTAGACGCGCGGGATTCGAAAGAGCACAAAGAAGGTCGATTTCCCGGCATGTGGAGGCGCGATCGCCACGCGGCATGGCCGCAGCAACAAACCGTCGAACTGTTACCGACTGGCCGGTCCCAGGGCTTTGTAGGTATAGCGGTAATACCGTTGACCGTTGTTCACTTCACCGAGATAGAGATTGCCCTTCGAATCGACGGCGGCGCTGTGAATGTGGAAGAACTCCCGGGCGTTGTGTCCGGCGTGTCCGCCGACGTTGGCCAGGATCTCCAGCGTGTGGCGATTGAGAATGCGCACGACCTTGTTCGATCCGTCGACGAGGTAGAGGAACTGCTGCGCCTTGTCCGGCGACAGGACAAAGTGGTGCACGGTACCTTCGGCCTGGAGCGTGTTCCGCGCGATGAACACTTCTTTGACGAAGGTGCCGTCGAGGCTGAACACCTGGAATCGATTGTTGGTGCGATCGGCGACGTAGACGAGATCGTCATTCGACACGACGACCGAGTGCACCGGATTGTGGAATTGCGGCGCGGGTGTTGCCTTCAGGAGCTCGGCTCGCGCTGGGAACTTGTAGTTGTCGTCGGGCGGTTTGCCGTACGCGCCCCAGTGCCGCTTGTAGGCGCCTGTCTTCGCATCGAAGACGATGACTCGATGATTGAAGTAGCCGTCGGCGACGAAGAGCTCGTTAGTCTTCGGATACACGAACAGTCCGGCCGGTCCGCCGAGGTTCTCAGTGTCGTTGCTGCCCGTGTTCTTGCCTGAGTGGCCGATCTGCATCACAAGCGCGCCGGTGCTCGTGAACTTCAGAATCTGATTGTCTTCCTTGGCGTTGCCGCTCAACCAGACATTGTCCTGCGCATCGACGAAGATGCCGTGCTCGCTGGTGAACCATTCATAGCTCTGACCCGGCCCGCCCCAGGCGCGAAGGAACTTGCCGCTCGGACTGAACTGAATGACGGGCGGCGCGGGAATACAGCAGTCGGCTTGCGGCGGATTCAGCGACGCCGCCTTCTCGCCATCGGGGATCGTCGATGGGCGATGGAAGACCCAGACGTTGTCGTGTGAATCCACCGCGACGCCGCCGACCTGGCCCGTGACCCACTTATTCGGCAGCGCCTCGAACCACAACGGATCCGGCTCGAAGATCGGCACCCGCGGAAGATTGGCCTGGGCGCTCGAAAGGACCAGGACCAGCCCGGTTACCATCGTCAACGTTTTCATAGGGGACTCCGCGCGGTCCGCGCTCTACGACGATTGATTCACTTCCGCGGTGCAAGCCGCCGCAACTCTTCGAACCAGTTCTGGACCACCACGAGCTGCCTGGGTGCGGCATCCCCGTCCGCGCTGACGGGCTTCACCATCAGGAGGCGGCCGTCGCGCGCGACGTCATAGTGCGTTGGTCCGATGTCGAACAGATACGGACCCTCGAACAGCATCTTCGGCTTCGGCCAGGTTGACGGATCGTCACCGACAACATTCACGGCCATCACCGCCTGCCCGCGACGGTAGAACAGGGTCTTGCCGTCAGGCGCCCACGTCGCGTTCTGGCCGCCATCGGTGGAAATGCGCGTGCGCGCACGCGACATATCTGGAAACGGCAGCACATAGATCTCGTCGGTGCCGGTTGTCGCGCTCGTGATGGCGACCCAGCGCTCTGTCGGAGAGATTCGGCCGCCGCTTCCCTTGAGCAGTAATTGTGGTGTGTGGTCACCGTCGATCCCGACCTTCATCATTCCGGACACGGTGGCGATCGAAATGCCCCGGTCACCATAGTCGGCGTACGCCACCCATTTCCCGTCAGCTGACCAGTAGAAAGGCAGGTGAGTGCCACTCGTCAGTCGCTCGATGGTTCCCGCCCCGTCGGCGCGGCGCACGAAGATACCCGGCCCGCCAGGCTGTCCCGCCGATAGATACGCGATCCGGGTACTATCGGGCGACCAGATCGGCTCGCTGTCGCGGCCGCGATCGGTGGTCAGCCTTTCGACGGTTCCTCGCTCGAGGTCCAGGATCCATACGTCGTATTCGCCGCTGCTGGTGATGGCGAAATACGCGAGACGCCGGCCGTCAGGCGAAAGCCGCGGCGTCTGGTACATGGCCGCAGGCCCCTTGGTTGCGGTCTCGCGGCCCTCGCCATCAACCCACACCGGGACGCGCGATGTGCCACTGGAGCGGGCGTACACAAGCGTGCCATTCGCCGCAACATCCAGGGCCGCGATTACGCCGCCGAGCAGGGCGAAGTTCTGGAGCACTGGCACAGGCGTGCCGGTCATCGACCGGGTGTCGAGATCGAACGGTACCGCTTGTAGGATTCCGTCGGCAGCGTAGACGAGATGACCGCTGCCGAGATATCTCGCCTGGCTGCCGCCGCGGAGGAGCACCTTCCGATCGCCGGTCGCGAGATCGATCACCGCAATCTGTGGGAGCTCGCCGGTACTGGAGGTAATCGTGAACAGCACTGCCCGTCCGCCCGGCAGGGGCACGGGAGCAATATGGTCAGCTTCGCCACGTGTCGGGTCGGGCTTTGTCAGAACCGTTACGTCGCCGCCGCTTGCCGCGACGCGCTGGAGTCCCGTCCTCCCGTTGGCCGTGGCATACACGATCGTGTCGTCGGCCAGCCACGCAGTGCCGCGCGCCGGCGCATCCACTCGGGTGATCGGGACCGCCGCGCCGCCGGACAAGGCCATTTTCATCAGCATGTCGCCATCGGTGTACAGGACCGATCGACTGTCGGGGGATGCCGAAAGTCCTCTGATGTTGCTGCCGTCGGTGAGTGGCCGTGGCTCGAGTTCGTCGAGCGGCCGCACGACAAGCTGCGACTGGTTGTTTCTCGTATAGATGATGTTTCTGCCGTCAGGCGTGATCGCAAGTTCGTTCGGCGTGACCGCGCTGCTGGAGAGAACGATGGACGTCCGGACAATGGGTAGGGCTTCGGGCCGCATCGCCCACCATGTCGCGGCCGCGACGGCTGCGGCGACGACACCAGTGACGGCCGCCGGCGCAGCGAGACGCCACAGGAGTCCCGGCGTTCGCTGCGATGTGAATGATGACGCCAGAGGCGTCAGATGTGCCGATTCCTCGAGCAGGATCAGCGCCGCCGCCATGTCACCGCAGCGCTGTCGAGAGTCCTTTGCAAGACATCGCCGCAGGAGAACTCTGATGGCAGGCGGCGGCGTCGATGGCAGCCGGCTCCAGTCAGGTTCCATCTTCAACACGTTGGCCAGCGTGTCGGCGATGTCGTCGCCCTCGAACGCGCGCCTGCCGGTGAGCATCTCGTAGAGCACGCAGCCGAACGCCCACACGTCGGATCGTTTGTCGGCCTGCTTGCCCTTCGCCTGCTCCGGCGCCATGTAAGCGGCTGTGCCGAGCAGCGCGCCGACGCCGGTCATCAGTGCCGGGCTGGTGATCGTCGGGGAGAGCGAGACGTTCGTGGACGAGGTCTCGTCGCGGTCGCCAAGCTTGGCCAGTCCGAAATCGAGCACCTTTACGTCACCGGCTGCGGTGAAGGCGATGTTCGAGGGCTTCAGGTCGCGATGCACGACACCTTTGTCATGCGCGGCCTGGAGCGCGAGCGCGATCTGGCGTGCGATTTCGATCATCTCGTCGAGCGGCACGGGACCGCGTGCGATGCGCGCCGCGAGCGTGCCGCCTTCGGCGAGCTCGAGGACGAGAAAGCGGGCAGACGCCTGTTGCTCGAGACCGTAGATGGCGCCGATGTGCGGATGATTGAGTGATGCCAGCAGCTGCGCCTCGCGCTGGAAGCGCGCCACGCGCTCAGGATCATCAGCCAGAGCCTGCGGCAGCAGCTTCAGCGCGACGTCGCGGCCAAGCGTCGTGTCGCGTGCGCGATAGACCTCGCCCATGCCGCCGGCGCCGAGCAGCGAGATGATTTCGTACGAGCCGAGGACCGGGCCTGGAACCATTGAAGACGGGACGCGCGGCCGGTCCCAAAGGACCGGCCCTATGATGGTAGGGCACGTCCTTCAGGACGTGCCATCAATTCAACGCGAAGACGAACAGGTAGCTGGAGTTCTCCAACTTGTCCCAGTTCACCGGATGCAGGTGCCGGCCGCCGGCCTGCACGGCGAGATATTGCTTCGGTCCAATCGCGTAGGTGACCGGTGATCCCTTGAGCGGCGTGCCGACGTTGAAGCGCCACAGCTCCTCGAGCGTCTCGTCGTTGTAGGCGACGACCCAGCCGTCCTGCAACGCGGTGAACACCAGGCCGCCAGCAGTGGCGAGCACACCGGAACGGACTTCGATGTCGGTCACAGCTTTCGCAACGACCTTGTGATTGATCGCATCGAACGCGGTGACCGAGCCGTAGTACAGGTCGCTGCTGTACTGACGAGGCTGGCTCGTCTTGTTGTCGATGCCACCCTCCTTGCCACGCGATCCGACTGCGGCGCCGTTCTGGGTGAAGCAGCCTTCCGTGCCGACGCCATAAGCAATGTGCTTCACCGGGTTGTAGGCGAGCGGTTGATGTGCCACACCACCGTGCCACGTCGGGCACGCGCGCTTCTGGCCATCGCCGCGCAGCGCGCGCGCCTCGGGGTTGTAAAGCTGCACGTCGAGTTTCGGGTTGTAGTCGAGCGGCCGGCCGGTTTCCACATCAATGCCCTTGGTCCAGTTCAGATCGTTGACGTACTTCTCGGCCTTGATGAACCGACCGGTCGTGCGATCGAGCGTGTAGAAGAACCCGTTGCGGCCGAAGTGGCTGACGACCTTGCGATTCCGGCCGTTGATGGTGATGTCGTAGAGCATGTGCACGCCGACTTCGTCGTAGTCCCACGAGTCGTTCGGGGTGTACTGGAAATGCCAGGCCAGCTTTCCGGTGGCGACGTCGAGCGCGATGACCGAGTTCGTGTAGAGGTTGTCGCCTGGCCGGAACTGCGGGTCGTAGATCGGGTACGGATTGCCGGTGCCGACGATGTAGAGATTCGACGCCGGATCGTAGGAGCCGGTCTGCCAAATTCCGCCGCCGCCGGTCTTCCACGCGTTGTGATCGTCCTTCCACGTCTCGCTGCCCGGGTCGCCGGGCTTGGGCACGACGTAGAAGCGCCACAGCTCGTTGCCGGTCTTCACATCGAGCGCCGCCACCCAGCCGCGCGTGCCGCCGTCCCCGGCGCCGTTCTGCACGATGACCTTGCCATCGGCGACGAGTGGAGCGGTCAGGAAGCGTTCCTGATTGCCGAACTCGTTCTTCGCGGTGACCTTCTTGTCCCAGAGGATCTCGCCGTTCTCACGATTGACCGCGATGACGCGACCGTCGGGGAGGTTGGCGATGACCTTGTCCTCCCACAGCGCGATGCCGCGGGTCCGTGTGGTGTTGCCTTCGTGCGGTACGCCCGGGTCGGCGATCCATGCGAATTTTCCGCGTCCCGGATCGCGCGCATCGATCTTGTAGATCGTGCCCCACCCGTCGCTGGTGTACATGAAGCCGTTGTCGATGAGCGGGTTGATCTCGTTCTCGGGGCCGTTCTGTCCGACGTCTTGCATGCCACCGAGCGCCATGGCCCAGGCCATCCGCATGTTCTTGACGTTGTCGCGGTTGATCTGCGTCAGCTTGGAGTAGCGCTGAGAGCCGTAGTCGCCATTCATCAACAGCCAGTTCTGTGGCTCGTTGGCGGCGTTGATCAGGCGGTCTTTGTTGACGGTCAGCGAGTACTGCGCGGTGACCACGATCGACGTGCCGGCGATGGCGGCCGTGACGGCGAGCATCCTTACGCTGTGCATGGGGGCAATCCTAACGCAGAACATCAGGGCAACGGATGGGTCATTTGGCGTGTATACGACCCTCCGTGTTCGACACCTCCACTTCCGCGGGTTAGGATCGAGAGTCTTGCCCTCGAAGGCAGGGCTTGCCTGATGCCGAAATCAATCAGTCATTACCAAATCACCGGCACGCTCGGCGAAGGCGGGATGGGCATCGTCTATGCCGCGTGGGACGACCGGCTGCATCGAGCGGTCGCACTCAAGACGATTCGCGCGAACGTGTCCGATCCCTCGGCGACGGAGCGGCTGCGGCGCGAGGCGCGCGCGGCCGCCCGCGTCAACCATCCCAACATCTGTCAGCTGTACGACGTCGGCTCGGCGGACGGGCAGTTCTATATCGCCATGGAATTGCTCGAGGGCGAGCCGCTGTCCTCGCGCATGGCGGAAGGACCGCTGCCACTGGGTGAAGCAGTGGCGATCACGCTGGCCACGCTGTCGGCGCTCGACGCGCTGCATCGCAACAGCGTCATTCATCGCGATCTGAAGCCGTCGAATATCTTTCTGACGCCTCATGGCGTCAAGCTGCTCGACTTCGGTCTGGCGCGTCCGCTCGACGAGCACGACGTGCAGCTGACAACACCGGGAATGTTGATGGGCACCCCGAGATATCTCACGCCGGAGCAGCTCCAGGGCCAGCCCGCCGATCACCGGGGAGACCTGTTCTCCACCGGTGTCGTGCTCTACGAGATGATCACCGGCGAGCCAGCCTTCCACGGGCGAACAGTGCCGGAGGTGGTGCACGCGGTGGTCTATGAGCATCCCCCCGCTCTCGGCGGCTCGGCCGCCGTCGCCGCAGTGGACCGCATTGTCCACAAGGCGATCGCGAAGCGGCCGCAGGATCGCTTCAAGACGGCAACCGCGATGGCCGACGAACTGCGGTCGGCGATCGCGGCCGCCGACACCGGGTCAGTAGCCCGCCCGCCTCGTCCGATCACGCGGCTGATCGTGTTGCCGTTCAAGATGCTCCGGCCCGATCCCGAGGTCGATTTTCTCGGCTTTGGTCTTGCCGACGCGCTGACCACCTCGTTGTCGGGACTCGATTCGCTGCTGGTGCGTTCCAGTCTGACCGGTTTGCAGTTCGTCACCGATGCAATCGATCTGGACGCCGTCGCCAAAAAGGCCGACGTCGATGCAGTGCTGACCGGCACGCTGTTGCGAGCCGACGATCAACTGCGCGTCACAGCGCAGTTGGCCGAGATGCCGGGCGGAACGGTTCGCTGGTCGCAGTCGATGGTCGTCCGCGTCGGCGATGCCTTTCAGTTGCAGGACGCGCTCACCAGCCGCATCGTCGAATCGCTGTCGCTGCCGCTCAGTGCGCGCGACCGCCAGGTGCTCAAGCACGATGTGCCGGCCAGCCCGAAGGCGTACGAGTACTACCTTCGCGCGAATCAGTTGGCCTATCAGGTGCACACCTGGACGGTGGCTCGCGATCTCTACCGGCAATGTCTCGAGGAAGATCCGCGCTACGCACCGGCCTGGGCGCGCATCGCGCGGCTCCACCGCATCATCGGTATGTATTCAGGCGCTGCGGCAGACGAGGCGTACGCGCAGGCTGAAGACGCGTTCACTCGCGCGCTGGCGATCAACCCCGACTTGTCGCTGGCCCACAACCTGTATACGTTGGTGGAGATCGAGACCGGTCGGGTGAAGCACGCGATGCTGCGTCTGCTCGAACGCGTGCGTCAGCGGACGTCCGATCCGGAACTCTTCGCCGGATTGGTGCAGGCCTGTCGATACGCGGGCCTGCAGCGCCCCGCGATTGCTGCACACGACCACGCCCGCCGTCTCGATCCCCAGATTCGGACGGCAGTAGCCCACGCGTACATGATGACCGCCGAGTACGACAAGGCGATCGCGTTCGACCAGGATGAGCCGTCGCTCATCGCCATCCTTGCTTTGGATTTGATGGGCGACCGCGCACGCGCGATCGCGCACGCGCGTCAGCAACTCGCGCCGGGACTGCCGCTGATGTTCCGCCTGTTCCTGGAGGGCATCCTCGCGGTGCTGGAGGATCGTCGCGACGTTGTGCGTACGACCGGCGACCGGTTGCTCACGATGTGGTCGCTCCGGGATCCGTGCGGCACGTATTACTTCGCGCGGTCATTGGCGGCCGTGGAGCACCCGGAGGCGCTGACGATGTTGCGGCGCGCCATCGACGGTGGTTTCAACTGCGCGACGTTCTTCGCACGCGATCCATGGCTCGATTCGCTGCGCGGCAACCCCGAGTTCGATGCCCTGATGGCGCAGGCCGAGGAAGGATACCAGGACGCGGCCGCAGCGTTCGTCGCCGCAGGCGGTGAGCAGATGCTCGGCACGGTGGAGCAGGAGGCTTGATCTCTATGCAGACACCGCGCTGAAATCCAGGTTCTCCGTGATCCGCGTTCCGTCCTTGGCGAACGCATCGGCCAGCATCTGGATCCGGCGCCTGGCCTCGTTCAGATCCGAGTTATTCAGGTTGATATTCAGCAGGTCGATGTACCACGGCAGCTTCACATCGTCCATGACGTAGACCTGCGCGATCTCTCGCGCGATGGGCAGCGTCGTCCGCTTGGAAACGTCGTGGACGTCGCGATTGCTGGCCTTCTGCAGCTTCTCGTACTCCTGCTCGAGCAGCTTCGCGAACAATTCGCGCGTGAATGGGTCGCCGGCCCTGGCGCCGCTCTCGTCGTCACCGGCAGTCAGCGACGCGCCCTTGTGCAGCCATTCCCACAGGATGCTCAGGCGAATTTCGCCGGTGGCCATGTCTTCCATGAGGTACAGCACGTCGTCGTTGCCGAAGAAGTCAGCGGGCTTGAGCGCGGCTGCCTGCAGTCCCTGCAGGAACGCGTTGCCGTACTGCAGCGCGACGCTGAGCAGATCGCGCGCGCCGCGAATTGTCCGAGGCGCGTCCTCCAGCATCACGAGGCCATCTGCGTCGGCGCTCGTGTAGGTGAGCGGCGGAAACTTCCGTCCAACTTGATTGGCGTCGCCCACCTTGTCCCACACTGGCCTGACGATGTGGACCATCTTCCAGTGGGCCACCCATTTGCCGCTCGCGCCTTCGCGCTGCTCGCGCTCGCCGCCGGCGACGGCACGCTTCATCGCATTGGTGACGCCGGCCTCAGAGCCGACGGGAATGTTCGGCTCCATGCCGCCCTGCCACAGCGCGTACTGACCCTTTGCGTCGGGCGTGTTCACGGCGCGGCGGACCCGGTCTTCGTAAATGCGCATGTAGCCGTAGGTCATCGTGATGGCGTCGATGTTGGGGTTCACGAAGTTCGGATCCCACGCCAGCGCGTCCGAGACGCTGTTGATGTAGTCCCAACGGCCGGTGTTGAAGCCGATGAAGTGCTGCCCGAGCGCGGCACGGATTTCCATCAACTGGAAGCACGCTTCAATCTGTTCGACCAGCACGTAGACCTTGATTGTCCCGACGGTCAGGCCGAGATGACGCTCGAGGGTCGTCAACATGTCATTCCACAGCGCCGCTTCTTCCGCGGTCTGAATCTTCGGCAGATACAGCACAACCGATGACCCCGACATCTGCAGACGGCGCTGGTTGTTGGTGACATATAGCACCAGATCGACGATCGAGGCGGAGAAGCTCTCGCCGCCGGCGTGACGGACGTGCCGATCGTCAAGGTGCAGGCCGCGGGCACGGAAGAGCTTGGTGGTGAAATCGAGCTGCTTCTGCCAGTCGACGATGGTCTCGCGTCCAAAGAAGCCCTTCGCCCACATGTTCATCTCAGTCGTGACCTTCTCGGCCACCTTGAGGAACACCGGATCGCGGTGAATCGCCAGCTTCAAGTTGCGCTGGTTATCGAGCGACATCGTCGAGACCTGGCCGAGCGCGTCCTCGCCATCGAACATCCACCCGTCGGCACCGGACAGCAGCGCATAGGCGACGTTGCGCAATCCTGTTTCAACCGTGGCGCCGGGTCTCGCTGCCGGGCCGGTACCCTGAATCCACTGACGCTCGAGGTCGGCGGGGATCTCGCTGCCAATGAATTTGCCGTCCCGAGCGTCCTGCACGGTAATCTGCGTACGCGGGATGACCGACTGCGGATCGAGGAAGGCGATGCGCCGCCGATCGCGTGTCCGTGCGCCGCGGCGGGCAATGCGCGCCTTCATGAGCGCCTTGCGGTCGGCATCGAGCGGGACGAGCGCGGTGAGCGCCGCCAGCGCTTCGGGCGTGAAGACGTCGGGATAATTGGACTCGAGGTTTCCTCTGATCTCGAAAGGTCGCGATGGCATAGCTATCGATAATGTCACAAGCCGTGCGACGATTCGAGCGCCGCCCCTCAGGGTATACGGACTACACGTGCTCAGCCTTTTGTTCCCGGCCGTTCTATTCGGGCTCGTCTACTTTCCGACGCTGAACTACCTGTCTGTCGGTCTCGTCACGCCCTACGTCAAAGTTGACGTCCGGAAGCGACTGCTGGCGGCATGGGTGGACGGCATGCCGGCGATCGCCGCATGGTTTCTCTATCGCAACACCGAGTCATGGTGGGGCCTTGCCATGGCGGTCCTGTATCTCCTGTTAAGGGACGGCATCGGCGGGCAAAGCCTGGGCAAGCTCCTTGTCGGCCTGGTCGTCGTCCATGTGCCGACCGGCAGGCTGTGCACGTGGAAGGAGTCGGCGCTGCGCAACGTCTTTGTGCTGATTCCCGGCGCCAATGTTGTGGCGATCCTCCTCGAGTCGATCACGCTCATCAGAGATCCGCAGGGACAGCGGCTCGGCGATCGCCTGGCGCAAACGCAGGTCATCGAAGGATTCGGCGCCAAAGACCTGGCCACGTCGTTCGAGGAGTGGTGGATGAGCGTGTTCGGAAATCTCGAGCGCGACCCGCGCAGGCGGAGGAGACAGCCGGCGGAGCGGTGAGCACGGAGTTTGTCGATTTGCTCCCGGGTCGTTCGTCGAGGACATGAAGGGGGAACACGACATGCGATTCATCTTGACCGCACGGCCGGGAGAGAACAGCAAAGCGCCGGATCCCAACGCCGCGCTCGACGAGAAGCTCTTCTCGGATTACATGCGGTTCAACGAAGAGATGCACAAGGCGGGCGTGCTGATCGCGGCGGAGGGATTGAACCCGGCCGGGAAAGGCGCGCGGATCGAGGTGAAGAAGGGCAGGCGGACCGTGGTGGATGGGCCGTTCACCGAGTCGAAGGAATTGGTCGGCGGCTTCTACATTCTCGAGGTGCCATCGCTCGACGCGGCCATTGAATGGGCGTTGCGTGCCCCGACTGGCCTGGGGTTCGACGATGTGTTCGAGATACGTCAGCTGACGGGAGAGGACGACATCCCGCCGGAATTGCTCGAACTGGTCAAGAAAGCGGCACCGACGTGGAGCGCGACGTTCACCAAGTCGCGCTGACGCAATGCTGCTCGACGCGGTGCGGGACCGTAGGTCGCTCCGCAAACCGCACATGACGACTGGCAGACCGATTCGGCGTAGGGACCGGAACACACGACGACGAGCATGTTGTGGTCGGTCATCGTCGCCTCACTCGACGACCGCGTCGGCTTCGAACTCGATCAGCCAGTCGGGATCGATGAAGCGCGCCACCTGCATGATCGTATTGGCCGGCCTGATAGCGCCAAAGTACTCGCCGTGCACAGCGGCGACGGCCTGCCAGTCGTCGATCCTCGTGAGCATCGTGCGCGTGCGTACGACCTGATCGAGCGACGATCCCGCCCGCTCGAGCGCTTCCTTGATGATGTCGAGGCAGCGTCGTGCCTGCGCGGCAGGATCGCCCTTGCCGACGGTCTTGCCGTCGAGCAGCGGGGCCGTCCCAGACACGGCGATGATCGATCCGACGCGAACCGCGCGGGAGATGCCCACCTTCGGCTCGTAGGGACTGCCACTCGAAATCAGTTGTCTCATGCCGGAGCGAGTGTACGGCGATTGATGCTGCGCTTGTTCGCGACGATACCACCCGTCATGCCACCGACGATCTTGAGGCCGTGGGCGACCCAGTACAAGAGGTGCTGGGCTGGAGATCCGCTGAGGACAAAGACGAGCGCGGTGAACAGCAGGGCGCCGGTGAGCCCAATCAGCGCGCCGTGCAAAACGAATCCGGATTCGATTCGTTTACCCACCCACAGGGTGAACAAGAAAAACATCAGGAACCCCGAGACCATCGCGTCGATGAGGTCCAGTGTGCCCTCGGGCCGTGCCAGTTCGGGGACACCGGCGAGAGCCGCGGCGGCGAGCAGCGTGAAGAAGACGACCATGATGGAGACCTCCGCGAGAAATCCCGCGAGGAGGATCAGTCCCCAATGGATGCGGCGCGCGTCACTCATTCAAATCACACTCCCGATCCAATACCCGTTTCCCATTTCACGGATTCCTTGAGCTTCGGCTCAACACGTTTCACAAAACGCCGAAGTGCGCCAATAATCGCCCGGTTTTTGGGATTCTGATCCTTCACGTAATCGTGAAAGCTCGTATATGTCTTCATTTTTCCCATAACAAGGGAATGGTAACCGCTCTAATCCGCGAGTAAACGGACCGTCAAGGCGGGAAGGTCAAGGCCCTCGACCGACGCAGTCCACGTCGCGCCGGGCTGAATCGGCGTGGACTCGGTCAGCGTGCCGGAGCTGACCAGATTGCCTGCGGCCAGTGGCTCCGCGCCGTCCTGTTTCGCCATCGCTCGCGCGAGCTCGGCGAGACACAACGCTGGACTGCGCAGCGAATTACGTCCCGATCCTTCTTCAACGAGATCGCCATTCTTCACGAGACGCACTTTGAACGTGGGAAGCTGTTCGACGAGCTCAGGGATGTTCGACCTCGTCACCATGAGCGGCTCGCCGACGACGAGCGCCGCGTGCAAGCCGTAGGCGGCGACGAAGTCCGCCGGCTGAAATTTCCAATCGGCATACGGGCAATCGATGATCTCGAAACCGAGGGCCAGCCACTCGACCGATTCGAGCGCCGCAGCCGCATCGGCGACGTTCGCATAGAGCGGGCCTTTCAATCGAAAGACGATCTCGGGCTCGATCTTCGGCGCGATCATCTGTGCCAGCGACAGCGTGGCTTCGTTGCCACTCGCGATTCGCACGGTGTCGTCGTACATGTGCGCCCAGACGAGCGTGTCGAGCTTCATGACGCGCCACACGGCTTTGTTCGCGAAGCCGACCTTGACGCCGGTGGTCTTGCGGCCAGCCGCACGCCGCATGCGCACCAACTCGCCCTCGACGGCATACGCCGTCGTCAGATCGAGACCATCACCAGCAGAGGGTGGGGTGGCCAGCGGGCGACGCTCTGCGTACGCGGCCACCAGCTGCAACGCGAGTGTGTGCAGATCGATCACGCCGGCAGCGGAATCTTCGCACCCTTGGCTGTCGCAGTGGCCCGAGATGCGCGCAAGCTGTACGCGAGCACGGCGGCGATCAGCGCCATGATGGCGCTGCCGTAGAAGCCCATCGTCCAACTGCCGGACTGTTCATACAGGAGCGCCCCGACCCAGCCGCCGATGATCGAAGCGACGCCCTTCGCCGTATAGAGCACGGCGTAGTTCGACGTGGCGTGTTTGGTGCCGAAATAATCGCCGGACATGGACGGGAACAGCGAGTAGACCTGGCCCCACGTAAAGTACACAGCCACGAGCGTCGCGGCGAAGAGTGCCCCTGACGTTCGTCCTATCGTCGCGACCGACACCAGGCACAGCGCCTGCAGCACGAACGTGAAGACCATCGTGTTCTCACGTCCGAGGCGATCCGAGGCCCAGCCCCAGAAGACGCGCGCGGCGCCGTTGGCCAGCGGACTCAACGTGGCGGCCAGCGTCAGCACGCTTGCCAGGCCCCACGATTTCGCCATCGGTCCAGCGTTCGCGGTGACGAGCAGGCCGCCTGTCGCCATCAACACGAAGGCGATGTACATGACGTAGAACCGGGGCGTCCGCAGCACCTCGAGTGTCGTGTACTGCTTCTTCTCGACGGCCGCCATGTTCCTCGTCTCGGCCCCCGCCGCAACAGCAGCCGGCGCCGTAGTTGGGTGTCGCAGAACCTGCGCGACTAGAGCGATCACCACGCCCTGAAAAATGCCAGTGACCAGGAACGTGTGCTGATAGCCACTGTCCCTGAGCATCGACTGGATCACCGGGATGAACAGCGCGGTGCCCCCGCCAAAGCCGGCGGCCATGATTCCCGACGCCAGGCCGCGCTTCTCCTTGAACCACTTCAGCGCCGATCCGATCGAGCCGCTGTAGACGAACGCCGCGCCGGTGCCGGCGAGGCAATAGAGGCCGTAGAGCTGCGGCAGCGACGTGGCGTATCCCATACCCGCCCAGCCAAGTCCGCATAACACGCCCGCAGCAGTGATAAATCCGCGCGGGCCGAGTCGATCGATGAGCCAGCCGTCGAGCGGCTGGACCCACGTTTGACAGAGGATGAACAGTGTGAAGGCGACCTGGATGTCGGAGAGCTTCCAGCCGGTGCCGGCTTGCAGCGGATTCACGAAGAGCGTCCACGCGTACTGCAGGTTCGCGATCATGATCATCGCGATGAGCGACGCGACAAGCTGAAACCAGCGGTTGTTGATGCTCATGCCACCCTCATTCGCTGTCTCTTTTCATCCAACAACTTCGCGCACGCATAGACCGCGCGCGTTGCTGGCATCGGCACGCCGAGCCGATCACCCAGCTCGACGACCGCTCCGACCA
Organism: Vicinamibacterales bacterium; assembly: GCA_036742665.1. GTDB lineage: Bacteria > Acidobacteriota > Vicinamibacteria > Vicinamibacterales > UBA2999 > Gp6-AA40. Next base: position 1,998 of record DAINQP010000137.1, on the reverse strand, counting down.
CGGCCTCGAGCTCCAGCGGGCGGCCGGCTTCGAGATCCTGCAGCATCGACGTCTTGTGTGCACCAACTTTTTCGGCGCCCGCCATGCGCTGATCGATGGAGATCGGCATCTCGATGCCGAGTTTGCCGGCGACGGTCTCGGTCTCGGTCATGATTTCGCGCACGACCTTCGACGTCTCCTGATGACGCGCCAATTCTTCCAGCGTGCCCCCGCTCAGCGCGCTGATCGGGTTGAACGCCACGTTGCCAAGCAGCTTGACCCAGATCTCATGACGGAACCGCGCCGTCACCGGACAGCGGAAGCCGGCGGCAATCAGCGCTTCCGCAATCGTCTTGGCCCGGCCCGACTTGCTACCGTCGGGCTCACCAAAGGAGATGCGATTGCCTTCGGTGTGATGAATGACGCCCGGCTCGGCGATGTCGGTCGCGAAGTAGGCCAGCGATCCGATCACGCGCCTCGGCTCGATCGATGCCGCGATCACGCCACCGGGATCGACCCGCTCGAGGTGAAGACCGTCGAGCTCACCGCTGTAGTTCTGGAAGTACCACCACGGGATGCCGTTCTGTGTGCTGACGACGACAGTGTCCGGACGAAACAGCGGCCGCAGCGTAGGCGCGAGCGCGGTCAGGCCGTGCGCCTTGACGCCGAGAAACACCACGTCCGCCGTGCCGATCGACACGAGGTCGCCAGTGACTTGAGGGCGGACTTCGAAGTCGCCATCGGCGCTGGTCACCCGCAGTCCGCGCGTCTGCATGGCCTGCAGGTGTGGGCCGCGTGCGAACAGCACGACATTAGCGCCGACCTTGGCGAGCTTCGCGCCGATATAGCCGCCGATCGCTCCAGCACCCGCAATAACAATCCTCACGTCGTCTGCGTCGCGAATGCCTGGGCAACGATGCGCCGCTGAATCTTGCCGGTCGCAGTGCGTGGGATGGCCGTCGTGATGTGAATCTGCTTCGGCCGTTTGAAGTCGGCGAGCCGCTCCTTGCAGTAGGCGAGCAGTTCTGCTTCAGTCGCTTCGCCGTTCAGCGTGACGGCGGCGGCGACTTCTTCGCCCCATGCCGTGTGCGGGACGCCGAACGCCACCGCCTCGGCCACCTTTGGATGCCCGAGCAGCACCTCGTCGATCTCGCGCGGCGAGATCTTCTCGCCACCGCGATTGATCATCTCTTTGAGGCGACCGGTCAGCGTGAGATAGCCGTTCTCGTCGAGGACGCCCTGGTCGCCGGTTCGGAACCAGCCATCGACGAACGACGAGGCGTTCGCTTCGGGATTGTTCTCGTAGCCGCGAACCACGTTGGGACCTTTGATGACGACTTCGCCGCGTTCGCCGGGTGCGAGATGCTTGCCCTCAGCATCCATGATGCTGACCTGCACGTCGGTTCCGCGTCCCACCGATCCGGGAATGCGTTGCGCCGGGGGCAATGGATTCGACGCCATCTGGTGTGCGGCTTCGGTCATCCCGTACGCCTCGAGGACCGGCGCGCCAAAGGCGGCCTCGAGATCGTGCATGACCTGCGGCGGCAACGACGCGCTGCATGAGCGGATGAAGCGAAGCTTCTCGGCGCCGGCCGGCCGCGGTGAGTCTTTCTTCACCCGCGCGAGAAGCAGCTGGTGAATCGTCGGCACTGCCGAGTACCACGTGGCGTTGTGTTCCTTCGCGGTCTGCCAGAACGAAAGCGGGCTGAACTTCGTCGGCACCACGACCGTGCCGCCGGTCGAGAGTGTGGCGAGTGTGGACGCCACGAGGCCGTGGACGTGGAAGAGCGGCATCACGCAGAGCGACACGTCGCTCGATGAGAGCGCGTAACTGCGGGCGACGTTGCCCGCTGATATCGCGAGATTCGCGTGGCTCAATGGCACGCGTTTCGGACGGCCAGTGCTGCCGCTCGTATGGAGGATCAACGCGATGTCGTCTGAGTCCGGGGCAGCCACCGGCTTCCGTCCGGTCACATCGCGCAGGCTCACGTTCCCTGCGGCATCCATGTCCACTATCAG
>DAINQP010000136.1:4747-16871 GCA_036742665.1 Vicinamibacterales bacterium | reverse complement strand
CGCGATGCGTCACGACGAGCGTTACGACCGCTGGACGCTGTCGGAGCGCGAGCACGCCGTGAAGCGGCGCAACCGGGAAAAAGCCGAGCGAAAAGCGCGAGAGCGCAGCGCGGCGCGCAAAGCCCTCAAGGCCGAGGAGCGGCGGCAGCGGGAGCAGGAGCCGCAGGCTCTCGCAGACCGAAAGTGAACATCGAATTCCCGGCGACGATGCTCACGTACTGCTTGCCGTTCACCGCATAGGTCATCGGCCCGGACGCGACCGATGGTCCGAGATTCGTCTGCCACAGCAGCTTGCCGGTCCGCGCGTCGAGCGCGAAGAACGAGCCGTCGCGCGCGCCGCTGAACAGCATGTCGGACGCCGTCGTCAGCACGCCCGCTTCGGTGGATGGCGTGTTGAGGCGATACGTCCACCGCTTGGTGCCGGTCTTGGGATCGATGGCCTGGATGCTGCTGTGCACATCGTCAGTGGCGAGGCCGGGACGCGGGAACAGTCCGGTGAAGCCTCCGCCCTGCTTGAACTCGGGCGGCGTGTCGCCCTTGATGTAGGTCGTCGAGGTGTTCTCCCATGCCGGCACATAGAAGAGACCCGTGCGCGGGCTGTACGACGGGCTGTACCAGTTGGTGCCGCCCTGATTGCCCGGATACACCAGCGTGCCTTGCTTCGTCGGCGCGATGCCGGGAACCGGAATCGGCCGGCCCTTCGCGTCGAAGCCATCGGCCCAGTTCACCTTCACAAACGGGAAGCCTTTGAGGAATTGGCCGTTCGCGCGATCGAGCACGTACGCCATGCCGTTGCGATTCGCCCAGAGCATTACTTTGCGCGGGCTGCCCTGCCAGTCCATGTCGGCGAGCACGGGAATCTGCGTCGAGTCCCAGTCGAATTCGTTGTGCGGCGAGAACTGATAGTGCCACTTCAGCATGCCCGTATCCGGGTCGAGCGCGATCACGGAGCAGCTGTACAAGTTATCACCGGGTCGTCCGGCGCCGTCCCAATCCGGTCCAGGGTTCCCCGTGCCCCAGTAGGTGAGATTCAGTTCGGGGTCGTACGAACCGGTCACCCAGATCGGCGCGCCGCCGTGCATCCAGCCATCGCCGCCCCACGTGTCGTGCCCCGCCTCTCCCGGCCCGGGCACCGTGTTGAAGCGCCACATCTCTTTTCCGGTCTTCACGTCCCATGCGGCAATGAAGCCGCGAACGCCGAACTCACCGCCGGCGGTTCCCGCGATCACTTTGTCCTTCACGACGAGTGGCGCGACGGTGAATGCGTAGCCTTCTTTCGGATCGCCCGCCGGCTCGGTCTTCCACAACTCGCGTCCGGTCCTCGCATCGATGGCGATCATCCGCGCATCGAATGAGGCGAGGAACACTGTGTCGCCGGCGACCGCGAGGCCACGCGAGAGCTTGCCGCAGCAATTTCGCGCGGCCGGATCCGGCGTGTACGAGTACGCCCAGATCTGCTTGCCGGTTACCGCGTTCAACGCGATCACGTCGTTCGGGCTCTGGATCGTGTACATCGTGCCGTTGACCACGAGCGGCGTGACCTGATGGCGTTCGAGCGAGCGCGACTGGAACACCCACTTCAGCTCGAGGTCCCGCGCATTGGTCGTACGAATCGTCGTCAGCAGGCTATGTCGCTGGCTCGCATATCCGCCGGAGTAGGTCAGCCAGTTCTGCGGTTCCTTGTTCGCATCACGCAGGCGCTCGGGCGTGACGTTCGTGGCCGGAGCCTCACGGTTCGGTGGCGGCCCGAAGAACGGAACATCCTGAGCTACGAGCGTTGCCGACAACAAGACGCACGCGACCGCGACCGCACACCGTAGACCGAAAACTGAAGACATCACTCCACCCCAAATGCCAACAACACGTTTCCCGGGCGCGCGGCGATGCCACCGTATCCGGAGTTGACGAACAGCATGCCTCCGCCGATCACGAGCGGCGAGCCGTCGATGCTTGCGCCGGTGCCTTTGACGCCGTTGACGGTCTGGAACTCTTTGTTGGTATCGAACTGCCACAGGACTTTGCCGTCAGCGGTCGAGTAGGCGCGCAGTCCGCCGTCCAATGACACCGCGAACACCGCACCGGGGATAACAGTCGTCGCGCCACCTTGTGATGCGTTGCACCGCGGCGTGCCCTCACACAGGCGCGGCTGCGGCGGCGGTGCGCTCCACACAATCGATCCGTTCGCGAGATTGAGTGCGCGGACGCCACCGGGCGTCGGAGACTGATAGTCACCCACACCGAAGTAGCCGTTCTGTCCGTCCAGTGCCCCGCCCCATGCCCCGCCCAGGCCGCTGCCCTGCCCAATCGGTGTCTGCCAGACGACGGCGCCTTGCTTGTCCGGGTCGAGCGCATGGACCATCCCGGACTTCTGCGGAATGACGATGAGCTGACGCCCATTCACGGTGGTGAGGGCGGGCGGGGCCGAGAAGTCGAAATCAGGTCCTCGCGTCTCGGGACAACCAGGATTGCCCTCGCCTCGTGGACCGCAGCCACCGAGCCAGTTGTCGTTCGGCGTCGCCTGATAAAACCAGAGCACCTTGCCGGTATCGATGCTCATCGCGATAACGGAGTCGGTCATCTGCTGCGCCGGGTCGGCGTAGGCATTGCCCGTGGAGACATACACGGCGCGGCGCTTCACGTCCACCGTGGGAGATGACCAGATGCCGCCGCCAGCTGGACCGAATGCATCCTGACCCGATCGCGTGTTTCTGCCGCGCAGCTTCGGCTCGTCGATCGTGTATGTCTTCCACAGGAATGCGCCCGTGTTCGCATCGAGCGCGTTCAGATTCCCTCTGAACGTGCAGCACGGATTCTGACCGCGCCCTCCGGTGCCTTCCTCGTTCAGTCCCTGCACGGCGACGAACGCCTTACCGTCCTGAATGGCTATCGCACCGGTGATCGCGGCAGCCTGGTGCTCGTCCACCTTACGCTTCCAGATCTGCTGGCCCGTGACGATGTCGATGGCGTAGGCGTTGGCGCGCTGATCGCCGAAGAACACCGCATACCCGGAACGCTCGTTCGTCTTGTACGGTCCAACCGTCAACGCGCTGCGAACACCGGACTCCGCTTTGAAGGTCCAGTAGGTGCAGCCGGTCTTTGGATCGAGTGCGTGGAGCTCACCGTTGTCGCTCGCCACAAACAGCTTCCCTCCGGCGAGCGCCGGCTGCACGCGTGACGAGGTCGCGCCTTGATACGCGAACGACCACTTCAACGTGAGCTTGGGAAGATCGGCCGCGGTGAAGCCGGCCTGCGACGCGTTTCGCGCGTTGGTGACATCGTTGCCCCAGCCCATCCAGCCCGGCGCACGCGCCGGATCGGTGGTTGGTGTTCGCGCCGTGCAGCGGTTGGCATTCGATGCGGCGGTCGTCGCGGTCACGGCTGCGCGTCCGGTCAGATACTGCGCGACCGCGGCCCGCTCGGCCACGGTAAGCGAGCTGCCCTGGACTGCCATCTTGCCGTTGGTCAGCGAATTGACGATCGACTCGGGCGTGAGCATACGAAGCGCGTCAGGTGGCGGCACTTCGGACTGCCCCGGTTTGTGGCAACCGGCGCAGGCGCGCGTGAACACCGCCGCACCGTCGGGCGCGTTCGTTTGCGCGTGCGCGACTACGGGAACCAGACTCGCGACCACGACCGACGACAACACGATGAACTGGCGCATGTAGTCTCCCCAGAGAGCGTGTAGTGGAAGCGTCGATTATAAGGTCCTCGGTCCTTGGTTCTTGGTTCTTGGTCCTTGGGTCTTGGTCCTATAGAACGGCGATGGCTTCGATTTCGATCATCCAGTCCGGATGCGCAAGCGAGGACACTTCGACGAGCGTGGACGCCGGGCCCTTCGGTCCCAGATATTCCGCCCGGATCGGCGCCAGATCGACGCGATACATCATGTCGGTTACGTAGGTCGTGATCTTGATGATGTTGGCCATCGTCCCGCCTTGCGATTTGACCAGGGCCTCGATCGCTGCGAAGGCGCCACGCGCCTGACCTTTGAAATCGCCGCGATGCGCGGGGCTGCCCTCGGCCGTGTAGGCCACCTGTCCGGAGAGAAACAGAATCGTTTGGGCCTCCGTCACCTTGATGCCCTGGCTGTAGGTGGCGGGTTCGAACACACCCGGCGCGTTGAACTTCTCGATTGTTGTCATTGGTGCTCCAGAGTCGGGTGGAAGTGTATCCTGACGATGCGTCAAGAAAGGGCAACCTCGAAGGCGACTCCGCCCGCCTCGTCGCCGACAACGGACGATCGGGAGAGTTACATCGCCGACGATCTCGTGTCGTACGTCGATCGCCACTTCCGCACCATCGCGAATCGCATGACCAGCGGTCGCGAGGGATATGGCTCCGGACGCAGTGGCTTCGGCGACGTGCAGCGGCGCCCGCCGCAGCGTTCTCGCCGAATCGGAAAACCCGCCCGACGAGGTAATCCTGCTGAAGCCGGACACTCACGACCAGGACAGCCGCGCTGGCGTGGCCCAACGTTTGCTCAATAGCCCACGCATGGGAACTCGTGCGTGGATCGCCACCATTTTTATTCCGCTCATCCTTGCCGCTGGCTGCGGAAAGTCTGACGACTCAGATACGGTCGCCGCATCCATTCATCAGGTGCTGGCTGGGAAGTCCCCCGCGCACGTCAGCGCTGAGGCGTGGAAGGACACGCACGAGTTCTACACGCGCCGTGAGCACGCACCCGCGTGGATGATGGACGACCAGGGGATGCAAGCCGATGCGGCAGTTGCCGTCCTTGGCCGTGCGCGCGAGCACGGGCTCGACGCCGCCGATTACAACGAACAGGAAATCATCCTGCTGCGCTCCCTACCGTTGAGTGAGGACGCACCTGAGAAAGGTACGGATGAGCGCGCGCGAAAGCTTGCGGGGGCCGACGTTCGCATCACAGCAGCGCTGCTGACGCTCGGCCGCGACGTCGCCCTCGGACGTACCAAGCCTGAGCGGATCGATTCCAGATGGAAAACACAGCGCAAGGCGTCAGACCTCGTCGGAACGCTCATCGTCGCAGCGGACAATGGCCTGAATACGTGGCTCGACACTATCAAGCCGAAGCACGCGCAATATGCTGCCCTGCAGAAAGCGCTGAGCGATCCAGCCATGGCGCGCGATGCCGATCAGATCGCGGTCAACCTCGAGCGATGGCGATGGATGCCTGACGAGCTCGGGACGCGTTACATCATCGTCAATATCCCCTCGTTCCATCTCGAAGCGCGAGAGATGGGCCAGCCTCCGTTGCAGATGAAAGTAGTCGTCGGCAAGGCCGAGAACAAGACACCCATCTTCAGTGACACGATGACGACGACGGTGTTCAGTCCGTACTGGAATGTGCCTGACAGCATCGTCGAGGGCGAGACGGCGCCGGCAGCCGCGCGCGATCCAAGCTTCCTTGAGAGGAACAACATCGAGATCCTGCGGTTAGGCAAATCTAGCGTGACGGCGATCGATCCGGCGACGGTAAACTGGGACGATCCGGAACAGCTCAAAGCTCTGGCGTTTCGGCAGAAGCCCGGCGCCAAGAACGCGCTCGGTCACGTCAAGTTCCTCTTCCCGAATCCGTACGAGGTGTACCTGCACGACACGCCCGCCGACGCCTTATTCGCGCGCGCGGGACGGGCGTTCAGCCACGGATGTGTACGCGTCGAACACCCGGAGGCGCTGGCCAAGTGGGTGCTGAAGGATTCACCCGAATGGACCGATGAGAAGATCCGCGAGGCGATGAACGCGGGCGAAGAGGAGCACGTCAAGCTCAAGCAGGACATCCCCATCCACATCGTGTATTTCACCGCGTGGGCCGACGACACTGGCTCCGTGCGTCTGCTTCCCGATGTCTACGGCTATGACGCCATACAATCTTCACACTGAACGCTGAGCTTTGATCCGCGCGTCCGCACGTTACACTTAATGAACGGTGCGGGCGCTTTTCCTTCCAGTCATTTTCGTCCTTGCAATTGGCTCCGCCACCGGTGCGCGTGAGAAGGCGGCGGTCCGCAACACGACGACGCCGGTAGTGGCGCCTTCTGCCTGGAGTCAGGCGGCACGTGGCGCGATCGATCCGCGCGTGTTCGATCTGGCGCTCGGCGCGGTGCAGTGCGCCGTCCGCTCGGGCGCGATCACCGAAGCGTCCACGCTCACGGTCATCGACTATTCGAAGCCGTCAACCGAAAAGCGGCTGTGGGTGTTCGATCTGCAGGCGCACCAGCTGCTCTACGAGGAACTGGTCGCGCACGGGCAAGGCAGCGGCGACAACGTTGCGACCATGTTCTCGAATGAACCCGACACCCATGCATCGAGCCTGGGACTGTTCCTGACCGAAGACACCTACGTCGGCAAGAACGGGTATTCGCTGCGTCTCAAGGGACTCGACGAAGGCTTCAATCACCGTGCGGGTGAGCGGGCGATCGTGATGCACGGCGCGCCGTACGTCAGCGACGACTTCGTGAAGAAGAACGGCCGCCTCGGCCGCAGCTGGGGATGCCCGGCGCTGCGCGAAGGTGTGGCCCGCGAAGTCATCGATCGCGTCCGCGGCAAGGGGATCGTGTTCTCCTACTATCCCAACCAGGACTGGCTCGATTCGTCCCGGTATCTTGGCGACTGCGCCGCCGCGTCGTGATGTAGTGTCCGGCCTTAGCCGGGCCTTAATCCAACCAACCAGCGGCCAGCTGCTTTTCATGCGCGGCGACCGCGTTGCGCATGAACATGGCGACCGTCACGGGGCCGACTCCGCCGGGCACCGGGGTCACCCAACTCGCGACTTCCTTCACGCCGTCGGTATCGACGTCGCCGACGATCATCGTCTCGCCGTTGGATCCCGTCACTTGATTGATGCCGATATCGATCACCGCCGCGCCAGGCTTCACCATGTCGGCGTGCAGGAACTTCGGCTTGCCGACGGCGACGAGCACCGCATCGGCGCGACGCGAGTGCGCCGCGACCGAGCGCGTCATGTGGTGACACACCGTCACCGTCGCACCCTCGGCCATCAGCATGAACGCCGCCGGCTTCCCAACGATCTCCGAGTGCCCCACCATCACGACCTCGAGGCCGTGCAGATTCAGACCGGTCGCCTTGATCAACTCCACCGAGGCCGCGGCCGTGCACGGCGCCAGCGCCAGCTCGTTGTAGACGATGTTGCCGATCGAGGCGGGGTTCATGCCCTCAATGTCCTTGAACGGATGGATGGCAGATGCGAGCGACCGGCCGTGAATGTGCTTCGGCACTGGACGCTGCAGGATGACGCCGAGCACGTCGGGGTCGTCATTCATGGCCACCAGACGGGCCTTGCACTCCGCCTGCGTCAACATCTCTGGCCAGGTCTCCGACTCAAAACGGAGACCGACCTTCTTTGCCGCACTCACCTGACCGCGCTCGTAGACCGCGGCTTCCTTGTGCTCGCCGACGCTGATCGAGACCAGCCGGCCGATCGTGTGTTTTGCTGCCGCCGCGCGCACGCGTTCAGCGACGTCACCGAGAATGCGGTCGCGGACCGCCCTGCCATCAAGGAGCCGGTTGTCTTTCATTCTGTGGTCACTAAGAAAATCATGATAATCGCCATTGAATCACAAGCGCTGCTACTACGGCCGCCTCCGGCAACTAATGCGATGATGGACGCACCCGAACGCCGTCATGTGCAGAAGCGGACAGGCGTCGACGGACCGTCGGTGACAGGATCCAATCTATGAAGCGCCGCCATCCCGCGACGTCCACGTACCCAATCGCTTTCCTGCTGGCGGTCGTGTGCGCCGCATCTGCGGCGAGGGCGGAGCAGTCGGCCGCTGGCGTCAAACCCGGAACGCTCGAACAGGCCCAGCGGGCGTACTACAACGGGCGATATGAAGAGGCCGCGGCGAAGACGCTGGAACCATGCATGACCGGTGAGAACGGTCTCGCGGCCTGCGAGGTGTACACGGCCGCGTTGCACTTCCAGATCAGAAGGGGAATGGGACAATCAGCGGACCGCAGCGAGGCGTGGAAACGCTGCGCCACCTGCCCGTCGGTGCTGGCGGCATTCAAGACTGCGCTGGCGCGGGGCCAGACGATGGCACGGGCGCGCCTGCTCGAGCAGCCGGCGGACGATGAGACGCGGTTTCTTCTCGGCAAGCTCGACCTGAACTACGTCTGGCTTCAGGCAGGGACGATCGGCCGTAAAACCGGATGGGCCGAGTACAAGGAGGCGAGACGCTCGCTTGACGCCGTACTCGAGCGGCAGCCCGGACACATGCGCGCCCGCGTGGCGCGCGCGTGGATCGACTATATCGTCGACTCGAAACTCCCGTGGGGCACCCGCTGGATGCTCGGGGGCGGCAACAAGAAGCGCGGCCTGGCGACGGTTCGCGACGCGGCTGGCACCGAGTCGGAGTTCTTCGTGCGTACCGAAGCGCGTTTTTCACTGTGGGACATGCAGCTGCGGGAGAAAGACATCGACGGAGCGCGTGAGACCGCCCGCATCCTGGTGCGCGACTTTCCCGAGAACCAGGAACTCAGGCGATTCCTCGATGCCGACACTGACGCCTATGACCCCTAGCCGGTCTACTTGCCTGCCGATGGTGGATTCTGCTTCTGCCGTTCCCATTCTTTGCGAAATGCCGCCTCACGTTCGGACACGTACGCCTTGTAGCCGGCGGGATCGATGAACGGATTCGCTCCGCCTTTCTTCATCGTTTCGTACTTCGCCTTCAAGCCGAAATAGGCGCCATGTGCGCCGAGGAATAAGTCGATCGGCAGGCTGTTCAGCACGTTGAAGGTCTTCTCGTAGTCCTGGGCGATCGTCGGATAGTTCTTGTTGCCAACCAGCACGTAGCCAGCGTTCACGTTCGGGCTGCCGATGATCACCGCGTTGAGCGTCTTCCCGCCCTCCTCCACCTGCATCGTCCACGTCGTGCAGCCTTTGGTGTGACCGGGAGTCAGATGTGCGACGAGCGTCGAGCCGCCGAGTTCGACTTTGTCGCCGTCCTTCAACGTACGATTCACCTTCGCGCCCGGGCGGCCCTGCGCCGTGCTCTGCACCTCGGCGACGTCGCCCTCCATCACCATCACCTCGGCGCCGGTGTCCTTCTGGATCATGCCGACGCCTTCGTCATGGTCGCCATGTGCGTGGCTGATCAGGACGATCTTCGTGTCGTTGTACTTGAAGCCGAGCCCCTCGATGCTCTTGCGGATCGTCGGCACGTCCTCGGCAAAGTCCGCGTTGATCAGGATGTTGCCCTGCGGCGTTCGGATCAAATACACCGCAAGATCGGCGGTGCCGACGTAATAGAGATTGCCGGCGATCTTGAAGCCCGGAAACGACGCATGCCAATCCGGATTCGCCTGTGCCAATGCGAAGGCCGGACTCACGATCACCAACAGCATCGTCCGCAGGATCGTCTTCATCGAACGCTCCTTTTCTTTTCTCGAGGCTCTCATTCTACCGGTTGGTGAAACCGGGCATTCAATGCGTCATGGCGTAGACGAGATAGTCCACGCCGAGACGATAGGCGTCGTTGGTCGGAGCGTCGCCGTAGAGACCTTCGGCCGACCACTCCCAGTAGTCGCCGATGTCGTTGTTGAAGTTGGCAACCGCCAGCATGCGGCCGGAGGGATGGTTGTCCTCGAAGAGCCCGAAGAACATCGGCTCGATGCCTCGCAACATCGGATGCGGGATGTTGAGCGTCTTGAGTCCGAAGAACGACTGGAAGATCGGGTGCGACACGTCGAGCCGGATGAAGGAGTGCTCCGGCAGCACCAGCTTCATCTGCGTCACCAGGTTCTGCCACTCGTCGGCGCCGTCGAAGTCGTCGAAGATGATGAAGCCGCCTTTGAGGAGATAGGCGCGCAGGCTGGCGGCCTCCGCTTCGTCGGTCGTCCAGTACCCGGGCTCGGACATATAGATGACGGGATTCTCGAAGATGCGCGGGTCCTCGAGATCGAGGATGTTGCTGCCGTCCAGGTGGACGCGCATGTTCGTGATGTAGTCGAGGATGGCGGAGAAGTTCCGATCCGCGGTGGGATAGTCGTGCTCCCAACCGCTGGCGCCGCGCCCGACTCGCGCGCCGTATCTGATCCGTGTGAAAGCAAAGTGGCTGTCGTAGGTCACCGCCGGCAGCGATCCGCTGAAGAAGCGGAAGAAGCCCTGACCGGCGGCCGCCATTGGAAGCGCCAGCGCTGCCAGCAACAACCCGCCGCCGATCATTCGAGCTCGTACGCGCATCTCTTTTCCGCGTGAAGTGTAACCCCGCTTGGGGTGCTCGGTGCGGCTCCGACTGCCGCTGCTCAGGAGTACGCAGCCGTCGCGGGCCGCGCCTCATACACTTCTTCGAGACGCTTCACATCTTCATCCCACAGCTTTACCGAGAGCGCGGCGAGCGCGTCCTCGAGATGATTCGGCTTGGTGGCGCCGACGATCGGCGACGTGACCGAGGCCTTCGTCAGCAGCCAGGCCATGGCGATCTGCGCAGCGGCCAGCCCACGATCGCGAGCGACGTCATGCGTTCGATTGACGACGGCCTTGTCCATCTCCGCGGTCGTCTTCGCAAACACCACGCGAGCGAATTGATCGGTTTTAGCACGCTCGGTCGGCGGTTCCTCGGACCATGGCCGGGCCAGCTTGCCGCGCGCGAGCGGCGACCACGGCGTGGTCGCAACCCCTTCGGACAGGCAGAGCGGCAACATCTCGCGTTCGTCTTCGCGATACATCAGGTTGTAGTAGTTCTGCATCGAGACGAACTGCGCCCACCCATTGGCGCGCTGGATGCCCAACGCCTTCATGAACTGCCAAGCGTGCATCGAGGAGGCGCCGAGGTGCCGGACCTTGCCGGCGCGCACTACGTCGTTCAGTGCTTCGAGCGTTTCTTCGAGCGGCGTGTCGTAGTCGTAGCGATGGATGATGTAGAGATCGATGTAATCGGTCCCAAGACGACGCAGGCTCTTGTCCACTTCCGAGAGGATGTGCTTGCGTGAGAGTCCGCGGCCGTTGGGACCGCGTCGCACCGGGCCCCACACCTTCGTGGCCAGCACAATCTCATCGCGATTCGCGAAGTCGCGCAGCGCGCGGCCCAGCACCTCTTCGCTCTCGCCGTTCGAGTACACGTTGGCGGTGTCGAAGAAGTTAATCCCCGCTTCGAGCGCGCGCTTGATGTACGGCCGGCCTTCCTCTTCGCTCAACGCCCACGGCCACTCGAGCAGGCCCGGTGTTTTGGCCTGGCCATAGCTCATGCAGCCGAGGCAGATGCGCGACACCTGCATGCCGGTGCGTCCCAGCCTGACGTAATCCATTCCCTTATCATGGATCCATGTTTCGATACGCGAAACCATCAGCGGCATTCGTCATCGCCGCATTTGTCATCATCGCTGTCGGAATTCGTGCGGGCGCGCAGTGGTTGAAGTACCCATCAACCGGTGTGCCGAGGACCGCCGCAGGCAAAGTGAACATGAGCGCGCCGACGCCGCGCACGTCAGATGGCAAACCAGATTTCTCCGGTCTCTGGCTGACTAACCGGCCGTTCTGCCCCACCGGTCCCGACCCGAATTCCTATCTGTGCGGCCTGGAGCTACCGATCGGGCTCGACGGAATCAACATCGGTTCCAGCTTGAAAGGCGGCCTGCCCTATCAGCCGTGGCTGGCGACGCTGGTAAAGGAACGGACGGCGAACCAGGCCAAGGACGACCCGCATGTGCGCTGCCTGCCCGACACGTTCCTGCGTGCCTACTCGTTGCCGCATCTGCTGAAGGTCGTCCACACACCAGGACTGCTGATCATGCTCAGCGAGGTGAACGCCAGCTACCGTCAGGTTTTCACCGACGGCCGGCCGCTGCCGCAGGATCCCACGCCGTCGTGGCAAGGGTACTCGTCAGCGAAGTGGGATGGCGACGCGCTGGTCATCGACTCGATCGGATTCCGCGATGGACTGTGGATCGACTGGAACGGCAGCGAGATCGGCGAGGCTGCGAAAGTGCGTGAATGGATCCGGCGGCCCGACTACGGTCACCTGGACATCGAGGTCACCGTGGACGATCCGAAGGCCTACACAAAGCCCTGGACCATCACGCTCCATCAGCGGATCATCGTCGACACCGAACTCGTTGACGAAGTCTGTCTCGAAAACGAGAGGTCGGCTCAAAGAATGAAATAGCGTCAGGTCAAAGG
>DAINQP010000136.1:0-4647 GCA_036742665.1 Vicinamibacterales bacterium | reverse complement strand
TTCTCGGGCATCAACGTCACCCGCACGTAAGTGTCCGTGCTCAGATACGTCTGAGCCGCTTGCTGGACCGAGGCGCCGGTGAGCGCGCTGATCTGATCGGGCACATTGAAAACGCTGGCGACGCTTTCGGGGTTACCGTCCTCGTAGCGCCGCACGATCTGATTGAGCAGATAGCCGTTGTTCTGGCTGTTCTCTTCCCAGTCGCGCCGCAGCGCCGCACGGACACGCGTCATCTGGTCGTAGGTCAGCGGCGTGCGCTTCACGAACGCGATCTCGTCGAACACGCGCTGCACGAGCGTCTCGACGCGAGCCGGGTCGCACGCCCACGAGATGCGCACGCTGAACTCAGGCCTGGGATTCTTCTGCGTCAGCGGTTCGACCTCGATGCTGTAGGTGCCACCGAGTTGCTGCCGGATCGTGTCGAACAGCCGCCCCTGCAGCACCATGGTCACGGTCCGCAGCGCGAGCAAGTTCGCGTCGTTGTAGGCGAACGGCCCCGAAAACACGATCGCCACCTGACTCTTCGGCGCGATGCCCTTCTCGACGGTCTTCTGCACGACGCCGGTCGGCGGCGTGATGCCGAGATCGCGCCACGTTTCACCAGCCTTGGTCGCCGGCAGGCTCGCGACGTAGGTCTCGACAAATGGCTTCATCATGTCCGCCGTGAAGCTGCCGACGAAGACGAAGGTGAAGTGGCTGGCGTCGGCGAACCGCGCCTTGTAGAACGCCAGCGATTTCGCCAGGTCCCACTGATCAACGGTCGCGGGTGTTTCCGGCTGACGCCGCCGGTGATCGCGGCTGAGCGCGGAATACAATGTCTGGCTGAACACGACATCCGGACTGGCCATCTGATTCGCGAGCAGGCCCTTGCGCTGCTGGACCAGTGCGGCAAACGCCGCCGGATCCCCGCGGGGCGCGGTGAATCGCAGATACAGCAACTGGAACATCGTCTCCAGATCCTGCGGCGTGCTTCCACCGGTGAGTCCTTCGCTGATCTCGCCGAAGTACGGCACCACGGCGACCGCTTTGCCCGAGAGCATGCGGTCCAGCGTGGTGTCGTTGAAGCGGCCCACCCCTCCCACACCAATCACGTCATCCGCGGAACGCGCCGCGACGAAGTCGGCATCGCTCGCCAGCGATGTGCCGCCTGGTGCGGTGGCTCGAAACAGAATCTGATCCTCTTTCAGCGTGGTCGGCTTCAGGACGACGGTGGCCCCGTTCGAGAGCGTCCACTCCGTGATGCCACCAGGACGCGACATCGTCTTGACGATGGTGCCGGGCTTCGGCTGCGCGTCCATCAGCGACTGGCCGGCGTCCACGTCCACGTAGGGATCGACGCGACGACTCGTCGCGGTCTTCACCGTCGCGGCGAGCTGCGCCTCAGTCGGCAGCGTCAGGCCGACCGCTTCCGGTGCGGTCACAATCACCAGACGGTTCTGTTCGGGAAACCACTGCGGTCCGAGTGCATTGATTTCCTCGAGCGTAATCATCGGAAGGAAGCGGCGGTGGAAGGCCAATTCCTGCCAAATCGTTGGCAGTGCTTCGTTCTGGAGGAAGTTGCGTGTGTACTCGTCGGCGCGGCTCTCTGACTCGCGGTCAGGACTCTCAGTGACGCTGCGTTCGTAGCTGAGCAGCCGCGCCTGCTTCGCACGGGCAAGTTCCGTTGCGGTGACGCCGAAGCGCGCCACGCGCTGCATCTCGGTAACGAGCGCATCCAGTCCGCTCTGGACACCGGTGTTTGACGTGAGCGCAATCATCTGCGCTTCATCTTTGGTTCGCGGGGCCGGAAACAGCACACGCTGCGCACCGGCGCGCAGGAACGGTGGCTTCTCACGCTGAGTGAGCTCATCGAGCCGCGCGTCGAGGATGTCGCCGAACAGCTGGTCCATCATGATCTGGCGATAGCCGCCGACGCTATCTTGCGGCCGCGCCGGACGAAGGTTGCTGATCGACACCGACGTCGCGGTCGTCTCCTTGTCGGCAATGATCGTGTAGCGCGTCGCGGGCTTTTCCGGCACATCGAAGTTCGGCCGCGGCCGCGGCGGCGCGGGATTCGTCAGCGACGAGAAATTCGACTTGATCATGCCGACGACGGCGTCACGATTAACATCGCCGACGACGATCACGGCCATGAGATCGGGACGATACCAGTCGCGATAGAAGCGCACGAGCTGTTCGCGCTGTGCCTTCTGAAGAATGCCTGGATCCCCGATCGGCGATCGGTTCGCGTACTGCGATCCTTCGAGCTGGATCTGCCGGATCTTGTCGCGCGTCCGTTCTCCGGCGCCGAGATGCTGGCGCCACTCGGAGAGGACGATTCCGCGCTGTCGCTCAATCGCACTCGGCTCGAAGCTGGCGGCGTTCGCCCAGTCTTTCAGGACCAATAACGCACGATCGAGAGCCCGTGGCGAATCGCTCGGCACGCGCAGTATGTACTGGGTGTCGTCGTAGCTGGTTTGCGCGTTCGCGTCGGCGCCGATGCCGAGGCCCAACGAGGCGAGGAAGTCGTTGATACCGTTCCCCGGGAAATTTGTCGTGCCCTCGAACAGCATGTGCTCGACGAAATGTGCGAGTCCGAGCTGGTCGGGGTCCTCGAGCACGGAACCGGCCTTGACGACCAGACGCAGCTCCACGCGGCGGGCGGGTTTCAGATTCGGCCGGATGTAATACTTCAGCCCATTAGGCAGCGTCCCGAGGGAGACCTCGGGATCGACCGGCATCTGCGACGTCAGCGCAAACGACGCAACGGCCGCGGCAGACGCATCGCGTCCGCCTGCCGGGGTTTGCGCAGCCGCCTGCGCGCTCGGCGCTTCGGCGCCCAAGGACACCAGCGCCGTGGCTGCCAGGGTTGCGGCCAGCACGCCCGCACGCACGAGACGTAGGAATGACATTCGTATCAACTCCCAACTCCCAAGGACCAACCATGCCCAATACCCGTGGTTGGGTTTTGGGAGTGGGGCATTGGGAGTTCACGATCCAATCCTACAGGACACTGAGTTAACCTGCGTGCGTGGACACTCTTCGTAACGCGGCCGATTCCCTGGCCGCCAGTGAGCGCCGCCTCGTTGTGCAAAGTGATGCACTGACTGAGCTAACTGCCCGGTACACGAACCCCGGCGAACAGTTCGCCGACCGGTTGCGCAGCATTCTCGAGATCGCCGCACGAGCCGTCGATATCGAACGGCTGAGCATGTGGGAATTCGATGCCGAGCACTCGCTGATTCGCTGCGTCGGCCTGCATCGCCGCACGAACCAATATGAATCAGGAGCCGTGCTGCCCCGGATAGTCGCGCCTGCCTATTTCGACGCCATCGAGCGCGAGCGTGTCGTTGCGGCGAACGATGCCCAGGCCGATCCGCGCACGCGCGAATTCCGCGACGGCTACCTGGTCCCGAACAATATTGGCGCGATGCTCGACGTACCGTTGCAGGGCGATAACCAGCGCATCGGCGTGCTGTGCGCGGAGCACATCGGCGGAACTCGCACGTGGACCGTTGACGAGCAGAACTTTGCCATTTCGGTTGGTAACCTGATCGTCATCGCCCTCGCCGAAGAGCAACGACGGACGGCGCTGAAGCAGCTCGCCGAGAGTGAAGCGCGCGCGCACCTGATCGTGGACACTGCGCACGACGCCTACATCGGCATCGACTCGACCGGGTGCATCGTCACGTGGAATGCGCAGGCCGAGGCGACGTTTGGTTGGGGACGCGACGAAGTCGTCGGCAAACATCTCACTGAGACGATCATTCCGCCGGCGTATCGCGACGGTCACAATAACGGCATGCACCGGTTTCATCAGACCGGAGAAGCGCCGGTGGTGAACCAACGCCTCGAGTTGACCGCGTTGCACCGTTCCGGGCGCGAGTTCCCGATCGAGCTCACTGTGACGTCGCCGATGCGCGTGGAAAGCGGGTACTTTTTTGGTGCGTTTCTCAGGGACATCTCCGGGCGGCTCGAACGTGATGCCGAGCTCCGCCGCGCCAAGGAGTCTGCTGAGGCGGCCACACGCGCGAAGAGCGAATTCCTGACCAACATGAGTCACGAGTTGAGAACGCCGCTGAATGGCGTGCTCGGCTACGCTCAGCTGCTGCAACGCGATCACGGAATTTCCGCGACACAGCGCGAGGCGCTCGAGGCGATTGCGAAATGCGGGACGCAACTGCTCGATTTGATCAACGACGTCCTCGATCTCTCGAAGATTGAAGCCGGACGATTCGACATCGAGGAAACCTCCACCGATCTGGCGAAGGTCGCCACCGATCTGCGGTCGGTCGTCGGCGAGGCGGCAGACCGTAAGGGCCTGATGCTGACGACGAGCCTCAGTCCGGATGTGCCGCGCACGGTGGTGCTCGATGGACTGCGCGTCCGTCAAGTGCTGCTCAATCTGCTCGGCAACGCGATCAAGTTCACGGCGGCCGGCCGCGTGCGGTTGGCGATCAGCGTCGCCGCCGAGCGTCTGGTGTTCGAGGTCACCGATACCGGACCGGGCATCGAGCCCGAATCGATCACCAGGATCTTCGCGGCGTTCGCACAGACCAAGAGCGGTGCGGCGGCCGGCGGCACCGGCCTCGGGCTGGCCATCTGCGACCGACTGATCTCGCTGATGGGCGGCGAGCTCAAGGTGGACAGCGTGCTCGGTGAAGGCAG
>DAINQP010000135.1:0-16877 GCA_036742665.1 Vicinamibacterales bacterium | reverse complement strand
AGCGTCGGCGTGCGCGGCAGCGACCCGGACGCGGCCGGCGGCGGAGGAGTGCCGCGCGCCGGTCCAGCGGCGTACCCATACACGCCGGTCAGATCGGGCTTGCCATCGGCTGTGCGCGGCGCCGGTTGTTGAATGAGTGGAACTGATGTTGCGGCCGCGACCGGCGTTGTGCCGGCGACGTTGACCGTTACTGTTTTGGTCAACGTGCCATTCACGCCAGTCACCGTCAGCGTGTAGGTCGTCGTTGCGTTGGGCGTCACCTTCAGCACACCGCGTGGCATGGCGCGCCCGATTGTTGGCTCGATGGTGGTCGTGCGAGGATTCTCAACGGCCCACGTCAGCGTGGTTGATTCGCCGGGCTTGATGGACACCGGCTCCGCCTTGAATTCCATGATGCGCGCCGGCAGCTGGCCGGCTTCTTGGTACGGCGAACGCCCCCGGCCCTGCTGAGGGGCGGCGGGCGGCGCCTGCTGCGCCGCTGACAACGCGAGACTCGCCGAGACGACGAAGACGAAGACCGTGCCGGTCATGATCGGATCTTTCTTCCATCGGGGAGCTCGATGACGGCGCTGATCATGGACGGGGCGCCACTGCGTGCCGCGCCGCCGGTCGCACTGATCACGTCGCCGGGCTTGACCGTCGTGCGAATCCAACCGTAGGAGCGCAGGTGATTGAGGCTCATGAGCTCGATCTCCCATTCGACCGATGCGCCCTTGTCATCCTTCACGTCGAGAAAGATGAACGCGTGCGGATTCGTCCACTCGAAGCGCTTGACTGATCCCTTCACGGTGACGGGATTGGCCATGTCGTACATCGCGGTCGAGTGATGGGCCAGTGCGCGCATGGTCGCGAGCGCCAGCCCGAGGCCGGTCGTCAGCAGTGCTCGCCGAGTCAACATTCTTCCTCCGTAGGGGCGGGTCTGTGCGACCCGCCTTGGTTTCGTTGAGTGCAGCAGTGTACCGCAAGGCCGCGCTCTACGCGGTGCGCAGTGTACCGGCCGCTGTCGCGTAGACGCACGCGGCGGCGATGAGCGCCGTCGAGAATCCCCAGTTCATCGCGATAAAAACCGCCAGCGTTGCGCCGACGACTGAGAACGCACCGTTCAACCCCCAGCCCCACGGAATGATGTCAGGTCGTCGTGTGGCCAGCAGCCGCATGCCCCCAGGCAGCGGAATGCCGAGGAGTACGCCGAGCGGAAGCAGAATGGCCGCGGCGAGCAGGATGCGCAGCGACAGCGGCCAGGGAATGGCGATGTCGATCAGCCGCGGGACGATGAACGGCGCGAGCAGCGCCGTGAGCGCGATGCCACCCAGCGCACGCGTCGTCACCGTCTTCACGCGACCGGAATCGATGCGGCGGCTAATCAGACTGCCGACGCCGGTGCCGAGCAGCAGCGAGAACAAGGTGACGGTCAGCGAATACACCGGATGACCGAGCAGCAGCACGAAGTTCTGCAGCAAGGCCACCTCCAGCAGCATGAAGCCTGCACCGAGCGCGCCGAAATACGCGAGCCATCTCGGCCACCCCGCGCCCGGACGATCGGCGCCGATAAGCAGCGGTCCGACGACGAACATGAGGACGAGCGCACCGGAGATGCCGAACAGTGTCAGCAATGCGCTCAGCCCGTTGCCGAACAGCATCGTCCTCCCGAACGCAGTTTGAAACTGGTGGGCGAGCCGCGTCGTGTGAAAAAAGAACGGCCGGTCATCAGTGGTCGGACGAACATCGAGCGGGTACTCGGCGAGAAACTTCTCGCGATCGGCTGCCAGGATCAGGCGACCGTAGTCGGCGGCGCTGGTCCCGGTTCGTGCCATCTCCACCGGCTCGGCGGAAATGGGGTCGGGCTCGATGCCAGGCGCGTACAAGATCGTGAACTCCAGATCGTGCGCGACCTGCCGGAGTTTCGTGATGTCGGCCTCGGTGAACGGTGTCTTCTTCAGGAGAAACGTGGCAACGCGATCGTAGCGGACGATGGCCAGATGCTTGGAGGCGTCAAGTCCGCGCGCGGCGCAGGCGGCTTGTGCGAGCGACACCAGGCGGAGTCCGTCGAACACCCATCGAGTGATCGTGAGCAGACCGCGATCGGTGAGATGGTCGATGTACTCGCCGAACGCTTCGGTGGTGTAGAGCGAGTTCTCGGTCAACGTGTAGGCGCCAGCGGCGGTGGCAGCCCACGTGTCGACCAGTGACGCTTGAATCACGTCGTAGCGCCCGGTGCTGCGGCGCACAAAGCTGCGGCCATCGTCCACGTGAATCGCCACGCGTGGGTCCTGATAGATGCCACCCGAGTAGGCACGGAAGCGGTCCTGCATGATGTCGGTGGCGATGATCGGATTGATTTCGACGCCGTCGATTCGAGTCGCCCCGAACACGAGTGCAGAGAGCAGGTCGCGACCGCCGCCAGGACCAATCACCAGCGCGGAGAAGCCGCCGGGCTGCTCGACGAGGTGATACCCGAGCGCCGTCAATTCATAGCGAAGGTACCGCGCGTCCGTTGGCTGTCCCGTGCCCTTCACAATCGGTGTGGAGGCGGCCGAATCAATGTCCATGAACAACGATTCGATGCGCGGTCCATTGAATTTCGGACTCAGTGACCAGTCGCCGTGCGGTCGGTCGTACACCGCGACACGTGAGAACGAGTTCCACTTGCTGAACAGCACGCGGTCGCCGAGGTGGCCTTTCGTATCGACCACAGCAAACGGCGTCCGTCCGGCGAGCTGAGCGGCAGTCGGCACGGCGAGAATGATGAGTGCCGCGAATAGGACACGCCAGCGTGTCTCGGGCGCAGCAAACGAGAGCGCCGCAATCATCGACAGCGTCGCGGCCGTCATCACCACTCCAGGCGCACCGAGCCGATTCAACAATGGAATCAGCAGCAGACAGCCGAGGGCCGCGCCGATCAGATCTGATGCATAGAGCACATTGATGCGATCGGACAATCGTGCAAATGCCAGCGATATGACGGCACCGCCGGTGAAAAAGGGAAAAGACGCCAGTAGATAGATCGCGATCATCAAGAACAAGTTTTGGGGCGAGTAATCGAGACCGACGCGGATACGCACGAGGTAAGCGAGCGAGACGAGTGTGGCGGCGCTATGGAGTAACGCTCCGGCCGACAGGAGATCGAAGGTCTGCCGCCGGGCGAGGCGGTGTCGCAACACATAAACGAGCACGCCGCTCGCGCTGAGACCGAAAAGCGCGATCGAAATCGCAAGGAAAGCGAAGTGGTAGTACATCGTCACCGAGAAGATGCGCGTCAGCGCGAGCTCGGTCATCAGCAGTGCGGCCGACACTGCGCTGATGCCGGCCAGTACCCCTCGACTCACGCTCTTCGTACCGACAACAGAGTCACGAGCTGCCAGCCGGTTGACATCAACGGTGGCGGGACCCACGTGTTTTGTCATCGCTCGAAGTCTACAATGCAGCGTCGAACTGAATCGTGCGCGTGGTGTCTCAACGGAATATCCCCGTAATTCCACAACCCTGCGACGCATCTGCCCACGTCTGCTCAGATCGGGCACACGCTTTGCACAACTGTAACGGCGTGTCCTGTTGATGGATGCTAGAGCGGCGGTCCTGTTAATGGACGGTAGGAGGATGCGGTGAGCCGGTCGATTCTGCTTCTTACGTGCGTCCTGATTGCTCGCAGTGCAGGTGCGCAAGCGCTGCAGACCGCGACGGAGACGGCTCACAACGGCACGATCTCGACGAGCACGGCCAGTGCACCCGGCGCGACCACGCCACAGGCACCCACGACATCATCGCAAGCCACATTTCGCAGCAACATCGACGTTGTCGCGCTGAATGTCGTCGTCACCGACAGCGATCAGAAATATGTGTCGGGGTTGCGCCCGTCGGATTTCGCGGTCTTCGAGGACGGCATTCAGCAGGACGTCTCGTTCTTCGGCGCGTCCGGTGTGCCGCTCGATCTGGCGATTCTTCTCGATACATCGGCGAGCATGACCGGCAAGATGCAGTTGGTACAGCAGGCGGCCATCGGCTTCCTCAATACCCTGCGTGCCGGCGACCGCGCCATCATCGTCGATATCAAGGACGCCACGAAGATCATGTACGCGCTCGGTGATGACATGGAAGCGGCGAAACAGGCGATCCTGTCGACGGCTCCGCGGGGCGGTACGGCGCTGTACAACGGCACCTATCTCACATTGAAGGAGATGGTGAAGGAGCGTCGCGGCAACGCTGATGTTCGTCGTCAGGCGCTCGTCGTCCTCTCCGACGGCGACGACACGGCCAGCCTCGTGACGTATGACGATCTGATGGACCTGGCCAAGCAGTCGGGCATTGCCATCTACACGATCACCATGCGGTCGAAGTACCTGGTGTCGCAGGCAGCATCGCGCGGACACTCGTACTTTTCGCAGTCGGAGTTCGGGATGAAGGCACTGGCGCAGGAGACCGGCGCGCGCTCGTTCTTCCCGATGGAGCTGAGCGAGCTGTCGGGGGTCTACGCGTCGATCGCCGAGGAGCTGGCGACGCAGTATGCGATTGGCTATTCGTCGAAGAACCCGCGGATGGACGGCTCGTATCGCCGCGTGATCGTTCGGATTGCCGACCAGCCGGGCGTTCGGACTCGCACACGCGCGGGCTACACGGCGCCGCGGGCGCAGCGAACCGCATCCGTCGTCCCGGCGACTCATTGATGGCAGTCGGGTCTTATTGATAGCAGGCGGATCTGAAGACCGCCTCTACTAAAATGGACGAGTGCTTGCGCCCGCCCTCGCGCTGGCCGCTCTCGCGTGGCTGGCGCTCATCATCATCACTCCGCTTGCGCCCTCGTCCATCGCGACGTTGATGTATGCGGCGGGCGCCGTCATCTGTCATCAACTTCCTGAACGCTCATTTCATCTGGCCGGCTTTCAGTTACCCGTCTGCGCACGTTGCCTCGGTATCTATGCGGGCGCGACAGCGGCAGCCTCGATTCACGTGCTCGGCGTCTTCGTCACGGACTCGGCGCGATGGCGATTGCTCAGCCCGGCGACCGCCCGTCGAGTCTTTCTGCTCAGCGCGCTGCCAACCCTCGTGACCGTCGCACTCGAACGGACAGACGTGTGGGGCGGCAGCAATATCGTCCGCGCGACTGCGGGTGTGGTGCTCGGTATCGGCGGCGCGCTCGTGGTCATGAGCGCGGCTACGCTACACTACAGCGAATGCCTGCGACGACGGCCGATAGAGCCCAGCCAGATACCACCGCATATCTGATCTGCGCTGCAGCGTGGCTCGTTCCCGGCGTGGGACACCTCTGGTTGGGGCGGCGTCAGAAGGGCATAGTCTTCCTCGTCGCGCTGACGCTCATGTTCGTCTTCGGGCTGTGGCTGGAAGGCGCGCTCTTTCCGTTTCAGCTCGCCGAACCACTCGTGGCGCTGGGCGCGCTCGCCGATCTCGGCGTCGGGCTGCCATACATCGTCGCGCGTGCGACCGGCGCCGGTGCCGGCCGTGTGGTGGCCATCACCTATGAGTACGGGAACACCTTCATGATCGTCGCGGGCCTTCTCAATATGCTGGTTGTTCTCGACGCGTTCGACATCGCCAAGGGCCGCAAGTGACCAGCCACTTGGGACTGATGGTGATCTTCTCGGTGTTCGTGTCGGTCGTGTTCGCGACGCTCATGCGTGACGATCCGCGAGAGCAGTTGACGTTCGGCGGGCGGCTGCTCGCCGGATTCATCGGTGCGGGCGTTCTCATCGGGTGGCTCCTGTATCCGCTGCCGCTGTGACGAGCGACATCATGGAACTGCAGGGTTCGATCGGAGCCGCCGGCTACCGCTTCGCCATCATCGTGTCGAGATTCAACGCCGATGTCACCGAAGGATTGCTCACCGGTGCGCGGGCTGCGCTCGAATCAGCACAAGTGCGTACCGATGACATCACTCTCGTTCGAGTGCCGGGAGCGTTTGAGATTCCTGTGACGGCTCGCCGTCTCGCGGAGTCCCGACGATTCGATGCCATCATCTGCCTCGGCTGTGTGATCAAGGGCGAGACGATGCATTTTGAGTACATCGCCTCAGCGGTCTCCCAGGGAATCATGGATGTGGGGACGTTGACCGGTATCCCGGTCACGTTCGGCGTGCTGACGACGCTGACCGACGAGCAGGCGGCGGTGCGCGCCGCCGCGGGAGCCGAGAACAAGGGACGTGAGGCGGCGCTCGCTGCGGTGGAGATGGCGACGCTGTGCCGCCAAATCGGCGAGGCCAGACCATGAACACTGAGCCGCGATCTTCATCGGCGCAGCCATCGGCCGAATCGCGTCATCGCGCCCGCGAGGCGGCGATCCAGATGCTGTATCAGTGGGAGGTCGGCCGCGTCTCCGTGCACGAAGTGCTGCAGACGTTTTGGAATCACCCGCCAGACGGCACCCCTTTCGCGGAAGACCTGCGCACGTTTGCGACATCGCTGGCGACGGGCACAGCGGAGCACGTGGCCGCGATCGATCCGCTGATCGTGGACGCGGCGGAGCATTGGCGGATCGAGCGGATGAACGTGCTCGATCGGCTGATTCTGCGGCTCGCGGTCTACGAGTTTCTCCACCAGCCGGAGACGCCGGGTAAGGTGATCATCAACGAGGCACTGGAGCTGGCGCGGTCGTTCAGCGCTGACGACTCGGTGCGCTTCATCAACGGCATTCTCGACGCGATCCGCCGCACGCTGTCACGCGAATGAGCACAGACGAGTCCGATCAGGTCATTCAACGCCGCGCCAACCTTCAGGAGCTCACGCAGCTCGGCGTCGATCCCTATCCGAGGCGGTTCGAAGACGGTGTGCCAGTTGGCGCGATCGTGGCCGAGCACGGCGCCAAGGCTGCGGAGGAGCTCGACAGCCCGCGCATCACCGTCCGTACTGCCGGACGCATTCTGGCGATCCGCGGCTTCGGGAAGGCGGGGTTTCTCCAGCTCTCCGACGGCATCGCGCGCGTCCAGGTCTATGTGCGTCAGGACTCCGTCAGTGCGCACGACTATTCGGTGTTCAAGCTCCTCGACCTTGGCGACTGGGTCGGTGTCGAGGGCTATCTCTTTCGAACCAGAACGAACGAGTTCAGCATCCACGTTACGTCGCTGGCGTTTCTTTCGAAGTGTCTGCTGCCGCTGCCGGAGAAGTGGCATGGACTGCAGGATATCGAGACCCGCTATCGGCAGCGGTATCTCGATCTCATCGTCAACCCGGACTCACGGCGCGTGTTCGAGGTGCGCAGCCGCGCGGTCACCGCGTGTCGTGAGTTCCTGATCGGGCGAGGGTTCGTCGAGGTCGAGACGCCGATGATGCAGCCGATCGCCGGCGGCGCCCTGGCGCGGCCGTTCGTGACGCATCACAACACGCTCGACATGCGCTTATTCATGCGCGTCGCTCCGGAGTTGTATCTCAAGCGCCTGACCGTCGGCGGCA
This sequence comes from Vicinamibacterales bacterium, assembly GCA_036742665.1. Classification (GTDB taxonomy): domain Bacteria; phylum Acidobacteriota; class Vicinamibacteria; order Vicinamibacterales; family UBA2999; genus Gp6-AA40. The sequence goes on along the minus strand of DAINQP010000135.1, from coordinate 9,480 downwards.
TCGAGCGGGTGTTCGAGATCAATCGCAACTTCCGCAACGAAGGGATCTCGACGCAGCACAACCCCGAGTTCACGATGCTCGAGTTCTATTGGACGTACGCCGACTACAACGATCTGATGGTGTTCACGGAGAAACTCCTGCAGCATGTCGCGTTGAAGTCTGTGGGGACGGACCAGCTCACATTCGGCGAGCACGCGATTTCGTTGGCCCCGCCGTACCGCCGGCTGTCGCTGCGCGAAGGGGCACGAACCGCCGCATCGAAGCGGCTCGATGCGACGGTGACAGAGGCCGAATTGCGGTCGCCCGAGACCGCCGCGGCGCTGGCCGGGAAGCTGGGGATCGCGGTGCATCCGGGCAGCGGCCCGGGGAAGATCGCGGCCGACATCTTCGAGGCGCTGTGCGAGGACGATCTGGTACGCCCGACGTTCGTCTACGACTTTCCAACCGAGGTGTCGCCGCTGTCCAAACAGAAGCCCGACGATCCCGAAACGGTGGAGCGTTTCGAGCTTTACATCGGCGGTTTCGAGGTAGCCAATGCTTTCAGTGAGCTCAACGACCCTGTCGAGCAGCGGCGCCGGTTTGAAGAGCAGCTGCGTCAACGCGCGGGCGGCAACGAAGAGGCCCACGCCATGGATGAGGATTACATTCGCGCGTTGGAGTACGGGCTGCCGCCGACAGGCGGGGAAGGCATCGGCATCGATCGGCTGGTGATGTTGCTCACGAACAGTCCATCGATCCGCGATGTGATTTTGTTTCCGCTTATGCGACCGCGATGAAGAGTCCGGCGGAAGCCGGACACGACATCCGCTCAAGCCGGACACGACGCGCAGACGCTATCGCAGTTGAATCGTGACGACCTTCTCCGAAGGGACCGGGCGGCCGTTGAGCATCGCCGGTGTGTAAAGCCACTCGCGCGTCGCCTGCAGCACCAGCCGGTCGTACAGCGGATGCGACGTCTGCTGCATTGACGCATTAACCACTCGTCCATCCGTTCCAATTTCCACTCGGACCGATGCGGTGGGGCTGCTCATCCCCGAAATGCCCGATGGAATGGCCGGAATCGTCTGACGAACAACCACCGGCTGGCTCACTTCCATTGCGGGCTCGGGAACCGGGGCTGACGATCGGAGTGCCGTGGCCGTCGTGGGTGCCGGTGGTGCGGCAGCAGGTGTCCCGTCCACAACCCGTAGTTCCGGTGCGGGCGCCTTCGGTTCGGGACGTGCGGGCGGAGTGGCGCGCGCAAGCTCGATGAAGCCGGAGGCGAGGGTCCGCAGGTCTTCGGCGTCGGACGTATCCTTGAATCCGGCTGCCGATGCGAGCGTCACGACGAGATCGAACTTCTTCACGGCCTCTGCACGATCGCCGCTCTTGAACTGGTCGCGGGCTTCGTTGAATGTCTTGCGCGCAATGCCCGGGAGCAGTCTCTTCTTGGCATCGGAGACCAGGGAAACGAATCGGGGTGGCACGTCGTCGGTGGACGGCTCGAACGTCGGCGCCGCCGCGATGAGCGAGTCCACTGCGCCGGTGGCGTCTTGCGCGCGACCAAGGGCCAGCATGCAGAGCGCTTTGTACTGCTGCGCCTCGGGCTCGTGCACGGGCGCGAGCACCGTCAATGCTTCCTCGTAATTGGCAGCATCGTACAGCGCCTTGGCTTTGGTCAGCGGCTCCTGTGCAGAGACGGTGGCCGCCGCGCAGAGCAATGCGACGGCACATAGCGCATAGGCCAGTCGATGAGAAAGCGCAACGTTCATCGCTGCCTCATGTCGATGGAGATCCGAGTGGTCTCTTTCAATGTCACCATTGCGTTCACACGCCGTTCGCCAAGCTGCGGATGACGGAAGACGATTTCGTGGGGCCCGAGCGTCTGCGGCAGATTGCCCAGCGGCGTCTCGCCGAATCGTGTGCCGTCGATGAAGACCTCAGCCCATGGGATCGCATTGATGCTCAACGGCGCGCGCGGGAAGTCAACGGCGAGCGCGGCGGTCTGGCCAGCCGTGACACGGACGGTCCGCGTTGACCGGTATCCAACGCTGTCTGCGGCCAGTTCGATGACGTGTTCACCGGCTGACAACATGATGCGGTCCATGTCGCTCGTCCCGATCAATCGCTTGTCTTCGAAGAGCTGGATTGGTACGGGCGAGGCAATCGCGATCGATCCGGGCACCGCAGCCGGCGTGCCGCCGAAGAACAACGACGCGGTCGTGCCAACCTCGATCTGCACGGTGCGAGTGTGGGTGGTGCCACCCGCGCGCACGACGACGCGATGCTGCCCGACCGAGAGATTGCGCAGTGTCAGCGGCGCGACACCGCGCCGCTCACCATCGACCATGACGTCACTGCCCGGAGGATCGGTGCCGACCGAGAGGTTCCCGGTGTCGGTAACCACCCCCGGCGGCGTGTCAGCCCACGTGATGTGGTGGACTGTCGTTGCCCCGTTCGTGACCGATACCGGCAGTTCCTTGATATTCGAGCCGTTCCGGACGCTGAGCGAGTAGCTCCCTGCCGGTACAGACAGCGAGAGCGGAGTCTTACCCCTGGCGGCCCCGTTCAATCGGACCTCGGCGCCGGCCGGATCCGACTCGATGCGAAGGCTGCCTCCCGCCGCGGCGGCCGGCACCTGCCATCGATCTTTCCAGTACACTCCAGCTGTAATAAGGGCAATCGCGACAACGCCCAGAGCAACTCCCGCGAGGAGGCGGCGATCGAACCTGGGGGCAGCGCTGGAATCCTTGGGGGTCAGCTCCGACGCGAACTCCAATGTGGCGTCTCGCGTCGCCTTATCAACTTTAGGAGAAACCCAAACCCGTTTCCCGAACGCAGCAACAATCTTTGTCTTAGGCGCCTGAGCCACGACGAGACTGTTAGCGGGGTACGTGCCAAAGTGTGATTTTATGCAGAGGGGCCAAATCTCTTGTGATTGGGTTGACAAGTTCGCCAGCAGGCTGACTCTTGTCACGCAAGACCTGGACTCTGAGCACAGTCTGATTCGTTGAGGAGCTGGTATAAGTGGGTGGTCATCGTGTCGTTTGAGCTGTTCGTCGCCCTCCGTTACCTCCTCGCGCGCCGACAGCACGCATCGATCTCCCGCGTGTCTCTGTTCTCGACGATCGGCGTGGCCGTGGGCGTTTTGGCGCTGGTGGTGGCGCTGGCCCTAATGACTGGACTTCAAGGGGAGCTTCGCAACCGGATCCTCGGTTCAACGGCGCATATCTACATGTGGAAGATCGGCGGGATTGACGACTATCACGCCGAGGTCCAACGGCTGAGCCAGTTCCCTGGCATAGCCGGAGCCGGTCCAGCCATATTCGGCAAGGCCATTGTCTCGAGTGGCAGCGAGACGGCGTTCATTACGCTCAAAGGTATCGACCCCGTCCTCGAAGGTCACGTCACGGACATCGAGCGGACCATGCAACAGGGCAAGCTTCTCGCGCTCGAAGGCGCGGAAGACGAACGTCCCGGAATCCTCCTCGGCCGCGATCTCGCCAAGCAGATCGGAGTCAAGGTCGGTGACCTCGTCGACGTCACCACCGCGACTGCGACGTTGACACCAGGTGGCATCATGAACGGGCGCGGACGCACGTTGCGCGTCGCGGGGATCTTTGCCCTCGGTCTCTTCGAGTTCGACTCTGCGTACGGTTTCGTGTCGCTCGATCTGGCCAAACGACTCCTCGCCAAGGATCACCCCGACCTGATTCAGCTGCGCGTGAACGACATCTACGGCGCGAACGGCATCGCCAGGAAGATTGAAACCGAATTGGGCGACAAGTATTCCGCTGACGACTGGTCCCGGATGAACCAGTCGCTCTTCTCGGCTCTCTGGCTGGAGAAGATGGCGATCTCGATCACCATCGGTCTCATCGTCATGGTCGGTGCGTTGAACATCATCTCGTCGCTCATCCTGCTGGTCAGGCAGAAGAGCCGGGACATCGCCATCCTCAAGACCATGGGCACCTCGTCGAAGCGGGTCATGAGTATCTTCATGATGCAGGGTCTGGTGATTGGCGTCGTCGGGACGACGGTCGGCGCGTTGAGTGGATTGGCGCTGTGCTGGGTTCTTGATCACTACCAACTGATTCAGATCCCTATGGACGTTTATCAGGTCTCTCACGTCCCGTTTGTCGTGCTCCCGTGGGATCTGCTCACCGTCGTGGTCGCCACGATTCTGATTTGCTTCCTTGCGACGATCTATCCTTCACGCCAGGCCTCGGCGCTCGATCCGGTTCAAGCGCTCCGCGCGGAATAGCGCATGGCGTTTGTCGAGGTCAGCGGTCTCAACAAAACCTACGAAGTCGGGCTGCAGCGTCTGCACGTGTTGCGCGACCTCGAGTTGAGCGTCGCGCAGGGCGAAATGGTGGCGGTCGTCGGTGCGTCAGGCGTCGGGAAGAGCACACTGCTGCACCTGCTGGGCGGACTCGATCGTACCGACACGGGTCAGATTCGCGTGTCCGATACTGACCTCCGCGCCTTGAGCGATGGCGCACTGGTCGAGTTCCGCAATCGAAACGTCGGGTTCGTCTTTCAGTTCCATCACTTGTTGCCGGAGTTCGACGCCGCAGAAAACGTCGAGATGCCGATGCGCATCGCGCGTCGTCCGCTGAAAGAAGCGCGGACGCGGGCAACGGAATTGCTCGGGCGTGTGGGATTAGCCGAACGTCTCGAGCACCGGCCGGGCATGTTGTCCGGCGGCGAGCAACAGCGTGTCGCCGTCGCACGTGCGCTGGTAATGGGCCCGGCGCTGCTTCTCGCTGACGAGCCGACTGGCGATCTCGACGAGCACACCGCTGACTCGCTGCACGATCTGCTTCGCGAAATGCACAGGGAACGTCAGCTCACGTCGATCATCGCGACACACAATCCGCGGCTCGCGGCGGCGTGCGATCGCGTGTTGCGCATGGAGCGCGGGCAATTGCATCCCGCGTGACGCCGGGCCTGAAAACCAAGACCCGGCCTACGGCTGCAGAGAATGGACACCTATAGGGCGGGTCTTGCCTTTTAGGCTCGCCGGTTAATTCGTCTGCGTCGCCCGATTCACGTACTCCCAATGCTTCGTCGCTCGCTGCACGACGTCCTCGACGTCCTGCTCGAGGATGAAGCGTTCCTTGACCAGCGCGTTCGCGGCGGTGCGGATACGCTGTAGATAATCGTCGCGACCTTTGTACCGCTCTTCAATGGACGGGCGCGGATCGTGGCGCGCCTCCCGTTCGGCCCGTGTCCGTGCGAGCGGCACATATGAACCGAGCAGCGCGACGATCGTCGTCGGATTACCGATGCGCTCGGCGCGGAAATTCCAGCCAGTCGTCGTGGCAAGCGGCACCGACACCTCCGCGACGCGAATACCGGCGAGCTCGTTGCCGTCGGCATCCACCTGCGGAACGAGGAAGGGCAGTACCGAGAACCTCTCGTTGATCATCTGTCCCGGTCCTTCGATCACGCGCGGATCGCCGAGACCTGGAATCGCCGGGAACCGAACCGACGTAATCGGTACAAGCGTGCCGCCGCGTCGCCGCGGATAACGGCTATCGGGCGGACGCACACCCGAGGCCGTCCACTGATGCGCCGCACGCAGTAACGCGCGCATCACGTTTGCCTGAGGCGTGGGATTGCCCATCGCCTGCCCGGCACCGAACGCCGGAGGAAATGTCGACTCACCATGCTGCGTGCCTGAGAGCAGATAGATGCGCACGTTGTCAGGGAGCATCGCGTCGGACTGTCCGTCGATGGTCGTATGCGTCAACGCCGCGGCGCGACCCTGGCCCCAGTACTCGACTGGCGTATTGGTGTAGATCACGTTCGGCATCTGCGCCGGCTTGTACGCCGCCAGGATGCCGTCGCGTGCACCCTGTGGGTTGCGCTGCTCGAGATCGGTGAACGGAAACCGGGTGGCCGGGAACGATGAGTAGCCGGGCGTGGCGAACCGTTCGTTGAATGATCCCTGTCCCGCGCCGGCAATGTGCGGCCACACGAGATCGAAGACGCGTCGATCTCGCTCGTCGACATTGAAGCCGTCGTGGAGGAACTGACGCAGGAAACGGCCGCTCTGCGAAACGCCGAAGACGTAGGCGGATCGTCCGCGCACCGGCATGTCGGCGCCGTGGAGAAACGCCGACGCCGCATCACGAATCGCCGCGAGTCCGACACCGGCGACGTGCGCACCGGTGGCGGGGTAGTCGATTTCATACACACGGCCAGGCTCGAATCCGTTATCGAGAACGATGCGCGGCCGCCCGGTTGCTTCGGCAAAGCGCCACATTGCACGCGGAACGACGGTCGGCTTGTCCCAATTGCGGTCGCGCACGGTCAGCGTCGCGGTGGGATCGTTCGCCGTCGCGGGTGGATAGTTCGGCAGGTCGGCCGGCGTCATCTCTGTGCGTTTCTCGTCGGGGATGAAGGAGAAGCGCACGCGACCGGTCACGTGCGCAGCGGGGGCGGCGACCCGCAGCAGCGGCGGCTCGACGTCGAATTGCCAGCCGACCCAGACCACGGTATAGCCATCCTTCATCAAGAAGCCGTCGCCGAAGTCACCAGGCGCCGTCGGATCTGGACTGCCTGCGGCGCGATTGAAGCGACCGAGGATGCCTTTGCGTCCGCGGTTTGCGATCTCGAAGAGCAGGGTGCCGTTACCGCGTGCCGTGTCCACCGGCTGCAGCACGTAGAGATCGGCGCTGAAATGCACGCGTCCATCGTTGCCGCGCGCCGCTGTGCCGAGGTCGGCGATCGGCTTGTTGTGGGGGTTGGCGGGATCAAGCGCGAACTCGATCGTACCGGCCAACTTTTCGTACGAGCCCACTGAACCAAACGGCTGGCCGTTCGCGACAACGGCTCGCGAAGCGATCGTGACCTTGGTCACTTCCGCTCGCGCGAACGACGGCGCGAGCAGCGCGATGATGAGGAGTTCCAGTACGAGCCGAGCGCGTGAATGCCGCATCGACGTCCTCCCTACTTGAGTCCTGCCATTTCGAATACGGTCTTCGCCATCACCGAATTGTCTTCGTTACCGCGTCCGGCGGCCATCGTGGCGTGCAGCAACTGTTGGACGATAGCCGTGACTGGCGCAGGTGTTTCGTGCTCGGCCAGCGTCGCGACGACGTTGCGCATGTCCTTTGCGAAGAGATGGGTATAGAAGCCAGGCTTGTAGGTATTCTTCAGGGCTCTCTCACCGTGTACTTCGAGCACGCGGCTCTGCGCGAACCCGCCGAGGAGCGCCTCACGAACCTTTGCGGCGTCAACGTTGGCCTTGCGCGCGAGGGCGAGGGCCTCGGCCACAACTGCGAGCGTGCCACCGATCACCATCTGGTTGCACAGTTTGCAGAGTTGCCCCGAACCCGATTCGCCGATATAGACCACCTTCTCGGGACTCCCCATGACATCGAGGATGGGCTTCGCCTTCGCGAACGCGTTCGCATCGCCGCCCACCATGATCGACAACGTGCCGTTGATGGCGCCGACGTCGCCACCACTGACCGGCGCGTCGAGCATCGTCGCGCCAAGTGACTTGGCGCGGTCGGCCAGTCGCCGGGCAACATTTGGAGCGATGCTGCTCATGTCGATGATGGTCGCTCCCGGCTGCAGTGCCAAAAAGACGCCGCCTGGGCCGTCGAGCACAAGTTCGACATCGGGAGAGTCGGGGACCATCGTGATGATGACGGTCGCCTGACGCGCGACGTCGGCGGGTGTGATCGCGCGGGTCGCGCCCGAGGCGACGAGGTCGTCCACCGGCCCCTGACTTCTACTGTTGACGACCAGTTTGTACCCAGCTTTCAGAAGATTCTTCGCCATGGGCCGGCCCATGAGTCCGAGTCCGATGAAGCCAATCGTTTGTGACATGGGGCTAGATGGTAGCTGGTAGGCGGTAGCTGGTAGCAAGAACCTTGAACCCGCTACGAGCCACCAGCTACCGACTACCATCTAGTCCATGCACATCGTCCTCGTCGTCGTAACCATCCGTCCGGAAATGCGGACGGAGTTTGAACAGGCATTGCTCCACAACGCACGGGAATCCGTAGCGAACGACGAAGGGTGTCGGCGCTTTGACGTCAGTCAAGACGTGACTGACCCGGGTCGTTGGATACTGCACGAGGTCTATGACGCCCCCGAAGCGCACGCGAAACATCGGCAGTCCACGCACTTTCTTGCCTACGACGACGTCGCCGAGCGGGCCATCATCGACAAGACGGTATTCCGCTGTGTCGGTAGGCACGTTTCGTGAAATGGGAGGCAAGAGAGTGGCACTACGTGCCGATAACATGCCTGTCAAGGGGAGACGGCACCACGGAGGCAGGACGCGCGTCGTATGGATCAGGAAGCACGGCAGCGGAGGCATCTGCCCGAAGGGATGCGTCGAAATCCAAGGGCACGTGGGACTTAGACGCGAGGGCCCATTGTATCGCCGAAGCTTTGCCTTATAATGAATCACACGAGGTTCTGAGTAACTCAGTGACCTCAAACCCTAGGCAGGCCGGATGTTCGAACGTTATACGGAACGGGCGCGACGGGTTCTCTTCTTTGCCCGATATGAGGCCAGCCAGCTCGGAAGTATCTCAATTGAGACCGAGCACCTCCTTCTCGGCCTGATTCGCGAAGGAAAAGGGCTGACGAGCCGGATTTTTGCTCGTTCGCACCTGTCCCTCGAGAATATCCGCAAGGAAATCGAAGGTCGGACGGTCTTCCGCGAGAAGGTCTCGACCTCTGTCGAAATTCCGTTCAGCGCTGAAACCAAGCGCGTCCTCCAATGTGCCGCTGAGGAAGCTGATCGGCTGCTGCATAACTACATTGGCACCGAGCACCTTCTGCTTGGCATCCTGCGCGAAGAGCGCAGTGTGGCCGCCTCCATCCTGATGGAAAAGGGAATGCGGCTCCACACGGTGCGAGAGGACATCGTCCAGCTGTTGAACGAGAAGACCACTCTGACGCGGGTCAAGGAAACCCCGCTCCTCGCCGAATTCAGCCGCGACCTGACCGAGGCCGCAATGAAGAACCAGCTCGATCCGCTGGTCGGCCGAGATTACGAGCTCGAACGGGTGCAGCAGGTACTCTGCCGCCGCACGAAGAACAACGCCGTGCTCATCGGCGAGCCGGGCGTTGGCAAGACGGCCATCGTTGAAGGCCTCGCACAGAAGATCGTCTATGGGGACGTGCCGCACTTCCTCGCCGACAAGCGGATCCTGGCGCTCGATATCTCGTTGATCGTCGCAGGCACCAAGTATCGCGGTCAGTTCGAAGAGCGCCTCAAGGCGATCATGAAGGAGCTGACCGAGAACCCGAACATCATCGTGTTCATCGACGAGCTGCACACGCTCGTGGGGGCAGGGTCGGCCGAAGGCTCGCTCGACGCAGCCAACATCCTGAAACCGGCGCTGTCGCGCGGCGAAATCCGCTGCATCGGCGCGACGACGCCCGCCGAGTACCGGAAGTACATCGAGAAGGATCGCTCGCTCGAGCGCCGCTTCCAGGCGATCAAGGTCGATCCGCCGGCCGAGAAGG
>DAINQP010000134.1:0-16915 GCA_036742665.1 Vicinamibacterales bacterium | reverse complement strand
CGTGGTCGACGATCGCAATGCGATCGCAGAGCTTGTCGGCTTCGTCCATGTAGTGTGTCGTGATCAGCACCGTGAGGTCGCGTTGCGACTTGATCTTGCGCAGCATCCCCCACACGGCGGTGCGCGACACCGGATCGAGCCCGGTCGTCGGCTCATCGAGGAAGAACACACGAGGCTCATGCACCAGGCCGCGCGCGATTTCGACGCGACGGCGCATACCGCCGGACAGGTTCTTCACCGGCTTGTCGGCCCACTGCGTGAGCTCGACGGCCTCGAGCAGTTCGGCGATGAGCCGAGAACGCGTGTCGCGCGGCACGCCGTACAGCTTGGCGAAGATCAGCAGGTTCTCGTAGACGGTCAGCTCGAGGTCGCTGGTCATCGCCTGGGGAATGACACCGATGGAGTGGCGAACTTCGTCGGATTCCTTCACGACGTCGTGGCCGTAGATGAGCGCCGTTCCCGCCGAGGGCGGCAACAGCGTGACCATCATGCGAATGAGCGTGGACTTGCCCGCGCCGTTTGGACCGAGCAGACCAAAGATCTCGCCCGCCTTGACCTCGAAGGTGATGCCCTTGACGGCAGTGAAGTCGCCGAACTTCTTGACGATGTCCCGAACTTCGATCGCATTGCTCATGATGTAGTATCCGCCTTCAGGCGGACCATGTAGCGTCCGCCTTCAGGCGGACCTCACGCCAACGGCAACAACACGTACGCCGTCATGCCGACAGCCAGCCGGCGATCCTTGTTGTCCACTCGTAGACGGACCTCGAATGTTTTGATGTCGCGTTTCGTGCGACTCACGTCGCGCTGCGTCGCGAAACCCGCATCGGCGGCGCGGTAGAAGACGGTGCCCTCGAGCTCGGCGCCTGACGGGAGGCGAATCGTGAGCGTGTCGCCATTTCGCATGCGATCGATGTAGGTCTCCTCGACGTCGATGCGCACCCACAGGTCGTCGGGATTGATGAGTGTCACGACCGGCTGGCCCGCATTGACTACCTCACCGGGGAGCGCCGCGCGGACGTCGACGATGCCATCTATGGGCGCATGAATCTCGGTGTAGGCGAGGCGCACATCCGCCCGGGCCCGCTGCGCAGCCGCGGCCGCCTGCTGCTTGCGGTTTGAGGCGACCTGGCTCTTTCGCATCGCCACTTGCTCCGCGCTGGATTTGGCAAGGGCCACCGCCGCCTTCTGCGCCTCGATCTGTTTCTGCAGCGCCGCGAGCCGCGACTTGTTCACGTCGTAGTTGGTGCGCGCAGTGTCCAGCGCCTGGGCGGTGTCCACGCCTTCCTTCATCATCCGCTGCGTGCGCTCGAAAATGACCTTCGAGTTCTCGAGCTCGGCCATCGTGGCGGCGAGTTGCGACTCGGTGGAGGCGAGCGTTGCCTCGGCTTGCGCAATCTGGTCTCCGCTCTGCCGCTCCTGCAGGCGGAGCGCCGCTTCGCTCTCTGCAACCTGCGAACCGGCGCCCTCCGCGCTGAACGAATAGAAGGCGCGCTCCTCGCGCAGTTCGTCCGGCGACAGAACGGCGATCAGCTGGCCGGCTTTCACCGCATCCCCCTCCTGGGCCATCAATTGCGTGATGCGGCCGGTAATCTGCGGGCTGACCACGATGTGATTGGTAGTGACCACACCGGTGAGCGTCAACGACGTCGGTGGCCGGCTGGTATACCACCACGTGGCGTAGGCGACACCGGCGATGACAAGGAGGGGGATCAGGCGCAGCAGACGTTTCATGTGATTAAAACAATCGTATCAAACACGTGTTTGACTCTCAAGGCTTGCCTCGCCGTACCCTCACGGCGAACGCGGCCTGTCCCGCCGTAGCCTGCGGCGGAGGCGGAGGGTAAGATTTCGGCCATGAAATGGCCACGATTGCTCGCCGCCCTGGTGGTCGTCGGATCGGCCGCCATGCTATCGGCGCAGCGCTCACCGCCAGTGCGTCTCGACGCGGCGATCCGTGCGTTCTGGGACGCCGACGACATTGGTGACGCTGAGAGAGCAGCGAAAACGGTCGTAGCGTCTGGCGCCGGCTTCGACGACATTCGTGCGCGGCTCCGAGCCGGACCGCCATACGCCAAACAGAAGACTGGCCGCATCGACATGCCGACACGCGATCACGGCCTCTCGCTCGACAACGTCCTCGAAGTGCCGGCGGACTACGACCCCGCACGCGCCTGGCCGCTGCGGGTGAGCCTGCACGGTGGCGTCGGCCGTGAAGCACCAGGACCGAACGATCCGCCGGCGAGGCCGCTGACCAACCGGATTCAGAGCGCGGGCGAGATCGTGCTGCACCCGCGCGCGTGGTCCTCGTCACAGTGGTGGAACCTCGGTCAGGTGGAGAACATCACGCGGCTGATCGCGCGCGTGAAGCGCGACTACAACGTGGACGAGTCGCGCACCTACATTACCGGTATCTCCGATGGCGGCACCGGCGTGTATTTCTTCGCGATGCGCCAAGCGACTGCGTGGTCGGCGTGCATGCCGCTCAACGGTCATCCGCTTGTGATCGCCAATCCGGATACCGGCGCCGACGGTCAACTCTATGTGGGCAACCTCGTGAACTGTCCGCTCCACATCGTCAATGGCGGGAAGGATCCGTTGTATCCGGCGGCATCCGTCGAGCCGTTGGTGTCGATGTTCAAGCGTGCCGGCGTGCCGTACGAGTTCAAGGTGTATCCCGATGCCGGTCACAACGTGAGCTGGTGGCCACAGGAGCGTGCCGGTTATGAGGCGTGGGTCGCCGCGCACCCGCGTCAGGCGCATCCGGAGCGCATCTCGTGGGAGACCGAGCGCACCGATCGCTACAATCGTTTCCGCTGGCTGGTGATCGACCGGCTCGGCAAGCGGCAGTCCGATGTCGCGCTCCCTGACATCAACACGTATCAACCCGTTCCGGTCATGGAGCGAACCCTGTTCGAGCACGAGAAGCCGTCGGGGCGCGTGGATACGGCGCGTACGGGGAACGCCTTCGACGTGAAGACTCGCGGTGTGCAGGCGTTCACCCTGTTGCTATCTCCAGACGTGATCGACTTCAGCAAACCCGTGCGCGTGACCGTGAACGGCAAGATCGCGCACGATGCCATCGTGAGGCCCGCTGTCGCGACGTTGTTAACCTGGGCGGCGCGCGATCACGATCGGACGATGCTGTACGGCGCCGAGCTCCACGTTCTTGTACCGTAGTATCCGGCTTCTTGACCGCCGTAGCCTTAGCGAAGGCGGTTAGCCGGACCGTCCCATGACCATTCGTCTCGCCACTCCTGCTGATCTGCCGGCGCTCGGACGTCTCGGTGCGCTTCTCATGCGCACGCACTACGAGTTCGATCCGCAGCGCTTCATGAGTGCAGGCACGGACGCCGCAGAGGGCTATGCCTGGTTCCTCGGCCGGCAGCTCAAAGATCAGGACGTGGTGGTCTATGTCGCCGAGCAGGAGGGCCAGATCGTCGGCTACGTCTACGCCGCGCTCGAGCCGATCTCATGGAAGGAACTGCGCGACGCCTGCGGATTCATCCATGACATCGTCGTCGAAGAGCCGAACCGCCGCGCCGGTACAGCCACTGCGCTGATGGCAGCAGCGATGCAGTGGCTCACTGAACGCGGCGCGCCGCGCGTCATCCTCGGCACCGCCGAGAAGAACGAACGTGCGCAGCGCTTGTTCGCAAAACTTGGATTCCGTCGCACGATGATCGAGATGACCCGCGAGCTCTGAGACGTTGTCCGGGCGCTTCGTCCCTCGCTGCGGCGCTCCGCGCCCTGTCCCCGGTGCTCGTCCCACCTCGCTATTCGACGGTCAACCCGTGTGCTATCACTGTGCCCGCGAGGAGGGTGGACCATGAGACGAGCGCTAGTCGCGAGTACGACGCTGGTGTTGCTGGTGGCAGCGATGGTGAGGGGCCAGGAGCGCGACGCGTTCTCGGGCACGTGGACGCTGAACGTCGCGAAATCGACGATGGTCTCGCCGCAGACGGCGTCGAAGAGCGAGACGGTTACCTATCGTCACGTGAACGGCGAGGAAATCTACGCGTCGGACGCCGTCACCGCGAAAGGTGAGACCGAGCACACGGATTACCGCGGTGTGTATGACGGCGCGTTTGGCACGATCAAGATGACCGTGGACGGGACAACCGCCAGCGAAGGGCCGCTGCAGTTGCGAAAGCTGGACCCTCGAACCCGGCTGAGGATTGCCATGCGAAAAGACGGCTCGCTGAACGGCATCATCGTACGGCGGCTGTCCGAGGACGGCCGCTCGATCACGTCGAGCATCCTCCGGTTCGACAACGACGGTCGCATCGTGGTCCACGAAACCCGCTGGTTCGATAAAAAATGACTCGTCCGGCTGAAGCCGGACACTACGCGGACTACTTCGGAATCACCGGCAACACCACATGCGACGGATATCGCTCGCTGTGGTACACGGTCTGCGCGGCCTTCTGCATGCGCGTTGCCGTCGCCTGATCCTCACCGGTATTGAGATTGCGATCGAACCGCGGGAAATTGCTGCTCGACACCTCGAGCCGGATGCGATGGCCGGGCAGGAACGTGTTGCTCGTCGCCCACATGTCGATGGTGTACTCGTAAACGCGGCCCGGCTCGATCCCGCTGCCGGCCGCGCCAGCCGCGGCGCGATAGCGGGCGCGGACGATCCCGTCTTGCACGTTGCGCGCAAAGCCGTCGGGGCCAACATCAACGAGCTTTGCGGTCCAGTCCGTGTCGCGTGCTGTGGTCGACGCATGCAGCTTCATGACGATGGGCCCGGTGACTTCGACCGGTGCGGTCAGCGGCTCCGAACTAAACACCAGGACGTCGTCGCGGCGTTCGGCGGCGCGCTGATCCCACGGTCCGCTCGGCACCTGTTGCGCGCAGCACAGATTGCCACCCAGGGTCGGCACGGGATTCTCCGGATCGTAGACGTAGGTGTCCGTGTCGACCCCTGAGGGACGCGACGTGGACAAACGTCCGTCGCCGAGCAGGGAGTTCGCCCGTCCACCGCTTGCCAGGTAGTAGTTGGTGTATTTCGTCCGCGCCAGTGGCCACTCTTGCTCGTCGCGCCAATAGTTCTCGCCCATCACGAAGATGCGCACCGGTGGATCATTCGGGACGCCGTTGTTGGTCCCTTTCAGCCAGTAATCGAACCAGCGCAAGTACACTCGTTGGAGATCGACCTCGGCCGCCGCGCCGAAGTCCACGGCATTCGGATCTGCTGCCTGGCCTGCCGGCGTGTTGTTGCGTCGTCCGGTCGAGTGGACCCACGGGCCGATGAGCAGCCGTTTGCCCTGTCGTGCAACATCGCTCGTCGCTTTGCTCCGCACAGCCATGTGATCCTGCAGCGCGCCGCGCAGAAAGATGTCGTACCAGCCTTCGACGGTCAGAATCGGCACTCTGATCGAGTCGTACTTGTCCTCGTGACTGAGGGCGCTCCAGTGCGCGTCGCGAGTGGGGTGCGTCACCCAGTCGCGATAGTGCGGCGCACGATGTCCTGCCGCCGCGGGCGCGCTGGTTATGGGCAGCGTCCGGTACACGGACGGCCAGTCGTATGCACCGGTGAATTGCGCGACGCGGCCGTCGATCGACACCGCTCCCCATGACAACGCGAAGGCGTAGTTCAACGCACCGTTCGTGTAGAACCAGTTTCCGTACGTATCAGGCGTGGTCACTGTCGCCGCCATCGCGGTCAGGTACTTGCTGCCGCGAATCGCCTGGCTCCACTGGGTGAACCCCACATACGACCCGCCCATCGTCCCGAGCTTGCCATCGAACCATGGCTGCTTCGCGATCCACTCGTCGGTGTCGAAGCCATCGTCCGGCTCATTCTTGAACGGATAGAAGTCGCCGGCGGAATCGAACTTGCCGCGCACGTCCGCCTGAACCATCACGTAGCCGCGCTCGGCGAACCACTTGCCCTGCGCAACTGCCTGATCGGTGTTGTTGTTGTACGGCGTCCTGATCAGGATCGATGGAAAACGGCCCGGCGCATCGGGACGATAGATGTCCACCGACACGTTCACGCCGTCGCGCATCGTCACGTGCACGTCGTTCTCGATGCGGACGCGATACGCCGGCTTCGAGAGCGTCGTCTCGTCGAAGTGCTGCAGCGGTCGTGACGATCGCGCGTGTTGATCCTGACCCGCATCGCTACGCAGTTGTAGGACGAGCGCGATCGCTAAAACGGCAAACAGTGGTGTGCGTCTCATGGTGCATTGCGTATACGCGCCGCGGCGCGCGCCTCAAAGCGGTGTGGGACGAACCATGGATCACCGGGACGGAACGAGTGAGCCAGGGACCGTTTCGCACAGGTCGGAAAGCGCTTGACTACACGGAACTGCGTAGTAGTTTTAGCCACCTTTCGACACCTTCATGGAGACCTGTCAATGACTCGATGGACCCGCTCATTCGCGTTGTGCATCGCGCTCGTGATGCTCCTTCCGCTGTCGGTGTCGGCGCAGGCGATCGCCGGAATCGTGACCGACGCGAGTGGCAGCGTGCTGCCGGGCGTGACTGTCGAAGCCTCGAGCGGCGCGCTCATCGAGCAGACGCGCAGCGTCGTCACCAATGACGCGGGACGTTTCAGCATCGTCAATCTGCGGCCGGGCACATACACAGTGACGTTCACGCTCGGCGGATTCAGAACCGTCCGTCGAGAAGGCATCGAGCTGACCAGCGACTTCACCGCCAACATCAACGCGGAGCTCGGCGTGGGCGGCATCGAGGAAGTGATCACGGTCGCCGCAGTCGCGCCCGTTGTGGACGTGCAGAGCGTCGCCGCACCGCGCGTCTACACGCGCGACATGCTGGACGCGCTTCCGACTGGTCGTACGCCGGCAGCGATTCTCAATACCATCCCGGGCACCTCACCAGGCTTCTTCGCCACAAACTTCCGCGGCACCAGCGATTCAGTGACCATGGTGGACGGCATGCGGGCGTCGAATCTGATTGGTGCGGGGCCAAGCCTCACCACTGCACCCTCCAGCAGCAGCATGTATCAGGAGTACAGCTTCTCGACGAACATCGACAGCGCCGAGGTCGGGCAACCGGGGATCCGCATCAACCTGATTCCCAAGGATGGCGGCAACCAGTTGCGCGGCTCGATCTTCAGCACCTACACCAGGGACGACTGGCAATCGAGCAACATCGACGATTACCTGCGGTCGCAGGGACTCACCGAGCCGCCGAAGACGATCAAGTTGTGGGACTTCAACCCGAGCGTCGGTGGACCGATCGCCCGCGATCGACTGTGGTTCCAGACGACGTATCAGAACAATGGCAGCGATACGCAGGTCGTGGGCAGCTTCTACGATGCCGATCCATCGCCGTACGCCTACCGTGCCGACTCGTCACGCCCCGCCGTCAACATCAATCGCGCGTATAGCTTCGTGCAGCGGCTCACGTGGCAGGGGTCTCAGAAGGACAAGGTCGCCGGGCACTACGAGCGGCAGGACTCGAAGACCCCGTACTTCGGCAGTCCGCTGCTGGGGATCAACCCGCCGCCCGAGTCGACGCTGGCACTCGCCGTTCCGAGCAACGATCAGGTCGGCGCCCGCTGGACCCGGACGCACACGTCGCGCCTGCTGCTCGAAACCTCCTATCTGTGGAGCCAACGCGATACCAATAACAACTACCGTGATGGCCTCGAGCCGTGGTCGGCGCGGTTCCTCGAGGACCCTGGTGTGCCGAGCCGGACCGGCATGACGTCGGCGCCAGCTGCGCTCGCGATTCTCGAGATCTCCACGCAGCAGTTGATCGGCGGGGCCCCGAGTGTCAGCGATGCCAACGCATCGAACTCATGGGAGCTCAGGAGCACGGCAACGTACGTGACCGGCTCACACTCGATCAAGGGTGGATTCTCCCTGTTGCGCGGCTCCTACCATCGGCCGGCGAACGTCGTCGGAGACGTGGTGCTGAATTACTCGGGCGGCAATCCGTTGCAGATTGTTGCGACCGTGCCGACCAATCGGCGCGATGACATCGACGGCGACTGGGCGTTCTTCGTCCAGGATCGCTGGACGGTCGGTCGCATGACGGCGAACGTCGGCCTGCGGATGGACTGGCTGATGACGAGTTATCCCGACCAGTTGCTGCCCGGGAACCTGTGGGTCGCCGAGGCCTCGTGTGCCTCGAACCGCGCCTTCTGCGGCGCGGACGTGTTGAACTGGAAGGATCTCTCCCCGCGGCTCGGCCTAGCCTACGATTTGTTCGGCAATGGCAAGACAGCGATCAAGGCCGCCTACTCACGGTTCGTCGCCGGTGAAACGGTCAACTTGACGGGGGCCGTCAATCCGAGCCTGGCGATCTCGACGACCGACACCCGGGTCTGGACCGACCTGAACGCCGACAAGAGCATCTTCAATTCGAATGGGTCGCTGCAGACGACGGAGATCGGCCCGTCGCGAAACCCCGCATTCGGGACGCCGGTTCCGGTCACCACCTACGATCCCGACGTGCTGCGTGGATGGTTCAAGCGCGGTTACAGCTGGGAGGGCAACGTTTCCATCCAGCACGAACTGTTTCCGAGGCTCGGTCTCGGTGCGCTCTACTACCGTCGAACCCAGGGCAACATTCGCGTGACCGACAACCGCGCGATCACGCCGGCCGACTTCAGCGGTCCGTTCTGCGTGGCGGTGCCACCGACGACGCTGCCGGCGGGCAACATGCTGCCGGGCGACGTCATCGGCTCGCAGCAGTGCGGGCTCTACGATGTGAACGTGGTTCGCGCACCGCAGAACTACGTGACGTTCGCCGACACGCTCGACGTCGACCGGACGGACATCGTCACGGGCTACGAAATCTCGGTGAACGCGCGTCTCGCGCAGGCGTTCATTTCCGGCGGTGTCAACTTCAACAACCAGCATCTGAACTTCCAGGCGGGCAGCCTCGCCTGCGACTTCATCGACAGCCCTGAGGTCCGGTTCTGCGAGACCGACACGTCCTACCGGCCCGACCTCAAGCTGAATGGCTCGTACCTGCTGCCGTACGATGTGCAGGTGTCCGCCACTTACCGCGGGCTGGCCGGACCGCAGGCGATCGCCAACTGGGCGGCCACCAACGCGGTGATCACTCCAGGACTCGGGCGGCCGCTGACCAGCGGTGCGACGAAGACCATTGCCCTGATGGAGCCGGGGACCGAGTTCTTCTCCATGCGGCACGTGTTCGACATGCGCTTCTCGAAGCTGTTCCGCGCGAATCGCTATCGTTTCCAGGTGATGACCGATTTCTTCAACATCTTCAACACCAACGCGGTCTCGGCGATCAACACTACGTTCGGCGCCAACCTGCACAAGCCGACGTTGGTCGAAACGCCGCGGCAGTTCCGATTCAGCGGACAATTCGAGTTCTGATGAAGGTTCGCTCCTGGTCCCTCCTCGTCTTCGTCACCTTGCTGCTGGCGCCCGTACGTGTGCACCAGCAGGGATTGTTCCGCGCCATTACGATTGACACCAGCGAAGTGACGACGCCGGCTATCGCCGTTTCACCGGATGGCCGCACGCTCGTCTTCAGCGCAATCGGACATTTGTACGAGCTGCCGGTCGCGGGTGGAACGGCAACGCAGTTGACGTTTGGCCCCTCCTACGATTTCGACCCGGCGATGTCGCCGGATGGAACGCGCGTGGCGTTTGCGTCGAATCGCGATGGGAGCGGGTCGAACATCTTCGTGCTCGATCGCGGCAGCAAACGGATTGTGCAGGTGTCGCGCGAGGTGGAAGCTGCGAGACCAGTCTGGAGTCCGGACGGCAAGACGATCGCCTACGCGCGAAACGTGCTGCGCGAAGACCATTCGATGGAGCTCATGCCGGGCTTCGCGGACAACGGGCTTCGCGAAATTCGGACCGTGTCCTCGAATGGAGGCCAGCCCACCGTTCTCGGGCCGCCGATCACGCTCGAGTCGTTGTTCTATCTGCCCGACGGCCGTCTTGCCTGGAGCGTGACCGAGCGCAATCCGGGAGGCGGCATGTTCCAGAGTATCAAGCAGACGCGCATCGAAGCCCGCCAGCCGAATGGATCGAATACGGTGCTCGTCACCGTCGGCGGCGATCCCGGCCGCGTGGTGCCGGGGCCCACGGGTGACGGGGTGTACTTCGGCAGCCGAGGCAGCGTCCAATGGGTGCCGTTCAGCACGAATGCGACGACTCCTGCAGGTCCGCGCATTCAGGATTTCTCGGCGCGCATCGCACTCGCGCGCGACGGCAGTTCGGTCTTCTTCGGCGACCGCGGACAGATCTGGCGCGCGGCATTGCCATCAGGTACTCCTGAGCGCATCCCATTTACGGCGTCGATGAAGATGGAAGTGAGGCCGGTAGAGCGGACGAAGTGGCAAGCGACTGCCGCAGCGGCCTCGCCCACGCCGGTTCGTGCCGTGCTCAGTCCCACGATCGCGCCCGACCAACGCCGATTGGTCGTCATGGGCGCGGGATTCCTGTGGGAGCAGCCGGTCGGTGGTGGTCGGGCGCATCAGATTCTCGAGAGCGGCGCGTTTACGCGCGATCCCGTGTTCTCGCCGGACGGCCGCAGGCTGGCGTTCATCGCCAGCGAGAATGGCAAGCGCGAACTGCGTGTCTATGATTTCGACGCGCGCAAGACCAGCTCGCTGTTTCAAGTCGGCGGCGCGTCGTGGCCGCTCTATCCGAGCTGGAGTCCAGACGGAAAGCAAATCGTCTTTCAGCACACGCGCGGCATTTTCGATCCGTATCGCATCATTGTTGTGAACGTTGCCGACGGCATGACGCGGGAAGTGGCGCAAGGTGTCGGCGCGTGGACGTCGCGACCGCACTTCTCCTCTGACGGTGCGAACGTGTACTTCACGAGCCGCGTCGCGAAATGGGCGGCACTGTATCGCGTGTCGCTTCAGGCCGGCGCACCGCCTCAGGCGGTGACCAGTCTCACGAAGCATGTGCACGAGGGGCTCGTCTCCCCCGACGGCAAATGGCTCGCGATTCGAAGCAACTCGGAGATCTGGCTGGCGCCGATGAGTGCGACGCCCGTTGTTGATGCCGCGCTGAAACGCGTCAGCACCGAGGGCGGCCGCTCCTTCTCGTTTGCCCCCGATTCGTCAGCGCTGCTCTACACGTACGCCGGGAAGGTCTGGCGCCTGCCAGTCGCCGGTGGTGCGCGTACGGAGATTCCGTTCCGTGCGGCGGTGACCCGCGACGTAGCGCCCCCGCTGCTTATCCAACACGTGCGGGTGCTCGACTTCGGCACCGGCCGGTTCGGCGATGCTACATCGCTGCTGGTGCAGAACGGACGCATCCAGTGGATTGGTGCGGAGCAGGGCAAATCGATCCCGGCCAATACTGTACGGCTCGATGCTGGTGGCCGCTACGCGATACCCGGCCTGTTCGATTCGCACGTCCACTCCGCGTGGTCCAACCAGCAGGCCAATGAGGACGCCTTCATCGCGTTCGGTGTCACGTCGGTCCGCGACACCGGCGCAACGCTCGACCTGATGACGGCGCTCGACGAGCGCAGCACCAACACGGCGCTGCCCGCGCCGCGCTACTTCTACGCCGGCGAAATCTTCGAAGGGCTCATGCCGCACTGGGGCGATGCGTTTCTGCAAGTCGGTAGCGAGCAGGAGGCGCGCGCCGAGGTGCGCAACTGGAAGGCAGCCGGCGTGGACTTCATCAAGGTCTATCCGTCGCTGCCGTGGCATCTGCAGCAGGTCGTTGCGGACGAGGCGCATCGCGTCGGCCTTCCGCTTGTGGGCCACGGGCTGTCACCGGAAGAAGTGACGCGCCGCATTCTGCTTGGCTTCAGCACACTCGAGCACAACTCGGCCGCCGCGTACGACGACATCCTCAAGCTGGCAGCCGCCACAGGTACGGCAATCGATCCGACGCTCAACGTCGGGAACGGGGCATTGATGCGCGCCAACGAGCCCGAGTGGGAGTCGAGCTGGCGCGTGCGGGAGTTTGTCCCCGAAGAGGCGCGGCGATCGGCCGGTCCTGGGCGCGGCGGCGGGCCCGGCGTCACCGCCGAGCAGTTGCGCGGGCGAGCGCGGGCCGGTTTCGAGCGCATGCTGACCGCGCGGAAAACCGGTGTCAATTTCCTCGGTGGCACCGACTCATTGATGGGCGGCGTGTTCTTCGGCCTGTCGCTGCACTGGGAGATCGCGCAGTTCGCCGATGCCGGGTTCGCGCCGATCGACGTCCTCCGCATGGCGACAGAGCGCGCCGCCGATCAGGTCGGCGCTGGCGCGGATCTCGGCACATTGGCGCCAGGCAAGCTCGCCGACATCGTGCTCCTCGATCGAGACCCGCTCGAGAACATCCGCAACACGCAGAGCATCTGGCAGGTGGTGAAGGGCGGTCTCGTATACGACCCGGCAAAGCTCCGACCTTCTCGTTGATTCCGATCCTCGTCGGCTCGCCGATGGCGGGCAGGGCACATCATGCAGAAGCTGCTAGCGATTGTCATTGTTGGAATCGGCGTGCTCGTTGCGCCAACATCCGCGCCGCTGTCCGCCCATCATTCGCAGGCACGATATACGGGTGCGGAGGGAGCGATTCAAATCAGGGGCATCGTTGTAACGGTCGAGATGACGAATCCCCACTCGTTCCTTTACATCGACGAGATCGACAAGGACGGTAAACCAGTGCTCAAGGACGGCAAGAAAAGGACTTGGGCCCTCGAGATGCAAAGTGTTCGCGGTCTTGCGATGAATGGGTGGGTGGACAACACCGTCAAGGTCGGGGAGACTATCGGCGCCATCGGCCGGCCGGCGCGCAATGGCGCGGCCGCGATGTACTGCGAAGTTGTCATCCTGCCAGACGGCCGTCAGATGAGGTCTTAGAGACAGCCATGAATAGACGTATCGGCGTCTCCGCTGCCATCGCGCTCGCCGCGGCGGTGTGTGCGCTCGTCCCGGCGCACGCGCAGAACGCGCGCGGCTGCAATCTGCCGCCGCAGTTCCCCTGCCCCGAGCCACGCATCGTTTCCTTCGAGGCAAAGCCCGACACCATCAAGCCGGGTGGATCGGCCGAGCTCGCGTGGGCGACAGAGAACACTGGGACGGCGCGGATGACGGTGTCGCCGGTGGTCGGTGTCGTGGTTGCGCGTGGCGCCGCCCGCGTGACGCCTGCCGCGACGACGACTTATACGTTGTCGGTGGGGTCCACGCTCATGAGGACTGTGACGGTGACCGTCGAGGGGACGACTCCCATCGCGGCATCAGCGGTCACGGAGACACCGACTGAGACGCCGCGGATGGCGGACGGGAAGCCAAAGCTGGCTGGCGTGTACAGCAATTTCGGCGGTCCTGGAAGCGGCGGCGCTGGTCGCGGTGGCCCTGGTGGTCCGGCGGTTCCCGGCGCGCCTGATGCCCGGGCGGCTCTCGCGTCAGGTCAACCGGCGAACCGACCGACGCTCAAGCCGGGCATGGAGAAGTACATCGCGCCGCCACCCGACCCCGATGTCGTCGTCAGTGAATGCGGCCCCAACAACGTGCCGCCGAGCATCGGGCCCTACAACTTCCAGATCATCCAGAGCGCTGACACGGTCGTCATCCTCTACGAGTACATGCACCTCTTCCGAGTCGTCCCGATCGATGCCACGCATCAGCCCGGGCCTTCGAGCTGGATGGGCGATTCCGTGGGTCACTGGGAGGGAGACACGCTGGTGATCGAGACGAACAACTTCAACACCAGGAGCACGGTTGGAGGGGGTTTCCTTCACTCAGACGCGCTGCGCATGGTGGAGCGGATTCGGCGTCCCAACTATGGCTCGCTCGAATGGGAGATCACCCTGGAGGACGCCAACGTCTTCGTCGCTCCGTGGCGCACCGTGAGCCGCTACAACTTCCATCCAGAGTTCAAGCGGGTCGAGGAGTACATCTGCACGGAGAACCTGAAGAACTACGACTACCTCGTCGATCCGACGAGAGCGATCAAGTAAGGTTTCCTTGACGCGAAGTCGGACCTATTTCCGCGACATGGGCGGCTGCGGCGCGACGAATGTCAACACGCGTCGCGGGTTGTCAATCATGATCGCCCGGATGACCTCGTCGCCGACGCCCAGCGCCTTGAGCGCCGGGACAACCAGGTTCGAGGTGAACACAAAACCGCCGCCGCCATTCTTCTTCAGCTGCGGCTGCGTGCAGACGTCGTGCGCGACGAGGATTCGATTCGTCAGGCCGCCGGCGATGAGGTTCTTGATCTGTTGGGCGCGCCGCTCTGCCAACTGCCTCAGCCCCGCTCCCCCGTCCGGCGTTTGCGGCGCATCGCCAATGTAGTCGAACTCGATGTAGGCGCCGCGATCGGTGATCTGTTTCATCGCGCCGACATCGCCGGAACCGTTGTGGCCCATGACCACGTGGTTCAGATCCACACCCTCAGACGCGACGATATCGAGTGTCTGCTGTTTTTCTTCCTGAGTGCCGCCGCCCATGTGAAACGTCATTGGGGCGCCGGTCAGCCGGCTGGCGCGGGCGCTGGCGCGAATGCTCTTGATCTCGTTCTCGGTGATCGGCCGGCCCTGCACGCCGACCTCGCCGACGATGCCGGATCTGATGGTTGTCCCCTGCGCACCGACCACGATGTCGCGCACGATGATGTCGGTGAGCTCTTCGACCGTCCGATCCGTCATGTCTGGTGGATGCAGCGCCTTCTGATACCAGCCGGAGCCCATCACGACGTGCAGGCCGGACGCCTCGGAAATTCGCTTGAGCCATCCGGGGTTTCGGCTCAGGCCGAAGTTGGTGACGTCAACGATCGTTCCGCCGCCAACCTTTTTGAACTCCATCACTTCTGCCAGCGACTCGTCGTAGTTGTCCAGGAGGTTCCAGCCGGGCGTGCCGCGGCCGCCCACTCTGGGCCCCTGCTGAACTGCTCCCGCGCCTTGCTGGCCTGGTCCCGCCTGCGCTTGGGGAGGTTGCGGCGGTCGCACCAACGGCACCCACGAGCCGACGCTCTCCGGCGCTTTGAAGTCGATGAAGATGTGCTCGTGCATGAGCGTGGGGCCAAGCGTCGCCGGCTCGATCGGTCCCAGCACTGTCAGAACCTTGCCGGCGAGATTCGGAATCGCCAGCGCGCCGCCACGTTGAGCCGACACACCGACGCCAAGCGCCAATACGATCGCCGCTCCTATACGATGAAGTCGTGGCATCGCGTCTCCTGGATTCTCAGTCGCGCTGAAGCGGGACTCTACTTCAGCAGCGTATCGGGCGACGGGAAATCGTCGGCCTTGTTGTTTTCCGTGCAGTTGTATTCCATCAGCGCGTCAGTCAGCGGCCGCCGCTTCAGCGTCGCGACGACGTTCCAGGGCTTGGTCCAGGCTTTCGGGTCCTCGAGCAGCGCCCGGTATTCGATGGTGTCCTTGTCGATCATTCGAAACCGCTCGACCACGTGCAAGGCGTCGCTGTGGACGCCAGCATTGCTGTCGATCCAGGTGTAGTCGCTGAAGCCGACGACGTCCACCACCAGCGTGTCGCCGTCCCAGCGTCCAGCCGAGTGGCCGAGCGACTGCAGCGGATCCGGATCGTCGGTCTGTTTGCGGCCGTCGGTCGGGATGACGCGGAAGAAGTGATCCCACTCGTAGAGAATCACCATCTGGCCCGGCGTCTGGACGAACTGAATCGGAAAGAAGTTGACGGTGGTGAGGCTGATCAAGCCGGGTGACAGGCAGCGCGCCGTCGGGTTGTCGGCGAGCTTGCGGCCGACGTAGGCGTCGTGCTTCTCCTTCGCCCACGGCTGAAACGCGATCGACTCTCGGCGTCCAGCCGCTGCGGTCGTGGAGAAGACCCCGTTCATGTCCGGTTTGCCGTCTGATGTTCGCGGGATGGGCGACTGCCGCGCTCCGAGCGAGGCGATGGTGACGGATGCCACGAGCAGTGCCGCTCCAGCAATTGAGAATCTGCGGCTCATGACGAGTCCTATGGATTGGACGGAACGATGCCGCCGCGGCCGCCGGGGATGACGTCGTACTTCGTGCCATCGGCCTTTTGGATAAAGCGCGCGAACCCGACGTTCTTCAGCGGGTCAACATGGTGATACAGCTCGATCGTGAGCACCTCACCCGGCTTGAGCGTCTGCTTGCTCAGGCCCTGCCGCTTCAGGATGCTCAGGTTGCGCGACTGGACGCCCCACCGCACGGTCTTTCCCGCGCCGTCGGTGACATCGACAATGAGATACGCGTGCGGGTTCATCCACTGGAACTCGACGAGGCTGCCTTTGATCGTCTGAATCTTGGCGCCGTCGAACTCCGCCGCGAACGAATGATGTCCATGCACGGTGGCCGCGATCATGAGGGCCATGCACGCCGCAATTCCAATCGTCTTCATGGCGCGAGTGTACGCAGACGCTGTGCGTTGCGAGAGTCAATGGGACTGACGCCGTAAGCAGGGGACCGGCAGCTTCCATGAGGGCCGATTCTGGAGGGCGCAGAATGCTCCGCATGCCTACGACACGACACGTCCTGATCACGGTGATAGCCGCCGCCACGTGCCTGGCAATGACGATGACGATCGCCGCGCAGCCGCCGTCGGCTGCGCAGCAGCCGTCGGCGAACGGTACGCTGCCCGCGCCGATGCCGAAGATCCTCGTCGCCGGCGAGAACCCGGCAATCACGCTGCGTGACAAGGAAGGCGGCCCGCCGCTCACGAGCGTGAACTTCTGGCGCGTGCACTGGAGCCCGGTTGGATCCGGCGCCGTGTGTTTCGTCACCGTCAGCGGGCAGGGCAGCGGCGGCGGCGACCTGCGCATTGCCGTGCACGACAACTCCAAGGTGCTGGACTACGTCACCAGGGAGCTCATGTCGAGTCTGATGGAGAACTTCAACAAGCCACCGTACACGCCAGTGGGCGGGACAATCACGCATGGCGGCGACACCCTCACGGAACGCAAGGAGACCTGCAGGTCGGACGCGTACAACGTCGAATTGATCTGGCGCGGCTTTCTCGAGCCGACCTGGGTTGATATCCGTCCAGGTGCGAACG
>DAINQP010000133.1:0-16968 GCA_036742665.1 Vicinamibacterales bacterium | reverse complement strand
CAACCGCTCCGCCACCAGACGTCGTCCGGTCTTCCACGTCGTCATCGCCGTGAAGAGCAGGAGCGCGATGGCCAAACTGACCCACCCACCCTGCGGGAGCTTGAGCAGGTTGGCGCCGAAGAATGAAATGTCGATCGCGGCGAAGAGTGCGGTCACGCTATAGGCGAGCGGCGTCGGCCACTTCCATCGCTCGGTCATCACCACGTGCAGCAGAATCGTGGTGATGATCATCGCCATCGCGACGCCCATGCCATAGGCGGCAGAGAGCCGGCTCGACGACCCGAAGGCGATCACGATCGCGATGGTGCAGATCATCAGTCCCCAATTCACCTGCGGGACGTAGATCTGCCCCATCTCCCTCGCTGAGGTGTGCTCGACATCGAGACGTGGCATGTAGCCGAGCTGGATGGCCTGGCGCGTCACCGAGAACGCCCCCGAAATAAGCGCCTGCGAGGCAATTACCGCTGCTGATGCCGACAAGGCCACATACGGCAGCAGGGCCCACGACGGCACCATCATGAAGAACGGTTGCGTCGCCTGCTGATTCACGATCAACAGCGCGCCCTGCCCGAAGTAGTTCAGCAACAGTGCCGGCAGTACCATGCCGAACCACGCGATGCGGATCGGACGCTTGCCGAAGTGCCCCATGTCTGCATACAGCGCCTCACCACCGGTCACGACGAGGAATACCGTGCCGAGAACGGTGAAGCCGTGCCAGCCATGTTCGCGGAAGAACATGATGCCGTGACGCGGGTCGAACGCCTCGAGTACTTGCGGTGCCCGAATAATCCACGCCACGCCGACGAGCGCGATGGTCACGAACCACACCATCATGACCGGGCCAAACAGTTTTCCGACGCGATCGGTACCGTGCTGCTGAATGACGAATAGCCCAATCAGGATCGCGACAGAGATTGGAACCACCCATTGCGTAAACACGGGCGTCGCGACAGACAACCCTTCGACGGCGCCGAGAATACTGATGGCCGGTGTGATCATCCCTTCGCCGTAGAGCAAGGCCGCACCGAAAATGCCGAGGGCGACGAGAATCGGGCGGCCAAGCGCGACCCCTCTGGTGCCTTCGCGTGCGCCGTCGCGTCCGGGAATCAGCGCCGTGAGCGTGAGAATGCCACCCTCGCCCTGGTTGTCAGCGCGCATCACCACAACGATGTATTTGATCGAGATGATGAGGATGAGGGAGTAGAGAACGAATGAGAGCACGCCGAGTACGTTTTCATGGCTCGGCGGCACAGAGTGAGAGCCGTAGAAGGATTCGCGGAGCGCGTAAAGAGGACTCGTGCCGATGTCCCCGTAAACGACGCCGAGAGCGGTCAGCGTGAGCGGAAGAAGTCTGCTGCGCGCGCCGTGTGGACCCGAGTCCCTTGAGGCGGTCATCCGGAATCGTGAGATTACCACCCTTCGACTCGCTGTGCTCGCTCAAGGCAGGCCCTTCGAATCGCAGCCCCTCAAACGAAGAGGCTTCGGAACGTCAGCTCACGATGATTGAGGCCGGCAGCCCGGTCGAACTTCTCGAGCAGTGGCGGCAGTTCGATCGGCAGCCGCCACTCGTCGGCTCGTCCGCCCACAGGCACGAAGCGCGCCACCATATCGTCCCACCATGGCGCGATTGCGCGAGCGATCGGCTCGATGACCAGCACGCGTCCTCCGTGTGCTGCGGTTTCGAGCAGTCGGGCTTCGATCCGTTTCCTCGCCTCGTCAGGCAACTCGTTCAGCACGTACGCCGCCAACACGCCCTCACCGCGAAGAGGTGTCATGGCTTTGGTGACGTCGCCCTGCCGCGCCCGTCCATGCACGCCAAGCTGTTGGTATGTCCATTGCGCCTCTTCGACCGCCCAGGGATGGCGATCGATGCCGATCACAGACGAAGACGGTTTCGACGCGAGCGCCCACGCAGCACCGGCCGTGCCCGTGCCGCATCCGAGATCGACGATCGTTTTCGGCGGCGGTGACTCCGCGCCGCGCGCGCGGACGACTTCGGAGACCGCGATGAAATGGAGCGGCGCATAAAACAGTGCAAACGCCGCACGCTTGCCCGCGCTGTCCAGCGCGCCGTGCACGGGTCGGCCACCGGTTGGCGTCATCGCCTGCCGGCGTCGTTCGACATATGCAGATGACAACGCACGCAGCGCACGCGTCACCTCCGGCACGCGCAGATCGGCGAGGTGCCTGGCTTCGAGCGCCGCCATCCAATTACGAAAACCGCTGTCCATAATCGAGATCTTCATCTATCCTTCGAAGAACCCGCTACAATGCGAAGCTACGAAGGAGGCTGTGCACGCATGCGAACGTTCACATCTGTTTTTGTCATCCTGTTGTCGTTAGTGAGTGCGATGCCGCGCGTCCAGGCGCAGGCATCTCACACCGCAAGCCAGTCGGCCATTGATGCGGCCCTGCAGGCGCACGTGTCGTCCACGGACGCCGATCGCGCCGACCTGCTTCGCGTGCTCGCTAATCCCGAGGTCAAGGCTGTGGCCGACAAGGCCGGTCTCGATCTCCGGCGGGCCACAACCGCGGTGACGTCACTGGAGGGACAGGACCTGACGCAACTCGCGGCCCAGGCGCGTCAGGTCGATCAGGCGCTCGCCGGCGGCCAGTCCAAGATCGTGCTCTCGACGACGGTGGTCATCATCGTCTTGCTGGTGCTGATCCTGCTCATCGTCGCGATTGACTGACAGCACAGTGGCCGTGAGGCGGCCGGCAGTACGGTGATGCGGGGCACGGTGAGCGTGCTGTTGGCCGTCGTCCTGTGTCTCGGGTCGGCGGAGGGCGGACAGTCGGACCGCCCTCTCGCCATTCTCGACGTTCCATTCATTTCCCAGTCCGAGGCGCTGTGCGGCGGCGCCGCGGCCGCAATGGTCATGCGCTATTGGGGCGCGCGGGGGCTCGATGCCGACTCCTTTGCGCATCTGCTTGACCGCAGTGCCGCGGGTATTCGCACCACCGCGCTCATCGACGACATTCGCCGGCGTGGATGGTCGGCCACCGGTATCGCTGGCAGCGACGAGGCGATCGCGCGCGAGTTGGCGGACGGCCATCCGATCCTCACGCTGATCGAGGATCGTCCCGGCACCTTTCACTACATCGTCATCATCGGCGCGACGCCGCGCGCGGTCGTCTATCACGATCCGGCCCGGACCGCCTTCCGCACTATGAGCCGCGAGGAATTCGATCGCCGATGGTCGGCTGCCAAACACTGGATGGCGCTTGTCGTGCCGCCGGTTGCGTCGCCTGACTCTCGAGAGACCGCGCCGACTCCATCGGCCGCTGACGCGCCGTGTGATGTGCTCATCGCCGACGGCGTCCGCCTGGCGCAGACCAACGATCTGGACAGTGCAGAGCGTCGATTGACCGGCGCGCTGTCGTGCAAAGGGCCCGCACCGCTGCGCGAGCTGGCCGGCATCCGACTGTTGCAGCGGCGATGGGGTGAGGTGAGCGATCTCGCATCCGCCGCACTCGCCGAAGATCCGTCCGATGCGCACGCCTGGCGCCTGCTGGCCACGAGCCGCTTCGTACAGGACGATCGGTCCGGAGCGCTCGATGCATGGAATCACGTCGGCGAGCCGCGCCTTGACCTGATTCGTATCGATGGGCTCGTACGCACGCGGCAGCGCATCGTCGAACAGTTGCTGCCGATTGATCGCAACGACATAGTCACGCCGGAGCGATTCGTGCGAGCGAGGCGTCAGCTTCGCGAACTCCCGTCCGCGGCATCGGCTGAACTGACATTCGTGCCGGTGCCGTCGGGTTTCGTCGAGCTGCGCGCGACGGTGGCCGAGCGGTCGCTGATACCTGCGGATCGCTCGAGCCTCGCCGCGCTTGGGGTGGTCGCGGCCCTCAGACGCGAAGTCGAGGTGTCGAGCGGCGCGTTGACCGGCGGCGGGGAGCGGATCACCCTGGGGTGGCGTTTCTGGCCCGACCGTCCGCGCGTCAGCGCCTCGTTCACTGCGCCCGCGCCGTGGGGTGGCCTCTGGGCCGTTGATGCGTTCACCGAGCGGCAGCCGTTCACCACCGATCGCGTTCCAGCGTCACGGCGACGGGGCGCACATCTCTCGATGTCGCAGTGGGTGGCGCCACGGATCCGCGCGTCGATACGAGGAGGTGTCGAACGCTGGGACGGCGTTGATACGTTCGGCATGTTTGCTGGCGCCTTGCGCGTGCTGACCGTCGGTGAGCGTCTCGATGGTCGCATCGAGCTGTCAGGATGGAAGGCGGGATCATCATTCGGCACGATGGATGCGGGCGCAACGATACGCTCGACGACCGAGCGACGCGGGCAAGTGTTCGTCGGTCGCACAGGTCTCGGTCTGGCGTCGGTCCATACGCCGGCTGATATCTGGTTTGCTGGCGATACGGGCCGTGCCCGTAATGTGCCGTTGCGTGCACATCCGCTGATGAGCGGCGGAGAGATGCGCGTCGGTCAAATCGGGCGACAGATCGTGTACTCGTCGGGTGAGACGCAGCGATGGTGGGCAGGAAAGGGGCGCCTGCGATTTGGTGCTGCTGCGTTTGTCGATGCTGCGCGGGTCGATCGCCAGGCTGTGGCTCGTGCGCGCACCGATGTGGATGTCGGCGTCGGCGCGCGACTGGCGGTGCCGGGCGTCAGCGGCGTCGTGCGAATCGATGTCGCGAAAGGGCTACGCGATGGCGGGACCGCCGTGTCGTTTGTGTATGACCCTTGAGCCCTTGTCACTGGCATGGAGTCTGCTGGCCCACTCGGTTGTGCGTCCGTTTCTGGTTGTCTTGTGTCTCCTCGCGGTCACAGCATGCGATGAGCAGAATCCCGTTGGCCCGACGGTCGGGATAAGCGAGCAATTCACTCTGGCTCCCGGCGAGGTGGCGACCGTGCGCGACATTGACGTGAACGTGCAATTCGTGAACGTCAGTGGTGACTCGCGATGCCCGGCTGATGCGATCTGCATCCAGGGCGGGGATGCGCTGGTGCATATTCGAGTGCTCGACGGCGGCGCGACGTCTGCGTACGAATTGCACACGGGTGACTCCAGCCGCGCGACCGTGACACACAACCAACTTCGGATCGCGCTCGTCGAACTGCAGCCATATCCATTCAGCAGCCGCACGATCGCGCCCGGGGAGTACCGCGCCACACTGTCCGTTTCGCGTTGACGCGCGTAGGGCGACGCATGCGCGCCCGCCGTACGAACGTCTACCAGGAGAATTGACATGGAACGCCGCGCTGTCGTCGGAGGCAGCCTCCTTGCGGGTCTATCAACGATGATGTCGCCCGCTTTCGCGGATGGGGTCAGCGCTGAATCCGCGTCAGCGGCTGCTGGGGATCTCGAAGGCGTCGCCGATTCGATCGATCAACTGCGCCAGACGGTCGAGCGTCAATTCGCGAGCGTCTATTCGGAGAAGTGGCAGGGTGTTTCGAGGATTCGACAGCAGCAGCACACCTGGATGCGCTCGACGCAGAAGTATCCCGACTTCATCGAAGTCGGGCTCGATATCTGGGACAACATCTACGACTGGCACGTCGTGTACCAGCAGCCGGTGAATATGACGCGAACGTCAGACGGCCGCTACACGATGGTGTTCATGTACACAACGTTGCTGCTCCGGCCGGATCAAGCGCCAGACTTTGTCGGGTTCGCGTTCGACGCCGATTCCGCGCGTCCGCGAACGCGTTAACGCGGCTGTTCGCAGGGCTCACCGCTGAGCACCGAGAGCAATACCAGCAGCCGGTTGCCTCGCTTCAAGAAACTGTGCGACGTACCGCGCGGGACGGACGCGAATCCATTCAGGCCGAGCTTGGTCTCCTTACCGTTCAACAACAACGTCCCCTCGCCGCCGAGCACGTAGTAGATCGCATCGGCGTTCTCATAGAGACGCTCCGGCATCGGTTCGTTCAACTGAATCATCGCCGCACGCTCGTTGCCGCTGCAGGAGAGCAGCGTCTCGCGACGCGGCTGCTTGCCGACATACTCCTTCTCGAGGAGTTCACCAATCGCGTAGGTGACGGGTTGGCCTTTTGGTCCGCTCGCCGAAGTGGCGGGTCCCTGAGGCAGCGCTGGTGCATCCTTCACGATCACCTTCGGCTCTGGTGCCGCACTGAGCGTGACATCCACATCGGAGATTTGTCCCGCGCGGACGATCACTTCCCGTTCGAACGCGGTCACGTTGTCGCCGCTGAATCGCAGCCGATACGTTCCCGCCTGCAGCCCAGGAAAATTCACTTGCCCGCTGGCGTCCGTCTCGCCATTGCGCTCGGTCGGTCCGGTGAGCGCGACCTGGACGCCCGCGATCGTCGCGCCCCGTGGACTGGTCACGGTGATCGCCATTCCCGATCGCGACGATGTTGTCGGCGCGCGGCGCGGAGCCGCCGTAGTACCCGCGGGCTTCTGCGTCGCCGGCGGGGCCGTCGCTGGTTTCTGCGTCGTGGGTGCCGGCGCGGGCGCGGGCGCCGGTGCCTGGGCATACACGCTCATCGTCACGACGCCTGCCAGGAGAGAACTGATCAGCATCACATTCCGCATATGCAGCATTATCGTGTGATCGACGGGTATAATCCCAGATGGCCGCCAGGGGTATCCCGGACAGACCGGAGAAGCGCAGGCGATCAGCCGGCGCAGGGATTGAGAAAAACCCTTGGAACCTGATCCGGTTGAAACCGGCGTAGGGAGCGCGGCGAGATCGACCCCGCCCACGACCCGCCGATTCCCGTGCCGAGAGGAAGAGCAGGGCTCCGATGATCGACTTCGCATCTGCATATCCGAACTCCCGCAAGATATACGACGAACGGCCGGTTTCGCTGACGCCGGGTGGCGAACAGATCACGCTGCGTGTGCCAACGCGTGAGGTCGCGCTGAGCGGCGGCGAGCCGTCGATCCGCCTGTACGACACCAGCGGCCCGCAAGGACATGAGGTGCGCGAAGGTCTGCCGAAACTGCGCGCGCCATGGATCGACTCGCGTCGCGCGACCGGCCACCTCGGGACCCAGCTCTACTACGCTCGTCGCGGCGAAATCACGCCCGAAATGGAATTCATCGCCGCACGCGAAGGTCTCCCGGCCGAGTTCGTGCGCGCCGAAGTCGAACGCGGCCGCGCCATCATCCCCGCGAACATCAACCATCTCGAGCTCGAGCCGATGATCATCGGCCGCAACTTCCTGGTGAAGATCAACGCCAACATCGGCAACTCCGCGGTACGTTCGTCCATCGAAGACGAGGTCGAGAAGCTGCAGTGGGCGACGTTGTGGGGCGCCGACACCGTTATGGATCTGTCGACGGGGAAGAACATCCACGAAACGCGCGAGTGGATCATCCGCAACTCTCCCGTGCCGATTGGTACGGTACCCATCTATCAAGCGCTCGAAAAGGTCGGTGGCCGACCGGAGGATCTCACCTGGGAGGTCTATCGCGACACGCTGATCGAGCAGTGCGAGCAGGGCGTGGACTACTTCACGGTGCATGCCGGCGTGCTGCTGCGCTACATCCCGATGACGGCGCGCCGTGTGACCGGCATCGTCTCGAGAGGTGGGTCGATCCTGGCGAAGTGGTGTCTCGCGCACCACAAAGAGAACTTCCTCTACACGCACTTCCGTGAGATCTGCGAGGTCATGCGCGCCTACGACGTCTCGTTCTCGCTGGGCGACGGCCTTCGTCCCGGCTCGATCGCCGATGCCAACGACGAACCGCAGTTCGCCGAGTTGAAAACCCAGGGTGAGTTGAACCGGATCGCCTGGGAGTACGACGTGCAGGTGATGAACGAAGGCCCTGGGCACATTCCCATGCACCTCATCAAAGAGAACATGGAGAAGCAGCTCGATTGGTGCGGTGAAGCACCCTTCTACACGCTCGGCCCGCTGACGACCGACGTCGCACCCGGATACGACCACATCACGTCGGCGATCGGCGCCGCGATGATCGGCTGGTACGGCACCGCGATGCTGTGCTACGTCACACCGAAGGAGCACCTCGGTCTGCCGAACCGTGACGACGTGAAGGCGGGCGTGATCGCTTACAAGATCGCGGCGCATGCCGCGGACCTCGCCAAGGGCCATCCGCGTGCGCAGGCCTGGGACGATGCCTTGTCGAAGGCGCGATTCGAATTCCGCTGGCAGGATCAGTTCAATTTGGCGATGGACCCAGTCACCGCGCGCGCGTATCACGATGAAACGCTGCCCGCCGACGGTGCGAAGGTCGCGCACTTCTGCTCGATGTGCGGGCCGAAGTTCTGCTCGATGGAGCTGACCCAGCAGATTCGCGACGCCGGCATGCAGGAGAAGTCGGTCGAATTCAGAAAGTCCGGCGAGCTGTACGTAAAGCAGTAGGCGGATCCTTTGGTTTGCCCGCGGCGTCCTAAGGGGCGTGCGTAGAGGCGGGTCTTCCGACCCGCCTTTGGTTTTTCGGGGAGCGTTACATGTCCATCCGAGCCGTCAAAAAAGTCGTTCCGTCGAAACCCACGCTCGAAGGCGCCGGCGTCAAGCTTCGCCGCGCATTCGGATTTGGCGATACCACCGACTACGACCCGTTCCTGCTGTTCGACGACTTCCGCAACGATCGTCCCGAGGATTACCTCGCCGGCTTCCCCTGGCACCCGCATCGCGGCATCGAGACGATCACCTATGTGCTGGCGGGCACGGTGGATCATGGCGACAGCCTCGGCAACCGCGGCAGTCTCGGCGCGGGCGATATTCAGTGGATGACGGCCGGAAGCGGCATCCTCCATCAGGAGATGCCAAAGGGCGATCAGGCCGGCCGCATGCACGGCTTTCAGCTCTGGTCGAATCTGCCGGCGTCGTTAAAGATGACGGCGCCGCGCTATCAGGACGTGCAGGGCAAGGACGTCCCCGAAGTGGTTGACGACGACGGGACGACGGTGCGCATCGTGTGCGGATCGTTCTGGGGCAAGACCGGACCGGTGGAAGGCGTCGCCTCGGATCCGCGATACCTCGATATCTTCGTGCCGCCTGGCGTGCGCAAGGTCCTGCCCGTCGAGACGTTACGCCACGCGTTCGCGTACGTTTTCCAGGGGTCAGGCACGTTCCGCGATGCATCCTCCCCGCGTGCAGTCCAGACCGACATCGTCGGCACTGGCGTTGAGCGTCCTGATTTCATCGGAGACCGATCGATGGTGCTGTTCGATCACGGTGATGAGGTCATCGTGCAGGCCGGCGACGAAGGCATCAGGTTCCTTCTGGTGTCGGGCAAGCCGATCGAAGAACCCGTGGCGTGGTATGGACCGATCGTCATGAACACGCAGCTCGAGTTGCGGGTTGCCGTCGACGAGCTGAATCGCGGCACCTTCATCAAGTAGTCTCCGGCTTCAGCCGCACGGGCGACTGGACGAACAACCGTCTGCCATATCAAAATACGCGCTCCAGGAGTACGCCATGACGCACGTCGATCGACGAGAGTTTCTGGGCTGGAGCGCGTTGGCCGCGGCCGGTCTGTTTGTTGACGGGTTGTTTACGTCTGCGTGGGCGCAGGACGTGCGCGGTCTGCCGATGACGGCGGCCGTGCCGACAGCGTCCGGCAGAGTGCGCGGCGCGGTGCGGTTTGGCGTCAATCAATTCTGGGGCGTGCCGTACGCGCCATCAACGGCAGGAGCGAATCGCTTCATGCCGCCGGCGAAGGTCCCGCCGTGGAGCGGCGTGCGTGATTGTCTGCAGGTAGGCAATCGATCACCGCAGGATCCTGACGGTCCCATCTCGGAAGTCTTCGCCCTCGATCGGCAGGAGCCGATGGGTGAGGACTGCCTCAATCTGAACGTGTTTACGCCCGCGATTGGCAGTGGCAATCGGCCGGTCATGGTGTGGCTGCACGGCGGCGGCTTCTCCGGCGGGTCCGGCAACTGGCTGCTGTACGAAGGCACCAACCTCGCGCGCAAGGAAGACGTAGTCGTGGTCTCCGTGACTCATCGTCTGAATCTGTTTGGCTTTCTCTACCTCTCGGATCTCGGCGGTGGCGAGAAGTGGGCCAACGCCAGCAACGCCGGCATGCAGGACATTGTCGCGGCGCTGACATGGATCAAGGAGAACATCGCCGCATTCGGCGGCAATCCCAACAACGTGACCGTCTTCGGCCAATCCGGCGGCGGCAGTAAGGTGACGACGCTGATGGCCATGCCGTCAGCGAAGGGTCTGTTCCATCGTGCGATCGCGATGAGTGGCGCGCAGGTGCGCGGCGCGACACGCGAGAACGCGACGCGCGGCGCCGAGCAGTTCCTCGCCAAGCTCGGTCTCAAACCGAATCAGCTCGATAGACTCCATTCGTTCACGTGGAAGCAGCTGCAGGACGCGTATTACTCGGAGCCGCGGATTCAGGGTCTCGCGACAGGCCCGGTCGTCGATGGACGATCACTGCCGCGCGATCAGTGGTATCCCGACGCTCCGGCCGTGTCTGCTGACGTGCCGCTCATGATGGGCTCCACGGAAACCGAGGACGCGTGGAACGACCCACCACCACCGCTCCAGATGTCCGACGACGAGATGCTCACGCGCGTCAAACGCGTCGTCCGCAATGACGAGGCGAAGGCGCGAGAGATGGTGGCCCTCTATCGCAAGACGCACGCGGGGATCAGCAACACCGACGTATGGCTGATCATGAACGCCGACAACACGCGACGCGCGAACGCGCAGCTGCTCAACGAGCTGAAGACGGCGCAGGGCAAGGCGCCTTCGTATCTCTACTACTTCTCCTGGCGATCGCCGGTGCACAAGGGCCAGATGAAGTCGTATCACACGCTCGACATTCCGTTCGCGCTCTACAACATCGATCAGGCCGCATCGATGACCGGTGCGATGCAGGACCGTTACGCGCTGGCGCACAAGATGAGCGCGGCGTTTGCGTCGTTCGCGCGCACGGGTAACCCGAACCACTCGGATCTGCCAAACTGGCCGGTGTTCAATACGCGCGCATATCCGACGATGGTGTTCGGGAATGAATGCAAGTTGCTGAACGATCCAAACCGCGAGGAGCGGCTGGCGTTGAAAGCGATTCGCGAGATCGGAAGCACGACGACGACAGCGCAGTAGTCGGTCGTCCGTCCGGCTGCCGCCTTCACGCGCGACGGCGGGCAAGCAAGCCGGGCTACGAAGGTGCCTGCGTCAGCGGACCGGTGCGGCCGCAGGAGCCACGGGGGGCGGCGGGACAATCAAAATGATCGTGGGGAACCGCGCCGGCTGCGCGCCGCGTTTCGTGTTCGGATAGCCCTGCGAGCCGCCCCACGACCAGTCCTTCACCGTCACACCTGGGGGAAACGCCATCGTTTCCTCGCGGAACCGGCCTATCTCGAACATGTGAGTTGGCGGCTCCTTGAATACCAGGTTGCCCTTCTCGTCGAGTTGTGTGCGGTAGTAGGTGACAACGTCGGCAAAGGGTGCCGTGCTGCCGTACACGTAGTACCGCTGACTCCTACCTGCGTCGTACGACGCAAGAAACTGTGCGGACGGATACACAGGGAACCACACGACCGCTGCCGCCGGCGCATTCGGATCAGATGGTTTTTGTGTAACCGATGGACTGGGTGCCGGTGACTGGGCACCCTGTGGCGCATTCGGCTTAGACGAGGGTGGCGCCGCAGTTGATCCCGTGTTCACTGGAGGATCGGCCGGACGCTGTGTACGCGGCTGCTCACCCGGTCGCGGGAAGGGCTGCGGCGTCTGGCCAAATGCTGGCGACGAAAGAAGAAGTAGAACGGCCAGTACAACGCAGCGCATGACTCATTATAGAGGTCTCCATTGCCTGCCGATGGACAGGCAGGGTCGCGACTACCATTCAGCATCTCGTCAGCGAAACAGACACCCCAGCTGGTTTTGCTCGTAAATTTCGCGCCAGAAAGGTCACGCCCAAGCTGGATCGCATCTTGCCTTCGAGCCAGTCAGGCCGGGCGAAGCGCTCGGGCCTGGAGGATCGGGCCGTGGACGATTTCGATATCGCGCCGAGCAAGATTGGAGAATCTGCCCAACGGGTTGTCGACCGCGCCATTGAGGAATCGCGGCGCCGGGATCACGTTGAGCTGACCAACGAGCACGTCTTTCTTGCGTTCGCGCAAGTCGAGTGGGACACCTTCGCTCAGGTGATGACCGAGCTCGGGTTGAATCCGCACGAGATCCTCCACGAGCTCGAAGAGCATCTCGACAGCCGTCGTCGTGTCAGCGGGCGCGACCTGCGAGTGGCGCCGTCCACGAAGCTCGTGTTCAAGCTCGCCTTTCATCAGGCGAGCCGCGCCGGCCGTCAGACGATCGAGTCCTCGGATTTATTCTCGGCCATTTTTGAAGAGAGCCAGGGCGTTCCTGTTTCCATCATTCGCCACTACGGCGTTGAACCTGAGGTACTCGTGTCACGAATCGCGACCAGGATGAGGGACAACGAATTGCGCGAAGAGCGCCTGCGCAAGCGGTTCGAGCTGCCGCCGTTCCTGAAGAACTTTGCGACCAACCTGAATCTGCTGGCGCGTCAGGACAAGATCGCGCCGGTCTACGGACGGGACGACGAGATTCAGCAGGTCCTCGAGATTCTCTGTCACCGCGAGCGTTCGAATTCGGTGATGTTGATTGGCGAGCCTGGCGTCGGTAAGACCGCGATCGCCGAGGGCCTCGCCCGCCGCATCGAGTTCGACCCGGATTCCGTGCCGGTCCGCCTCCGCGACTGCCAGGTGGTCAACCTGCAGATGAACACGATGGTCGCGGGGACGATGCTCCGTGGAATGTTCGAGGATCGCATCCAGAATGTGATCCGCGAGATCAAGGAGCGGCCGAATCTCATTCTATTCATCGACGAGGCGCACACGATGGTCGGCGCCGGCTCCGCGCTCGGCGCGCCGTCGGATGCCGCCAACGTGTTCAAGTCAGTACTCGCTCGCGGCGAAGTGCGCATCATCGGTGCGACCACGCTGAGCGAGTACAAGGAGTTCATCCAGGAAGACGAGGCGTTGTCGCGCCGCTTCCGCACCGTGCAGGTGAACGAGCCGTCGGTCGAGGAAACGCGCCGCATTCTCTACAGTCTGCGGGCGCGTCTCGAGCGCAACTACTCGGTCCGCCTCGTGGATGAAGCCATCGAAACGGCACTCGAGATGTCGACGCGATATCAGCGGCATCTGCATCTGCCCGACAAGGTGATCGGCTGGCTCGACACCGCTGCCGTGCGCGCCGAAATCGATCGTCGCTGGGAAGTGACCTCGAATGACGTCGTCGACGTCATCTCGCACACGTCGCAGATTCCAAAGGACATGGTGTTCCGCGACGTGGGCGATCGCTTCAAGGACATCAAGGCACGACTTGGGAAGCGCGTCATCGGCCAGAAGAAGGCCGTCGAAGCGCTCGCGCATCGGCTCGTCCTCAACAAGGGGCCCCTCAAGGACGGGTTCGATCGTCCAGACGGCGTGCTGCTGTTCCTCGGCCCGACGGGCGTCGGCAAGACGGAGCTCGCGAAAGCTGCGGCCGAATTCCTGTTCGGCGACGAAAAGAAGATGATCCGGATCGACATGTCCGAATATCAGGACGGCGGAACGTCCGTGGATAAGTTGATCGGGATGCCGCGCGGTATCGTGGGCAGCTCACGCGGTGGCGTGCTGACGAACCAGCTTCGCGACAACCCGTGCACGGTGGTGCTGCTCGACGAGATCGAAAAGGCGAGCCCGAGCCTGCTGAACGTGTTCCTGCAGGCGTTTGACGAAGGCTGGCTGACCGACGGCCGCGGCAAGCGCGTGTATTTGTCGGACGCGATCGTCATCATGACGTCGAACGCCGGCTCGGAGCATTTCCGCAAGCTGCAGAACCCGCTTGGTTTCGCCTCCGGGCAGGCGCAGGTCGAGTCAGTGCAGGCGGATATCAACAGGGAGCTGGAACGGCGGTTCCCGCCGGAGTTCCGCAATCGCATCGACCAGGTGGTGGTGTTCGAGCCGCTGACGAAGGACGAAGTGCGCGACATCACGCTGAAGTATCTCGAGGAAGTCTCCGCGTCATTGAAGCGATGGAATAAGCAGATCCACGTGGAGCCCGACGCGCTCGAGAAGCTCGTGACCGACGGCTACAGTCCCGCGTATGGCGCGCGGTTCCTGAAGCGCGTCATCGACGATCAGATCAAGCTGCCGCTGAGCCAGCACTGGAAGGATTCAAATTACTTCCGCGCGTCGTTGAAGGATGGACAGCTGGTCGTGGAAGCGGCGGGCCCGCGGCTGGTCGCGGCTTCAGAGTCGGATCAGATCGCGGTCAATTACTGAAATGGTGTGGGGGCGAGGCAGGCCTCGCCCTGGACTCCTGTAAGGGCGACGCATGCGTCGCCCCTACGAACGTCACTCGCCCGTGGACGTCACTTCGTACTTCTTCCTCAAATCGGTCAACACTCTCTTTACCTTGGTGCGATAGGCGCTCGGAGCGTATTTGCCTGCATAGAGCTGCCGGTACCCATCGACCAGCTCCGGGTGCTCGCCTTCGAGCCAGCGCATGAAGTGATCGCGGGTGCCGCCTTCGAGGTGCATCACGTTCGCACTGATAAAGCGTGCCCCGTGATCCACTGCGGCCTTGAGTGTTCGCTCGAGCAGCGCCGGTTTTGAGGAGATGCCGGGAACGATCGGCGACATCAGCACGCCGGCATAGATCCCGGCGTCAGCGAGCTCACGGACGGCACGGAGGCGCTGCATCGGATGTGCGGTGCCGGGTTCAAGCGCGCGCCAGACGTCTTCGTCTACGCACGGCACGCTGATGCAGACGGTGAAATCGGTCCGTGCCGAGAGATCCATCAGCACGTCCTTGTCGCGCACGACCATTGGACCTTTCGTCACCACGCTGCCGGGGTTGCTGAACTCGCACAATATTTCCAACGCCCCTCGTGTCAGTTTGTACGAGCCTTCGATGGGCTGATAACAATCCGTGGCCGTCCCGATTGCCACCTCCTCGTGTGTCCACGATGGCCTCTTCAGCTCTTTCCGCAGCACATCAAGGAGATTTGTTTTGACCAGGATCACCGACGCGAACTCATCGTCGGCACCGAGCTCGAACTGCGCGTGGTAGCGGCGCGCGTAGCAGTAATGACAGCCATGCGTGCAGCCCCGATAGGGATTCAGCGTCCACTTGAACGGCATCCCCTTGACGGAATTGAGCGCCGAGCGGCACTGGACTTCCTGATATCGCGCCGCGTCGGCGCGGCGAATTGCTTCGGTCAAGGCGTCTGCGCCGCCGGCTTTGACGAGGTCAGCGATTTGGCGAGTGGTGGGCCTGGACGGCCCGAGGTCGAAAAGGAGTGGCGCGATTTCCATAAGCAAACCCGGCAGTTTCGCCGTGTGTTCGCCCGAGGATAGCAGACGGCGGGTCCAAAAGAACAGAACCCGCCCTACACGTGTCCGGTGCGGCTCGCCCTACGGCTGTCCACGCCAGTAACGCAGAAGATCATCGAGCATCTGGTCGAACGAGACCTCCGGCTGCCATCCGGTCGCCGCGGCAAGGCGTGAGTAGTCCCCCACCACCACGGGTACATCGTTCGGCCGCATACGTGCCTGATCGACTTCAATGCGCACGGGCACCTTCGACCGCAAGACGAGTGCCTCGAGGATCGACCGAATCGAACGAGCCACACCCGACGCGACGTTGTAAACGACGCCGGTCTTTCCCGATTGCATGAGGGCGACGTACGCGCGCACGACATCACGCACATCCGTCACGTCGCGCTGTGCGTCGAGGTTGCCGACCTTAATCACCGGTTCGGTTTGGCCGCGTTCGATCAGCGCGATCTGCCTGGCCATGCTCGGCGCGACAAACGCTGGTGTCTGTCGCGGGCCCGTGTGATTGAACGATCGGGTCACGATGATATCGAGCCCGTCTTCGTGAATCGCTCGCAACGCAAGCTGCTCCTGCGCAAACTTGCTGATTGCGTACGGGCTCCCCGGTGCGATCGGGTCGCGTTCGGAGATCGGCTCAGACGACGGGGCGTACACCGTTGCCGATCCCGGCACCAGGATGCGACAGCGGATGCCTTCACGGCGCAGCGCGTCGAACAGATGCTCGGTCGCCAGCACGTTGCCTTCGAGCGGTTGCGCGGTGTCGCGCCACGACTCGGCGACATGCGGCACGCCGGCGCAGTGGTAGATCTGCGCCGGACGCAGCTCGCGAACGGCGGCGCGCACGCGATCGCGATCGAGAAGATCGACGGTCTGCCGCGTCCAGGTCACGACCTGGTGCGACGGCGACCCGCCTCCGCCGGTTTGGTGATTCGGCGAGACGAGCAGATGCTCGACGAGATGGCTGCCGGCAAAGCCGCCCGCGCCGGTCACGAGGACGACGTCGCTCACTGTCGGCGCTGATACTGGGCCTGGTAGTAGGCCTTGAAGGCCGGGTCCTGTTCCTTGATCGGCCGCCACCACCATTCGTTGCGCCGGTACCACTCGATGGTGCGGCGCAGCCCCTCATCGAATGGCTCGGCCGGTGACCACCCGACGCCGCGCAGCTTCGCCGTGTCGAGACAATAGCGTCGATCGTGGCCGGGTCGATCAATCACCGGCTTGATCAACGAGACCGGCTTGTCGAGTGCGTCAAGAATCCGATGTGTGAGGTCCACGTTCATGACCTCGTTTCCACCGCCGATGTTGTACACCTCGCCGTTGACACCCGTGTCGATAAGCAGGTCAACGGCGCGGCAATGGTCGTCCACGTGCAGCCAGTCGCGCACGTTCTTGCCGTCGCCGTAGAGCGGCACCGGGATATCTTCGATGGCATTGGTGACGAAGAGCGGAATGACCTTCTCGGGAAACTGATAGGGGCCGTAATTATTGGAGGCTCGCGTGATGATCACCGGAACCTCGTAGGTCGCCCAATAGCTGTAGGCGAGGCGATCCGCGCCCGCTTTGCTCGCCGCGTACGGATTGCGCGGTTTCAGTTCGTCCGTTTCGCGGCTTGCGCCCACGGGAACGCTTCCGTACACCTCGTCGGTCGAAATCTGGATGAACCGGCGCAACCGGGTCGCGCGTCGCGCCGCCTCGAGCAGCACGAAAGTG
>DAINQP010000132.1:0-17081 GCA_036742665.1 Vicinamibacterales bacterium | reverse complement strand
TGGAGCACGACATCCCCACAGGATCCAACGCCGACGGTACCCTCGCTGTCGGACCCACCGGACTTACGTGCGCGGACTGGACGTCAGCCTCACCGACTGTCGCGG
This sequence comes from Vicinamibacterales bacterium, assembly GCA_036742665.1. Taxonomy (GTDB): domain Bacteria; phylum Acidobacteriota; class Vicinamibacteria; order Vicinamibacterales; family UBA2999; genus Gp6-AA40. Next base: position 16,976 of record DAINQP010000132.1, on the reverse strand, counting down.
CGCAGGTTGGCCACTCCGACGGGATGGGTCCCAACCAGAGCACGGCCGGAGCGTTGTCGTCCTGGAACTCGGCGCACGCGAATCAGAACTGTGCGGACACCGCGCCGCGCGGCGGTGCAGGTCGCCTCTACTGCTTCGCTCGATAAGGCTCTATGTACTCTAGGAGATTGACAGCGGCTCCAGGATGCGGCCGTTGCTGTCGCCGAACTTCTCGAGGTGAACGCCTCCGGCATCCATAATCGTCAACAACAGGTTGGCCATTGGCGTGTCGAGCGTGTACTGCAGATGCCGCCCCATCTTGAACTTGCCGCCGAGCCCGCCCGCCATCAGCGTCGGCAAATCGGAGTGGCGATGCATATTGCCGTCGCCCATGCCGCCACCGTAGAGCAGCAATGACTGGTCGAGGAGCGAGCCGTCGCCCTCCTTCATCGACTGCAGCTTCTCGAGGAAGTAGGCGAAGAGCTGCGACTGATACAGATCGATGCGTGCCTTCTTCGCAATCAGCTGCGGATCGTTGCGATGGTGCGACACGCCGTGATGCTGCTCGGGCACGCCGATGTTGGCGAACGTCATCGTGCTCAGCTCGCGCGACATCACCATGCTGAACACGCGCGTGATGTCAGCCTGGAAGGCCAGCGCCTGCAGGTCGAACATCAGCTTGGTGTGCGCGTCGAACGAGGATGGAATGTCGGTGGGGCGCTCCGGTAGCTCGATCTCCACCGGCTGCGACTCGGCGTGTTGGATACGCTGTTCGATCTCGCGCACCGAGTCGAGATACTCGTGCAGCTTGGCCTTGTCGCCACGCCCGAGGCTATTCGCCACGCGGTTGGCTTCTTCGCGGACGGAGTCGAGGATACTGCCCTCCGACTGGCTGCGTGACTGGCGCGCGTCGGCGCTGCCGCCGTCGCCGAACAGACGCTCGAACAGGATCCGCGGATGCGACTCCGTGTTATTCGGCGTCGTCTCGTTGCGCCACGAGACGGTGTTCACATAGAAGCAGTCGCCGGAGTCACAAGAGCCCTGCGTCGGGAAATCAACCGACATCTCGATCGACGGAATGCGCGATGTCTTGCCGATCTCGCGTACCAGGAGCTGATCGACCGTTGTCGCCAGCTTGACCTCGACGTCGGGTCGTGTACGGTCGTAGGCGTGTACGCCGGTCAGCCACACTGCCGAGGCGCGCGGATGATCGCCGGTCCCGTCGCCGAAGGTATCCGCCTGGCGGTGCGAAAGGCCGCTGAGGACGGTGATCTTGTCGCGCAGGCTGGCGAACGGCGACAGTGTCGGCGTCAACTCGAATCCCGCTCCTGTCATCGCCGGCGTCCACTGGTTCTGGATGACACCGTTGGCGATGTACACGAAGCCGAAGCGCGGCGTGGGCTTGAGGGCGCGTGCCGAGAGGGCCGGGACCATCGCGTCGAGAAACGGCAGCGCGATCGTCGTGCCCATCGCACGCAGGAACGTCCGCCGCGGCAGCGATTTCTTGCTGACGAACATCACTCGCCTCCGGCCTCTCGCATCTGGAAGGGACGGCTCTTCACGATCCCAAGCACCAGCGACGGCAGCGTGTAGTTCGCCGGCGCCGCATCGCGCATCACGGTGCGCACGGTGGGTGCGTCATAGTATTGCAGGTTGCGGCCGATCGCGTACATCAGCAAGCGCTCCGCGACCGTGCCGACGAACTGTTGGGGCTGACGCAGCAGCTCCTGCTTCAACCCGGAAATTCCATCGAACTTGGTCCCCTCAGGGAAAACGCCGGTGGCATCGATCGGCTGCTGGCCGTCGCGCTCGCGCCATCGCCCGACGGCGTCGAAGTTTTCCATCGCGAAGCCAATCGGGTCCATCCGCGCGTGGCAGCCGGCGCACGACGGGGCTGCCCGATGTTGGATCATCGCCTCGCGCAGCGTCAGCGGCTTGCCCGGAGCGGTCTCTGTTTTCAGCGATGGCACGTCGGCTGGCGGAGGCGGCGGCGCTGCCGACAGCAGGTTTTCGAGCACCCACTTGCCGCGAAGAACCGGCGAGGTGCGCGTCGAGTACGACGTGATCGTCAGTACGCTCCCCTGTCCCAACAACCCGCCGCGGATGCTGCCGTCCGGGAACGTGACGCGACGGAAGTAGCTGCCCTTGATATTCGCTACGCCGTAGTGGCGCGCCAGCCGTTCGTTCAGGAAGGTGTAGTTGGCTTTCACAAGATCGAGGACGCTGCGATTCTCTCTGAACACGCTTCCGATGAACAGTTCCGTCTCGTGCTGCATCGCGGTGCGGAGTGTTTCGTCGAAGTCGGCAAAGAGGATCTCGTCCGGCTGCTTGGCCGCGATGTCTCGAAGGTAGAGCCACTGGGCAGCGAAGTTCGTGACCAGCGACTCAGACCGCGGGTCGGCGAGCATGCGACGCACCTGCTGCTCGAGTATTTTCGAGTCCTTCAGCCGTCCCGTCGCCGCAACCTCCAGCAGTTCATCGTCTGGAATGCTGCTCCAGATGAAGAAGGACAGCCGTGAGGCGAGCTCGATGTCGCTGATGCGATACGCAGCCCCGGCGGCAATGCTCGATGGATCGCGCTCGAGGCGGAAGAGGAATTGCGGGCTCACCAGCAGCCGCTCGAGCGCTCTCTGGATGCCGAGATCGAAGCTGCCCGCCTTGGCCGAGGCTTCGGCGGGCAAGCCCGCCCCACGGCGGCCTTGTTCGTAGAATGGCAGGAGGTCCCTGACGTCTGTCTCGTTCGCCGGGCGACGATACGCGCGGCGCGCGAGCGTCGAAAGAATCCTGCGCGCGCAGGGGAGTTCTTCCGCGGCGGACACAGGTCGGCAAACAAAGATGCGGCGCCGGCTCGGCGTCTCGCCGCCTCCGGTGGCATTGTACGGTCCGCTGATCGTCACGCTGTTGATTGCCGGCTGGGTGCCGCGGCTCCGCATCCGCGGCCGAAGCGTCGCCTCGTCTCGCGCGTCGGTGCGCTGCACGAACGCCACACCAATCAGCTTCGGGCCGGCGTTCAACGTGAGCGGAAACTCCAGCGGGGCAGCCGCCGCACCTCGACCCCGACCTCCGGCGCGTCCGCCGACTGCACCCGCTGCACCCACCGGTGCCGCGCCTCTGCCCAGCACTGCCGGGCGATCGTTCGATGGCGGAGTGGGATCGGGATCGGACGGATCGGGCTGACCGGGGGGAGCATCCACCGCAGGACCGCCGCGGCCACCACCGAGGGCGCGACGCGCGACACGCTCGCCGTCGATGAGGATCTCCAGGTCGTGGCCCTCCGCGGCACCTACATCCACGCGAACGATGTACGTGCCGTCCACAGGGAACTCGCTCCGCACGGCGATGCCGCCGCGAGTACCGAATGGCAAGTCATCCACGCGCTCGTCCTGCGGATGCTCCGGATCGAGTCGATGAATGTTCACCATTACCGGCATCGCCGGATCCCCAATCGCCAGGCGACTGATCTTCCGCGCGGCGTCGAGATAGCGCTCCATACTGCTTGGCGAAATGAACAGCAGGTCGGCGATGTTGTCGAAGCCGCTGCTGATGTTGTCCGGCGGCAGCAGGTAATCGATGCTGACCTCACGGGGCAGCGATTCGAGGGCGAGCAGATCGCGGACGGCGTTTCGATATTCCGTCCGGCTGAGGCGATGTGTCAGCGGCAGTTTGCCGAGATGCGGACGCGCGGCTTCGGCGCGGTCCAACTCGGTTTCGAGGAACGTGGCAACGCGGTCGTAGCTGACGGCGTCCGGACGCGGCGCTCCGGGTGGCGGCATCGACTGCGTCCGCAGCTTGCGAACCACCTTCTCCCAGTGGTCAGCTCCTGCGGTGACGTTGTCGACACCAGCGGGATCGATGACAAGGCCGCCACTCTTCAGGCGTTCGTTATGACACGTGGCGCAGTACTGCTTGAGGATCGCGGTGGACGAGGCGGCTGCGCTGACAGCCGGTGCGGCTGGGGAGGCAGCGGGCGGCCCTGGCGTCTGTGCGACGGGCCTCGCTGTGGCGATGGCGATCGCAAAACCAAGCGCGGCGACACCAAGCAAACCTCTGTAGCGCATTCAAATACGGGGTTATATTACCGCCGTAGCGTGGAGGATAAATGAGGTTTCGCGGCTGGCTTCACCTTGTAGGCATCGGCTGCCTGGCGGCGACGATCTCCGTCTCGGCGGTTGGGTCACCGTTGATTGACGCGGTCAAGAAGCAGGACGTCCAGGCGGTCCGAACCCTCCTCAAACAACAGGGCAACATCAACGCGACCGAGGCGGATGGTTTCACGGCTCTCCACTGGGCCGCGCAGCGGAACGACATGCAGCTCGTCGAGCTGTTGCTCGGCGCCGGCGCCAATGCCAGGGCCTCGACCCGCTACAACATCACGCCGCTGTACCTCGCCGCCGTCAACGGCAACGCGGCAGTGATCGCACGGCTGCTGAAAGCAGGCGCCGACCCGAACGGCGTTTCCCAGGAAGGCCAGACGATGCTGATGACCGCAGCGCTGTCAGGCAAAGCCGACGCGGTCAGGTTGCTGCTGACTCACGGCGCAAACATTGATACGAAGGAGCCATATCGCGGTCAGACCGCGTTGATGTGGGCGGCGGCCGAAGGTAACACCGCCGTGGTCGATGTCCTCGTCGAAGCGGGCGCAGACCTCACGTTGAAATCCAATGGCGGCTTCACGCCGCTGCTGTTCGCGGTGCGCAACGCCCACATCGAGACCACCGTCGCGCTGCTGAAGCGGGGCGCCAATGTCGACGACGTCGCGACCGACGGTTCGAGCGCGCTGAGCGTTGCGGCGGTGAACGCCTACTTCGAGCTGGCGTCCGTGCTGCTCGATCATCGCGCCAATCCGAACCTCCCCGATCCGCGCGCGTCTCCGCTCCACACGGTGGCGTGGCTGCGCAAGCCGGGCGCCGACGGCGCCGCCGGCGTCGGCAACACACCGGTGGGGACACCGCAGCAGACCGGGAATGTCACGGCGATTCAACTTGCCAGGAAACTGCTCGAGCACGGCGCAAATCCCAACACGCGGGTCGAGTGGAACGAGCCTCGCTTCGGCAAAGAAGGCGGCACCGCGCGCAATCCGCCGAACATCCGGCTGGGACGACATCTTCTCAGCTACCGCGGCGCGACACCGTTTTACGTCGCCGCGAAGAACGGCGATATCGAATTGATGCGGCTGCTTGTCGAGTTCAAGGCGGACCCGACGATCGCAACGCTGACAGGTGTCACCCCCTTGATGGTGGCCGCCGGTCTGGATACATGGGAGGGTGAGACACCCGGTCCATTTACGGGAGTGCCCGAAGCGGAGCGGCTCGAGGCGGTGAAGCTCGCAGTGTCACTGGGTGCTGACGTCAACGCACGCGCGAACTTCGGCGACTACCCGATGGAGGGCGACGTGGCCTACACGCTGCTCTATTATCCGCACAACATCGACACGCTGCTCGACCTCGGCGTCGGGGATCCGCGCTGGGACGGCAGCACGCCGCTGATCGGCGCAATCATGTCGAACCAGCCGTCGATCGTGCAGTACCTCGTCGAACACGGCGCCGACGTACGCGCCAAGACGAGGCTGGGTTGGACACCGCTGAATGTTGCTGAAGGGGTCTTCTGCTGCAATGCGAAGAAGGAATTCCCGGCGGCTGCGGCAATCATTCGGAAAGCACTGGAGGCGAAATGAAACGCTCGTGTGCTGTCGTCGTCATCCTGGCGGCGTGGCTCGCGCCCGCCGGGGCGCGGCAGGCCGCAGATCAGGTGACCTATGTTGACGCCGCCAAAGTTACAGAGGCGTTCGCAAAGGGAGGGGCGCTGGATACTGGATCAGATCACGTCGCCTCGGTGCTTCGACGCGTGAAACCGGGCCAGGTCGAAGTCCACACCAAGGAAACCGACACCTTCTACATCGTGGACGGCAGCGCAACGTTCGTCACTGGCGGAACGATCGTTGGCCAGAAGGAGGTGCGGACGAACCAGCTGACGGGCACCGACATCCAGGGCGGCCAGACACATCAACTGAAGAAGGGCGACTTCATCTCGATCCCGGCCGGCATCCCGCACTGGTTCAAGGACGTGCCGTCGAGCGGCATCACCTATTACATGGTGAAGGTCGTAAAGCCGTAGGCTAGCAGTTCCAGATATTCCCTACGGCACGATCAGGGTAGTACGGTCGACCGAGGTCCCCTCACCGACCATCAGCGTGTATGCCTGGTTCGCCTGCTGACACACGTATTCGAACAGCTCAGTGCCGTCCTCCCATCGCAGGTTCGACGTTCCGGTGAAGCGCTTTGTGTAGGCGCCGGGATCGTCGACCGTCACTTCGTATTTCATCGTGCCGACCGAAGTGCGCGTGTACTTCTCGAGCAGGTGGAGTTGATCGGTGTGCGGGAGCTGGCCGCGGTCGATCCAGAAGCCTTCGTTGAAGCCGATCGTATCCACGACCAGCGTGTCACCTTCCCACCAGCCGATTGAATGGCCGTAATAGCTCGGCGTCCAATTCCGCGGATGCGAGCGACCGTCCATGTAGATCGTGCGGTAGGTATGCGGCCCGCCGATGTCGAAGATATACGCGAGCTTCAGTTCCGGCAGCTCCACGAACTCAGCGCCGTAGGGCGTGAGCCACTGTCGCGGTCCGCCTGACGGCTTGCAGCGCGTGTGCGGCTCGAGCTCGTTCCGCCGCCGATCGTCTGACATGGCCAGCGTCCAGTTCATGTACGGAATCGGTGTGCACGGCGCAGCCGCGGCACCACCTCGCCCGCCAGCCGGACCAGCGGCGGCGCCTGGGCCAGTCCCGCGCCCTGCGGTGGCGCCCGGATTGAGCGACGCCGGTCCGGACACTCTGTTCGCGTTGCAGAACCCGAGATTGCCGCCGACCCAGACACCCTTCCGCATCGCCGTGTTGCCGAGCACGATGCGCCCATCGGCAGTGCGCGGCGGCGGCTCGTTGGCCAACCGGCCGCGCGCGTCTTGTTGTCGTTGCTGCTGGGCGGCGGCCGCAGACCGATCCTGTGCGCTGCCCTGAGGTACCGCGACCTGCACGCCGCCAGTCGTTCCCTGGGTTTGCGCACGCATCGTCCCGCCGCCAGCCACCATCGCCAATGACATCACGACAGCAGCTCGGATCAGATGCAGTCTCATGCCGCGGATCCTAACACGAGCCTTTCGTCGTCTCGATGGCAGGGCACGAGGTGAAAACGCTCGGAAAGCAGTAGCGACTGACATCGCTAGCGACTCGCCCCACCGCGGATGTGGGCGTCGTCCCGCTCGTTCTCGGCACAGTAGTGTTCGAGCAGATCCGTGTCCGGCATCAGATCGAGCACCACGCTGAACGCGATCGGTCTCGTGAACGTCTTCGGATCCGTGATCGTGATTTTCAAGTCCATGTGGCCGTAGTCGCGACGGCTGAAGCGTTCCTCGACGCGCATGTCCTCGCTATGGGGCGTTCCGCGCGCGTCGAGCCAGCTGCGGTCGTTGAAGCCGATCGTGTCCACGACAAGCGTGTCGCCCTCCCACCGCCCCACCGAATAGCCCTGCCAGGCTGGCGACGGATCGACGGGCAGCTTGCGGCCATCCATGAACACTTGTCGAAAAGTCGTTTCCACTTCGTACAAGAAGACGACGACGCCGTTTGAATGCAGGATCTTGAACGGCTCGGGCAGCAGGTCGCCGTGCGGAACGCTGTCCGGTAGACAGTTGAGGACAGGGTTGAACGTCGTGGGTTGAACGTTCTGCTTCAACCGCGCCGCACCCGCCGGCGTCAGTGGTGCCTCGTCGGCCGTAAAGTCGGACAGCACGTTGCGGAAGTACCGGGAATTCAACGATTCACCGAGGCCAAATAGTCCGCCGGGGGCGCGCGGATCACCCTGCACCTGCCACAGGCCAGACAGATCGGGCTTGCCGTTCAGTCGCGGAACGCGCCCGGTCAGGTCCACCTTGCCGTCGCGCGTGCGCGGCGCGTCCGCAGTGCGCTCATGCAGCCACTGTGCGTGCATCGACACACTAGCGATCAGAGTTGCTGCGGCGATCCACATCAGGAAGCGAAGCCGGTTGCGCATAGGCCAATTAAAGCACGCCTCGTACAAAGAAACGGGCTGCTCCGAGGACGAGCGGCGCTGCGTTGGGTAGCGGAAATGCCGTACTCGTCGTCACCCGTCACACCCCAAACGGGATCGGCCGATAAATTTAGACATCCCCTTCGATTGGAGCGCACACGTTGGCCCGGGATGTTACACAGGTGCTTGGTCTAGTTATGCTGGCGTTCACCAATATCGCCTGCAACGACGTCTCTCTGCCTTCGACACCGTCGACCACGCTGCCCACCGTCATCGCGCCGGCGCAGTGAACGTCGACCGCCCCGACCACGGCTGTATGGCTCTATTACGCGTTTCCGACGCGGGCTCAGTTCGCGGTTGGTAGCACTTTCTCGTTTTCCGTACTCGCTATCCATGCGGACGGTGTGTACGAACCGATTGCCACTTGCGAAGCCACATGGACCTCTTCGAACCCCGCAGTCGTCCGTCTCATCGGGACATCATTGACGCTCCAAGCCGTCGGAGTGGGCAATGCCACGATCACCGTCACGGCGCGCGGGTTTTCGGACTCCGCCACGGTGGAAATCGTCGACTCGTCGGCATCCTCAACGTTTCCGCGTCTGACGGTGGGTTCGTTGGGCACCGAATACACTGGGCCGCGCTACGCGCTCGGTGATGCGAATGTCGCGCAAGTGTTCCAAAACGTCGGCATACTCGCTGTCGACATGTACGCCGCGGCGTTTATGGGCTACGCCAGGCCCAGCAGCAGCCTGTGTCCATATTTCCTCGACGAGTGCAGGCCTCCCAAGAACCCGCTGTCCTCGAGCGTGCTCGGCCTGCGCCTGTCGGGCCGCGAGATCGGCGCCGCCGTCGAATGAGGACGCAACGGCAATCCACCTATTCACGCGCTATCGTTTCATCGAGACGACATCGGCGCACCGCGAGACGCGGCTGTCGATCATGGCTCGCGTCAACCTGAGTACGCGCAACCGCTCGAGGCTAGCCCTCGTCGGAGGTCCGGCATTCTCGTTGGGAGAAACCAAGAATGTCTCGTTCCGCAGGGAAGGTGTCGTGCCGTACTCCGGCGCAACGGCGTACGAATGGAGGGAGGTGGCATTTGGGTTCACCTATGGACTGGAGACAGGTCTGTCGCTTGGGGACCGCGCCAACCTGGTGCTGCCCGCGCGGATCACGGTGCTCAAACGCGACCGAGACTCGGAACCCGGGAACGTCGATGCCTACGCCGGCGTTGGGGTGACGCTCAAGCTATTCCGGACCACGTTCCTCAAGTAAGGCTCGTCAGCATTAGAGGCACGCGCGTTCCGCGATACAGCAGGAACCTTGGCGCGAGTCACTCGTCTCCGTGATCTGCGTCGTCCAACCCAGAACGTTGCGGAATGGGCCCACTCATGCTCGACCATACAGGACGCAGCCAGTTTCCGGGCTGCATCACTTCGTACGTCACGAGATCACCGTCGTTTTGGATGTACGTCCGAAACTGCCCATTCGGCGATTGAATGAACGATGGGGTGACAGCCGCGTCCGGGAGATTCGGGGCATAGATAGGCAGGTTAAAGTGGAACCCGTCCCGGTACGTTGCCACCAGGGCGTCGAACATCGCCTCGTCGGTCGTGCTGGTGCCAGGAATCTTCAATCCGAGATAAAACTCGCCACCGCGCTGACGATCACCTGTCTGTTTCAATTGAATCAACACGACTTCTTCGCGATGGGAGCCCTCCACCACGTCGCCGGAGATCTTCACCAGCGAACGCTGCGTCGCCGGCGCCCCGCCTCGGTATTCTGATGGATCGTCTACCTTCGAGTCGTTGAGCATGGCGTTGCCGTCGTGACGCAACCTGCCCATCGTCGTTTCGTTGAGTTCCTTCTCCTGCGCGTACACAGGTGACGCAAGCAGCACCACGATCGAGACAAGCACCAGTTTCATGGGTCACTTCCTTTACAGTTGCTCTTCTCAACCGCTGGCAATAGTGATGCCGCCAGTGGTCAGATGTACACGCGGGACGGAAGGCGACCGAACCGACTCTGAGCCACGGTGTGTCGCAAACGGAGGTCACTGTTGGCGCGGCTGAGCCGCCGCGCGTCTCGCGATGCTGATGATCAAAGTCACTGCTAGACGGCGGCCGCCATCGCCGATGTCAAGGTCATCAGTGTGCTACCTTCGATGACCGATGATTGGGAAGATTGCGCTCGAGGAGCACTTCGCGCTACCGGAGACGCTGGCCGATTCCACTCGCTATGCCAGCGGACAGTCGTGGTCGCTGCTCGAGCAGCGGTTGCTGGATTTTTACGATCACCGCGTGTCGCAGATGGACGCGCACGGCATCGCGTACGCGATTCTCTCGCTGAACTCTCCCGCGATCCAGGCGATCGCCAATCGATCTCGCGCAATCGAGATCGCACGCCGTGCGAATGATGTACTCGCGGAAGCCGTTGCGCGCAAGCCGGATCGACTTGGCGGGTTCGCGGCACTCCCGCTGCAAGACCCCGACGCGGCGGCAGAGGAGCTCACTCGCGCCGTCAGAGAGCTCGGGTTCAAGGGCGCGCTCGCCAACGGATTCTCGCAAGTCGGTGACGGTGAGGACGTCGTCTATTACGATCACCCTGTGTATGCTCCGTTCTGGCGGCGCGTCGACGACCTCGACGTCCCCTTCTATCTGCACCCGCGCGAGCCGCTGCCGTCGCGTGAACCGATTTACGAGGGTCATCCCTGGCTGCTCGGGCCGGTCTGGGCGTTCGCGGCGGAAACTGCCGTCCATGCGCTGCGTTTGATGTGCAGCGGCCTGTTCGATCGGCATCCTCGTCTGACATTGATCCTCGGCCACCTTGGCGAGGGATTGCCGTACAACGCGTGGCGAATCGACCATCGCTTGCACAAGATGCCGCAGGGCGTTCCGGCGCGCCGGACCATCACGGAGTACCTCCGCTCCAACGTCTTTCTCACGACGAGCGGCAACTTTCGAACGCCAACCCTCGTCGACGCGATCGCCGAAGTCGGCGCCGATCGCGTGCTGTTCTCGGTCGACTACCCCTTTGAAGAGACCGCCGATGCAGCCGCATGGTTCGATACAGCCCCGATTCCGGAGAGTGATCGCCTCCGCATCGCCTCGGAAAACGCCACCAGGCTGTTCAAGCTGTAGTTCTTCACTCATCGCGGGTTCCGCGTTGCCTGCGCACGCGAGTTTCCGCGGGCGATTTGCGATAATGACCGGCGTTGGAGGTGGGGCATGAGGACTCGCTCGATCGTGGCGGTGCTTGTAACAGTGGCGCTGGGGTGGGTCGAGGCGCAGTCGCTGAACTACCATGACCCACGCACGCCACGAACGAAGGACGGGCGAGCGAATCTGTCTGCCCCTGCGCCACGGCTGAACGGAAAGCCAGACCTGTCCGGCGTGTGGCAGGCCGAGCGCACGCCAGTCGCCGAGTTCGTTCGCGTCCTGGGTCCCGGGTTACCCGAAATCCAACCCGATTTGAACGACATCACCAAGCATGTGCTCAACGTGCTGTGGGATGTCGCCCCAGGCGAGCAGCCCCTTCGGCCCGAGGCTGCCGCCATCATGGCGCAGCGGCAGAAGAGCGGCCAGGATTTTCCCACCGCCTACTGTCAGCCGAGCAGTGTCCCGGCCGCGATGTTGATCACGGAGTTCAAAATCATTCAGGCTCCTCGGCAGTTCGTGGTTCTGCCGGGTAACGGTGACCCTGCGCGGCAGATCTACATCGATGGGCGCAGCCTGCCGAAAGACCCGGAACCGAGCTGGATGGGATCATCGGTGGGACGCTGGCAAGGCGAAACGCTCGTGGTCGACACGACCGGTTTCAAGGAGAGCGCCTGGCTGGACGGCTTCGGACACCCGCGCAGCGAGGCCATGCACATCACCGAGCGTTACCGTCGGCGCGACTTCGGACACATGGACCTCGAACTGACGTTCGATGATTCGAAGTTTTACACCCGGCGTTTCGGTTTCAAGACCACACTGACTTTGCTGCCCGATACCGACGTGCTCGAGTACATCTGCATGGAGAACCAGAGAAGATATCGCCCTCCTGCACCGTAGTGGCTATTCCGCCCAGAGCGGAATCCCGACTTCACTGAAGGCACGTCATCGGGTCGAGCTGACCTTCGGAATTTCGATGCGCACGCCTGTGGTTGACGGCGTACGCGATGTGGCGATACGGTCGAAACGACTGCACGAAAGAAACCTCCAAGCACATCGAGAGGGATGTTATGGCAACAACGACCGAAGCTCCGCTACAGGTGAAGACGCTCATGCCGAGTTTGACCGTGGACGATCTGCAGAAGAGCCTCGCCTTCTTCGAGGGTCTGGGCTTCACAGTCGCCGAGCGTTGGGAAGACGGCGGCGTGCTGCGCGGTGCGACGCTGCGTGCCGGCGATATGGAAATCGGGGTGAGTCAAGATGACTGGAAGAAAGGTCGCGACCGGCAGAAGGGTGTCGGCGTGCGCTTCTACATGAGCACCCCGCAGAACATCGATCAACTCGCCGCGCGTGCCAAGAAGGCGGGCGTCGCCCTCGACTCCGAACCGCACGACACCCAATGGGGCAGCCGCGCGTTCGATGTGACAGAGCCGAGCGGGTTTAAACTGACGATCTCCTCCAAGCTGTGATTCCGGCTCGGCTGGACAACAAAAAATGGCCGGTCCAAAGGACCGGCCCTCCGTTTCAATAGGGACGTTCGCGAGGGACGACGTGCAACGCTGTCGCAATGACCAAACGCCCGGGTCAGGCCGTCTCGACGTGGGCGGCGCGTTGTAGATCCAGCAGCTCCACGGCTTTGGCCCTGAGCAGATACTTCTGCACCTTGCCGGTCACGGTCATCGGGAACTCCTCGACGACGTGCACGTACCGTGGGATTTTGAAGTGCGCAATCCGGTTCGCGCAGAATACACGCAGTCCCTCGGCGTTCAAGGGCCCTGCATCACGGCGTAGCCTCACCCACGCCATGATCTCCTCGCCGTATTTCAGATCGGGAACGCCGATGACCTGTACGTCCAGTATGTCCGGGTGCGTGAAGAGAAACTCCTCGATCTCGCGCGGGTACACGTTCTCCCCGCCTCGGATGATCATGTCCTTGATCCGCCCCACGATGTTGACGTAGCCGTCCTCGTCCATGGTCGCAAGGTCGCCGGTGTGCATCCAGCCCGCACGGTCGATCGCGTCGGCGGTCTTCTCCGGTTCGCGCCAGTACCCGAGCATCACGGAATAACCACGCGTGCACAGCTCGCCGGATGTGCCACACGGTACGACAGCGCCGGTCGAAGCATCGACGATCTTCACCTCCTGATGGGCATGGACACGCCCGACGCTGCCCACTCGTTTGTCGATCGGGTCATCGACAGCGGTCTGAGTGGACACCGGTGACGTTTCGGTCATGCCGTAGCAGATCGTCACATCCCTCATGTGCATCGCCGTGACGCACTGTTTCATGACCTCGATCGGACACGGCGACCCGGCCATGATCCCAGTGCGCAGTGAGGACAAATCGTAGCCATTGAAATCCGGCAGGGCGAGTTCGGCGATGAACATCGTCGGCACACCGTACAGGCTCGTGCAACGCTCGTCCTGGACGGTTTGCAGTGTCGCCGCGGCGTCGAAGGTGGGAGCGGGGACGATCATTGCCGAGCCATGCGTCGTGCAGGCGAGGTTGCCGAGCACCATGCCGAAGCAGTGATAGAACGGCACGGGGATGCAGACCCGGTCCATCTCCGTGTAGCGACAGCCCTCGCCAACAAAATAGCCGTTGTTCAGAATGTTGTGGTGACTCAGGGTGGCGCCCTTCGGGTATCCCGTCGTGCCACTCGTGTACTGAATGTTGACCGGGTCGTCGAACTGCAGCCCTGCCTCGCGTCTGCGCACGGCGTCGTTCGGCACGGCAGCGGCGGCGGTAAAGAGATCGCCCCAACTCTCGGTTCCGATGAACACGACCCGTTCGAGCGTCGAGACGTGTGGTCGCACAGCGTCGATCATCGCGACGTAGTCACTCGTTTTGTAGCTGGTGGCCCCGAAGAGCAGCCGGCATTGCGACTGCCCGAGGGCGTAATGGATCTCCTGTGTGCGATAGGCGGGGTTGAGATTGACGAGAATCGCGCCGATCCGCGCAGCGGCGTACTGGATCAGCACCCACTCCGCGTTATTCGGGCTCCAGATGCCGATCCGATCGCCGGTGTCGATCCCGATGGCCAGGAGGCTCCGGGCGAGCGCATCGACTTTCGAATCGAACTCCCCGTACGTGAGACGGACGTTCTGGTACGGAACGATCAGTGCGTCCCGATCCGGAAATCGACGGGCCGTGTCCCGCAGGTTTTGACCGATCGTCTGGCCGAGGAGCCGAACGCGCGACGTTCCGTGCGAGTAGGCGAGCGCCACTCACCCTCCAAGACGATAGGAACGACTAAGGCCGACTGACCTGCCACACGTGAAACACGCGGATTGCCGACCACACGGCGCGGATCATTGCGCCAACAAACGCGCATGTCAAACCATCATGCGGGAAGCACGCGGCTGAGGCGCTGCGGTCCGGCTGAAGCCGGACACTACGTACAAAAAAAAGGGCCGGTCCCGCCGGAGCCCGAAGGCGAAGGCGGACCGGCCGTGGAGGCCATCGAAGATGACCGGAACCCGGAATTGCCATGATTGGACGGAGCGTCAGGATGACGGGGCTTGGCGAATTCGCGGCGTTTCGGTCAATGGGCTATCGATCCTGCGCTAGTTTCCGCAGGATACGGAATCTGGATATTCCGTCGCTCCCGTTCCCGTTCAGCGTCGTCGTGCTAGTGCGCGTCGTCGCGACGATGTCCTGCACCAGCCGGCCCTCGCCGGTGACGTTCGTGACACGCCACACCTCGTTGACGGTGCCCGTCAACTCGCCAACGCGCTGCGAGTTGACGGTAAAGGCGGCATCGAGTGTGAGCGTGATACCCGAATCGGTGATGCTCATCTGCGGCGTGAAGGCGCTCGTGCCATCCTCCCGGACGGGCGCGGCGACTCCCGGGAAGGCAGGACCGCCATACGATGCTGTCGCGGTCATCAGCTCGCCGGACTGGGCGAGGGCGAGTGTGTAGCCGCTCGTGTATCCGGCCGGGAACTCATCGCAGAAATCAATCTGCGCGAAGATCCCCGATTCCGTGCACGATGTCACGCGAAGCACGCCCCCCACCGACCCTGATAGTCGGGCACGACCCGAATGACCTGCTGTCCCTGCCGTCCGCCGGCCACCACATAGATGGTTGCACGGCCGTTGGCCACGCCGCCGACCAGCCCGGCGCCCGTGACGGTCGCCACCGCCGGCGCGTCCGATAGCCATCCCGATGTGATGCTTTGCGACTGCGCATTGGCCCGCATTTCCGTACCCGAGGCCTGCGCCGTCTGGCCCATGCGCAGCGGGCTGGCCACCGTCACCCGCGACCGACGTCGTCGTGGATGACGATGATGTCGGTGATCCTGAGGAATCGCTGTCGCCACAGGGCAGCGACGGTTGCTAACGCAAAAGCCAAGGACAGTCGACGCATAACACCTCCGTCTGCAAGTAACGCCCAACCGTTGACAACTGAACAACACTTGCCAGCTAGTGTGCACAAACGGTTGAAAGCGGCTCATGCCCGTGGACTACGATCGCGAAACGCCACGGCATCGCGCCGACGCAATGCTTCTTCTCGACTGGTACAAGAAAAGAGGCACAGAGACCTGTGCCTCTGTGCCTCGTGTGTCGTAATCGTCTGTCCGGCTGAAGCCGGACACTACATCTACTCGACGTCGCCGGCGGGCGGACGTCCGAGCATCGGCTCGTCGGTGTCGAAGGCGTATTCGATCTCGCGATCGAGATCGAGATCGTCCTCGGCCGGCTGCGGCGGCACCGGCGGCGGTGGCGGCTCGTCCACCGGGATCCGCACGTGCCGATACCATTCGAAGCCCGTTCCGGCGGGAATCAGACGTCCCATCGTCACGTTCTCCTTCAGGCCGCGCAGGTGGTCGATCTTCCCGGAGATGGACGCTTCGGTGAGGACGCGCGTCGTCTCCTGGAACGATGCCGCCGAGATGAACGAGTCGGTCGAGAGCGACGCCTTGGTGATCCCCAGCAGCATCGGCTGCGCCGTCGCCGGCCGCAGGCCCGCCTGAATCACCCGCTCGTTCTCCTCGAGGAACCGGAACTTGTCCGTCTGCTCGTCGATCAGGAACTCGGTGTCGCCGACATCCTCGATCCGCACCCACCGCATCATCTGCCGCGAGATGACCTCGATGTGCTTGTCGTTGATGTTGACGCCCTGCAGCCGGTAGACCTCCTGGATTTCGTTCACCAGGTACTTCTGCAGTTCCTTCTCTCCCAGCACCCGCAGAATGTCGTGCGGGTTGCTCGGGCCGTCCATCAGCTGCTCACCGGCTCGCACGCGCTCGCCTTCGTGCACGTTCACGTGCACGCCGCGCGGCAATGCGTACTCACGCGCGTCGCTGCCATCGTCGGGAACGATGATCATCTTGCGCTGACCCTTGACCACGCCGCCATCCTTGACGACGCCGTCAATCTCGGAGATGACCGCCGGATCCTTCGGCTTGCGCGCTTCGAAGAGTTCGACGACGCGCGGCAGACCGCCGGTGATGTCCTTGGTTTTGGTGGTTTCGCGCGGGATCTTCGCCAGCACGTCGCCGGCTTCCACGTTCTCGCCGTCCTGCACCATGAGATGCGCGTGCGACGGCATGTGGTACTTCCGCGCCACCTTCGCGGTCTTGTCCTTGATCTCGATCGTGGGCTGCTTCTTCTCGTCTGGCGAGTCCACGATGATGAACCGCGACAGACCGGTGACCTCGTCGACCTCTTCGTGGACCGTCACCCCTTCGATGATGTCCTTGAAGCGGATGGTGCCGGGCTCCTCGGTGAGGATCGAGAACGTATACGGATCCCACTCGACGAGCACCTGGCCCTGCTCGACCTTCTGGCCGTCCTTCA
>DAINQP010000131.1:0-17159 GCA_036742665.1 Vicinamibacterales bacterium | reverse complement strand
GGCTGGCGCGGCGGCGGGTGCAGGTGGTGGTGGTCGCGGTCAGGCGCAGGCACCGGTAACTGGACTCACGGTGACTGGTGAGGTCAAGAACTTCGCACCAGTCACCGACGAGATGCTGAAGAATCCTGCCGCAGGTGACTGGCTGACGATCCGCCGCGATCACTTCGCCTCGAATTACAGCCCGCTCAATCAAATCACGCGCGACAACGCGCAGGACCTTCAGCTGGCGTGGGTCTCTCCAATGGCCGAAGGCGGCACCAATCAGCCGGCGCCACTGGCGCACAACGGCACGATCTTCCTGAACAGCAACGGCGGGATCATTCAAGCGCTCGATGGCAAGACCGGCGACCTGATCTGGGAGCAGCGACTGGGCAGCAACACCGCGCCACGCGGCATGACGCTCTACGACGACAAGCTCTATCTGGCGATGAGCAACGCGCACCTCGTCGCGCTCGACGCCAGGACCGGCAAGGTGGCCTGGGACATGTTGATGCCCGACGGCCGCGGCAGTTCGAGTGGTCCGCTCGTCGCGAAAGGCAAGGTCGTCCAGGGCATGGGCGGCTGCTCGCAGTACGTCGAGCAGAAATGCTTCATCAGCGCCTACGACGCGAAGACGGGCAAGCAGCTGTGGCGCTTCCATACGATCGCCCGTGAAAATGAACCCGGCGGAGATTCGTGGGGCAGCCTGACGAACCCGTTCCGTGCCGGCGGCGAGACGTGGATCACTGGCAGCTACGATCCCGATCTCAATCTCACCTACTGGGGCACGGCGCAGGCCAAGCCGTGGATGCCGGTCAGCCGCGGGATGTATACCCTCGATAAGGCGCTCTACACGAGCTCCACCGTCGCGCTCGATCTCGAGACCGGCAAGCTGGCGTGGTACTACTCGCACGCGCCGGGTGAAGCGCTCGACCTCGACATCGTGTTCGAGCGCGTGCTCGTCGACTCGGCCGGACAGAACCTGGTGTTCACGGTCGGCAAAGACGGCGTGCTCTGGAAGCTGGATCGCAAGACCGGCAAGTATCTCGGTCACAAGGAGACGGTCTTCCAGAACGTGTGGGAGAAGTTCGATCCGCAGACCGGGACGCCGATGTATCGCGCCGACATCATCGACCACGAGGTCGGCCAGTGGATCGATGGATGCCCGAGCACGGAGGGCGGTCACAACTGGCAGGCGATGAGCCATAACCGCGCGACGAATCAACTGATCATTCCGCTCAGCCAGAGCTGCATCGCGATTCGCGCGCAGAAGATCGAGCAGAAGCCCGGCGGCGGCAGCGCCGGCGGCGCCGATCGGCGCTTTTACGAGATGCCCGGCACCGACGGCAACATCGGCAAGCTTGCTGCGTTCGACGTGAACACGATGAAGGAAACGTGGTCATTTCAGCAGCGCGCGCCGTTCCTGACCGCTGTGCTCTCGACGGCGGGTGGCGTGGCGTTTGTCGGCGACCTCGATCGATCGTTCAAGGCCGTTGACGTGCGGACCGGCAAGATCCTGTGGCAGACGCGTCTCGGCACGTCGGTCCAGGGCTTCCCCATGTCGTTCAGCGTGGATGGCAAACAGTACATCGCCGTGACGACCGGACTCGGCGGCGGCAGCCCGCGGCTCGTGCCGTCGACGCTCGCGCCAGAAATCAGAGTCCCGGCGACAGGACAGGCCCTCTACGTATTCGCGTTGCCGGAGAAGAGATAGATAGATCCGGCCGGTCCGAAAGGACCGGCCCTACGGAGACGAGATATGAACTCACGCTCTCTTATGACTCGTAGGGCACGTCCTTTCGGACGTGCCGCGATCGCGATCCTCGCCGCTCTCATCGTGTTCACCGCGCGGCCGGTGGCCGCGCAGTCGTGTGAGATGCTCTCGTCGCTCAAGCTTCCGGACGCGACGATCACGATGGTGCAGTCAGTGGCCGCGGGCGCGTTCACGCCGCCGCAGGGTGGTGGACGCGGCGGCGGTGCACAGTTCACTGACCTCCCGGCCTTCTGCCGTGTGGCGGCGACGCTCAAGCCGTCGCCGGACTCCGACATCAAGATCGAAGTGTGGCTTCCCTCCTCCGGTTGGAACGGCAAGTTCCAGGCAACCGGCAACGGCGGATGGAACGGCAACATCGACACGAACGCGCTCGCCGCCGGCATCCGTCGCGGCTACGCGACGGCAAGCACCGACACCGGTCATGAGGGCGGTGGCGGTCCCTGGATGCAGAGCCGCGAGAAGCTGATCGACTACGGGTATCGCGCCGTCCATGAAATGACGGTAAAAGGCAAAGCCATCGCCGCGGCGTTCTACGGCAATCAGGCGCGGCTCTCCTACTTCACCGGCTGCTCCGCCGGCGGGCGCCAGGGTCTCATCGCGGCACAGCGCTACCCCGAAGACTTCGATGGCATCGTCGCCGGCGCGCCGGCGCTCAACGCCACCGGGCGCGCGGTATTTGCGATGTACGTGGCGCAGAACCTTCACAAGGACGAGGCCGCGTACATTCCGGCGACGAAGTATCCGGCGATTCATAACGCCGTGCTTCAGGCGTGCGATGCGCACGACGGTGTCAAAGACGGCGTGATCGAGAACCCGACCAAGTGCACGTTCGATCCGAAGGTGCTGGCATGCTCCGGCGCTGATTCAGCGTCGTGCCTGACGCCGCCGCAGATCGAAGCAGCGCGAAAAATGTATCAGCCGGTTGTGAACGCGGAGACGAAGAAAGAGATCTTCCCGGGCCTCACCTACGGCAGCGAACTGGGCTGGGCAACATTCGGCGCGCCGCAGCCATTTGGCATCGGGACGCAGATGTTCCAGTATCTCGTGTTCAACGACCCGAACTTCGATTACAAGACACTGAACTTTGACAACCACATGGCGCTCGTGGAGAAAGCCGAAGCCGGCCTCATCAACGCGCGTAATCCCGATCTCAAGAAATTCACTGCGCGTGGCGGCAAGCTGATTCAGTATCACGGCTGGGCCGACCCGCAGATTCCTGCGCCGAGCAGCACGCAGTATTACCAGAGCGTGCTCGACACGATGGGCGGCGTCAGTAAGGTCATGGACAGCTATCGGCTGTTCATGGTGCCTGGTATGAATCACTGCGGTGGCGGACCCGGCACGACGACGTTCGACATGCTGGCAGCGCTCGAGCAGTGGGTGGAGAAAAAGCAGGCGCCGAATCAGATCCCAGCGTCGCGCGTCACCGACGGCAAGGTGGAGCGCACGCGCCCGCTCTGCCCGTATCCGCAGGTCGCGACGTTCAAGGGCTCGGGCAGCACGGACGACGCCGCCAATTTCGTTTGTAAATAGTCGGCAGGGCGGGTCTTGCTTTGTAGACCCGCCTTAGTCCTCCGTAGGTCGCTCCACGTTGTCGATCACGAGGTGCTCGACAGGTCCTCGCTCCGATTCGAGCTTCAAACCCAACTCGCGCACGGCGTCGAACATCGTTGGCCCGTCATCGATCGGCGCCGTAGTCGCAGCGCCGCCGGCTCCCGGCGCTTGCGTGGTGAGCGGCATCTGCGTCCCCATCGAGAACTGCAGCTCGAAATCGTACAGGCCTGTGAGACCCGTGCGATCGACGACGCGTTTGTTCAGGAACGACGACACCTGGCTGACGAGCGATTGCAGCGTCTGGCCTCCAGCCTTGAAGGTGAGAAGGGGTGGACCGTTGGGCACAGGTGTCGGCCGCATGTTGATCGTGCACACCGGCTTCTCGTTCGGTCCGGGAGGGGTGAACGGCACCGGCCCGGCTCCACCTGCGCGCGCCGCCACCGCCGCTGCTCGCCGTTCAGCGAGGATCTTCTCGCAATCATCAGTACTCTTCGAGAGCTTCGGTCCGAGCTTGCCGTCGCTGCGCGCCAGCGTCAGCGCGTAGATCGGCACCTCTCGTGTCTCGGCGTGCACCTTCAGCCTGAACCGCTGCGCAAGCAGGCCGCGCAGCATCAACATCGTCTGATCCGGACTTGATCCCTCGGGCGCTTTAGCGATGATGTCGAATCGCTCGGAGTCGATCCAGCTTGGCCCACCGACCATTTGATAGTTCGACAAACGATAGGCCTGCGTGATGAGCAGGCGCAGCGGCACGTTCGTCACGTTGAAGCTGGTCGGCAGCGTGCGCATCATCATCATGGTCGGTCCGGACTTGTTGGTCTTGACCGATACCACTTCGAACTCGAGATGGGGGGCATCCCACGGTGGCGCCGGAGGCTGTGTGCCGCCAATGAACACCGCATTCTGTGCAGAGAGCGTCGCGACCAAGGCGAAAGGGACGAGGGCAAGCAGGTATCGCATGGCTAACCTCGCGCTGTTGACTCATTGGACGCCTGGCGCGGTGCGATGGACGGCGAAATCTCGACGGGACGTGAGGCGGGAACGAGACTCGCCCTGCGCGTGACGAAGTATACAATCGGCCGCATGTCGACAATGAAGGGCTCTCTTATTGCGCTGACGGGCGGATTGTTATTCGTCGCCGTAGTTGCCGCCCAGCAGAAACCTGAACCGCGGCCCAACCCACCCGCAATTCTTCGCGATTATCAGACCGTCACGGCAGCGCGTCTCAAGAACCCTGAGCCGGGCAACTGGCTCGCGATACGACGTACGTATGACGGCTGGGGCTATAGCCCACTCAACCAGATCACGACCGCGAACGTCGCACAACTGCGCCGGGTGTGGAACATGCCGACCGGCGAAGGTCGCGTCCATGAGGCGGCCCCCGTCGTCAACAACGGCGTGATGTTCATCACCACGCCCAATAACCAGGTGCTGGCGCTGAACGCGAAGACCGGCGACGTGCTGTGGCGCTACAAGCGGCCGCGCCCGTCCGGCGCCTTTGTGCTGCACGATACCAATCGCGGCGTCGCGCTCTACGGCGACAAGATCTTCTTTGCTGCCGGCGAGGCCGTGCTCACCGCGCTCGATGCACGCACGGGCAAAGAGGTGTGGACCGAGGTGGTCGCCGACAACAAGTCCGCCTACTACCTGACGCTGGCGCCGCTCGTCGCAGACAACAAGTTGATGATCGGTGCTTCTGGTGGTGAGTTTGGCGTGCGCGGCTTCGTGGCCGCGTTCGATCCCGAGTCGGGAAAGGAACTGTGGCGCACCTATACGGTGCCGGCGCCCGGCGAGCCGGGCAGCGAGACATGGCCGAAGGGCGATCAGTGGAAGACCGGAGGCGCACCGATCTGGGTGACGGGCAACTACGATCCCGAAACCAATCTCGCGTTCTGGGGCACCGGCAACGGCGGTCCGTGGATGGGCGATCAACGTCCCGGCGACAATCTCTATGTCGCGTCCACCGTGGCTCTCGACGTCGCAACGGGGCAAATCAAAGGCCACTTCCAGTACAACCCGAATGAGTCCTGGGACTGGGATGAAGTGTCGCCGCCGCTGCTGATCGACTACCAGCGCAACGGCCGCACGATCAAAGGGCTGGTCAACGTCGCGCGCGACGGCTACCTGTGGTTCCTCGAGCGCAGCAACGGTCCGATCAAGTTCGTCGAAGGCAAGCCGTACGTGATTCAGAACGTCTTCCGCGCGCTCGATCCCAAGACCGGCAAGCCGGACGTCGATCCCGCGCACAAGCCCGGAACGGGCAGACGCACCGAGTTCTGCCCTGGCTCACACGGCGGCAAGAATTGGCCGCCGATCGCCTTCAACCCTCAGACGCGTATGATCTACATCCCGGCGAACAACGGACTGTGCGGAGCGCTCACCGGCATACCAGTGACGTATCAGGCTGGCAAGAGCTTCGCGGGCACGCAGTTCGGCGGGCCACCGATTTCCGCGCCTGGTGCCGACCACGTCGGCGGTGAAGTGCAGGCGTGGAACGTGGACACCGGTCAGCGCGTGTGGCGTCACAAGTACGAATTCACGCCGAATTGGGGTTCGATGCTCACCACCGCCGGCGGACTCGTCTTCACTGGAGGCACCAACGATCGCAAGATCCACGCGTTCGACGCCACGACGGGCAAGCTACTGTGGGAATCCGTCACCGACAACGGCATCGTCGCGCCGCCGACGACATTCACAGTCGATGGCAAGCAGTACGTTGCGGTGCTTTCAGGCTGGGGCGGAGATGTGCGAGGGATGAACGGCGCAATCGGTCGCCTGTTTCCGGGCAAAGTACCGGAGCCGCCCGATGGCGGTGCTATCGCGGTGTATGCGTTGCCGTAACCCATCGCGAGGGGAACGGAGGCGACGGAGCAATCTCCGTCGCTCATCGCCCGAGCTCGGCGATCAACGTATCGAGCTGCTGATACTGTAGGCAGCCCGGTGTCGGCGGGGTCGGTGGACAGCCGGTCGATCGCCAACCGTAGTCGTCCTCGAGGATTTTCGCGAGCTGCGCCATGGTGCTGCCCTGCTTGATCAAACCGGTAAGACGGCTGCGCATCGTCTCGAGATCCGATTTGAATTTCACCAGGTCGGCCCTCGTGGACACCTGCCCGTGTCCCGGGATTACGGTGTCGAAGTCCAGCTTCAGCACGCCATCGAGCGTCTTCGACCAGTCGATGAAGCTGCCGCCCTGCACATAATCCACATAGATCGACACACCCGGCGGCCGCGGCTGCGCGGGCGCTGCGCCACGGCCAACGCCTCGGAACGCAAGAAACAGATCGCCGGTGTGAATGGCACGCACGTCCGGGAAATAGATGACTGCGTCGCCGCTGGTGTGGCCGCGACCGAAGTAGTAGGCCTGTACGTCCTTTCCGCCAAGGTGGACGTCGAGTTGATCGGTGAATGTGATGCGCGGCAGTCCGATCGGCGTACCAGGTGTGTCCTCGTAGTACGGCCGCTTGAGATCCTTCAGGTTCGCATAGACGTTCCGATGCGCGATCACTTCGGCGAGCGGCAGCATCTTCACATCACCGCCCGCATGATCGTCATGCTGGTGCGTGTTGATGACGTATTTCAGCGGCTTATCGGTGACCGTCTTGACCTGCGCGAGGATATCGGCGTGGTTGCGGTCGAACATGTCGTCAACCAGGACAACGCCGTCGTTGGTCGCATAGAGCGCAACATTGCCACCCTCACCGGAGATCATGTGCAGATCGCCCTTCACACGCTCGGTGCGTAGTGGACCGGGCGGCTTGGCGGTCTGCGTGTACACCGCCCACCCGCTCTGCAACACGAATATGGCGACGAGGAGACCGAGCAGCGTCAGTCGCTTCATTGCGCGGACTATATCGCAGGTCCAGGCGGCTCCATGCGAGTCTAAAGACCCGCCTCTACGTCAACTCATTCGAAGATTGCGCAGCGTGTCGAGGTTCTGCATGTCGTAGCGATCGATGGCAATCAAACCGGGCTTGGTGGTGCTCACCGCCTTCTCCGTCTCAATCAGGATCGGCAAGTGACTGAAGCGGCGATCGTGCAGCAGACGACGAAAGGTACCGAGCCCGAGGCAGCCCTGACCGATGTGCTCGTGGCGGTCAACGCGGCTGCCGCACGGCCGCTTCGAGTCGTTGCCATGAAACACCTTCAACCGGCCAAAGCCGACGATGCGATCGAAGCTCGCGAAGGTGTCGCGATAGCCAGCCTCGGACACGATGTCGTACCCAGATGCGACCAGGTGACAGGTATCGAGACAGACACCGACGCGTGACGATCCATTCAGCTGATCGATGATTGCCGCCAGATGTTCGAAGCGATGTCCAAGCGTTCGGCCCTGCCCGGCAGTGTGCTCGAGCAGCACCATGGTCTTGCGGCGGGGGTGCGCCTTGAACGCCGTGCGGATCGCGTCAGCGATCAACTGCAGCCCAGCCTCCTCTGTTCCCGTCACGCAAACACCCGGGTGAATGACGACCCCGAGCAGGCCAAGCGCGTGCGCACGATCAAGTTCGTCGACGAAGGCGGCGAGCGTCGGCGGCCGGAGCGTGGGAGACGCCGTCGCCAGGTTGATCAGATAGCTGGCATGCGAAACGATCGGCGTGATGCCGGTCTCGTCAATGCGACGACGGAAGCGGCGAACATCGGAAGGATCCAGAGGCTTGCCGAGCAGTTGACGCGAGTTTTTCGTGAACAGCTGCAGGGATTCGCAGCGGTGCAGCACCGCCCGTTCGACGGCATTGGCCACGCCGCCGGCCACCGACATATGAGCACCAATACGCACGGAGCAGGATTCAGGAATCAGGAATCAGGAATTAGGGATCAGGAGTCAGGACTCAGAAAATGGACCCTTACTGAAGCACAATATACGACTCATGGCGAGGTCATCCATGTATCCGACCCGAACCACCGTGCTGCTCGCGCTCGCGTCCGCCATGCTCACGGTCGCCGTCGTGTTTGCGCAGGGCAATCCTGAAGCTGCCAAGATCCCGAATCCCGTGGCTGCGGACCCAGCGTCCATCGCGACCGGCAGGCAGGTCTATACGCGCTACTGCGCGGTGTGCCACGGCGTCAATGCCGAGGGCGGCTCGGGAAGCGACATCAGCCCACCGGCGCCTGATCTCACGGACAAGGACTGGAAGCGCGGCGGCAGCGACGGCGAGATCTTCTCGGTGATCAAGAACGGCGTGCCGCCGGATCTCGCGATGGAGCCGTGGGGCGATCGCATCAAGGATACCGACATCTGGAACGTGGTGAACTACATTCGCTCGCTGGCGAAGAAGTAGGCGATGCGCTCAGGCAGGCTCTCGGCTTTGGGCTTTCAGCTTTGGGCTGTTGTGATCGTCGTTCTCCAGGCGGCCGTGGCTGCTCAACGTAGTCCCGCGTCGGAAATCGATGCGATCTATCCGGACATCGAGACGCTCTACAAGGATCTGCATCGCAATCCGGAACTCGCGTTTCAGGAAACGCAGACAGTTGCCAAGCTGGCTGCGCGGCTGAAAGCACTCGGTTTCGATGTCACGACCGGCGTCGGCAAAACGGGCATCGTGGCGATCATGAAGAACGGCACCGGGCCCACCGTCATGCTGCGCACCGAGCTCGACGCACTTCCAGTCGCCGAGAAGACCGGACTGCCGTTTGCGAGCAGCGTGACGACGAAGAACGCGGCGGGCCAGCTCGTACCAGTGATGCACGCTTGCGGTCACGACATCCATATGTCGGCGTGGGCGGGCACGGCGCGGATCATGGCGGAACACAAAGACCGCTGGCGGGGCACGCTGATGCTGGTCGGCCAGCCCGCGGAAGAGACTCTGAGCGGCGCGGTCGCCATGCTAGACGAGGGCCTTTTCAAACGTTTCCCGCGCCCCGACTTTGCCCTCTCGCTCCACGACGATGACACCATGCCGTCGGGAACGATCGGTTATCACGCAGGTCTGTTCCGCGCGATGTCGGATCGCGTGGACATCACCGTCTACGGGCGTGGCGGCCACGCGGCGATGCCGCACAATACCATCGACCCCGTGGTACTGGCCTCGCGCATCGTTCTGTCGCTGCAGACCATCGTGTCGCGCGAGAACAACCCGGCCGAGCCAATTGTGATTACGGTCGGATCCATTCATGGCGGCACGCAGGGCAACATCATTCCGGATGAAGTGAAGCTGGAACTATCGGTGCGTACGTTGACGCCACAAGTGCGAACCCGCACGCTCGCCGCCATTCGCCGTATCGCCAAGGGCGAAGCCGAGTCCGCAGGCGCGCCTCGCGAGCCGCTGGTCACTGCGCCCGCTGTGGCTCCTCCGCCCGTCGTCAACGATCCGGCACTGATCTCGCGTCTGGCTGCCGCGCTGAAGACGGGGCTCGGCGATCCAAATGTGGTCGAGATGCCAGCGAAGATGACGTCGGAGGACTTCGCGTCCTATGGCGCCGCCGGCGTGCCTATCGCGCTGTTGCATATCGGCGCGGTCAATCGAGCAAAGCTCGACGAGTCCCGGAAGACAGGCATTCCTGTTCCCGCTCCGCATTCATCAGAGTGGGCGCCGGAGTACGAACCGACGCTTAAAGGCGCGATTCGCGCCGAAGTCACTGCGCTGCTCGAGTTGCTTCGGTAGTTCTGTCTGAGGACTCGCCACCACGAATCTGGTCGAGCATGTCGAACACGGCGTCTGCTACCGCGTCAGGCTGACTATCGGCAATGAGATGTGAGCTGTTCGGGACTTTCTTCCACGTCCCATGCGGACGCTTCGCGATCGCGCGATGCGCCTCTTCGAGCTCGGCTCTCACGCCGCTGGTATCGAAGACTCGCTCGACGAATCGCGGCATGAAGTGACGGGCAGTGGATGCGGACAACGCCGTCACCGGCAGATCGGTCCCCAGCGCGGGAGCCTGCGCGAACTCTTTCTTCGTATCCTGGAGACCGCGCGCCATTGCACAGATAGCCGTCCATGTCTTTGCGCCGTACGTAATCGCGGCCGATCGGCGTGCGCCCTCTGACGTTGCGCCGAGCTCGAACGGATCGAGCAGACGAAGTACGCCGAATCGGCTCAGGGTGCCGAGCGTACACGCCGCCGCGGTGATCCTGCCGGACCACTCCGCCATCCGCGGAACGATCAGACCGTTCGCCGCGTCGACGAAGACGATTGCGGCGACACGTTCGGGATAGACCCGCGCGAACATCTCCGCCGTCAGACCGCCGATCGACGAGGCGACCAACACAAACGGGGCAGCCAGTCGCGCGCGATCCTGCAGCACGCCGAGCTCACGTGCCGTGCCGTTGATTGTCGTCACGGAGGGCGCGGGATCGCTCCAGCCCTGGCCGAGGCGGTCGTAACTGCACACGCGCGTGCGGGTGGCAAGCCGTTCACGCGCTCTCGACGCACTCACGGCATTGCCCCAGCCGCTGCCCAGGAACATCACAATCGGTTCCATCGGATCCTCAGGGCCGATGCATACCAGGTGCAGCCGGCGTCCACCGATGTCTACCATCGTCCCAGGCGCCGGAAAGTCGCGCGCCGCTTCGGCGTCTGCGTAGGCCTCGTACATCAGGCCCGTGAGCGCGAGCAACACGAACGCGCCCAGCCACGAAAACACCATGGCGCGCCGGCTCCCAAAGATCCATCGCGGCACGCGCGAGCGATAGTCGTTCCATCTGCGTTCGTGCGTCCGCGCGAGCCACGGCTCCTCACCAAACACGACGCGCAGGTGAAAGCCGACCATCACAATCAGCGCGTACAGGACCAATGACGAGGAGCGGAACGCCATCGCCCAGCCAAGCAGAATCAGGCTCACGCCGACATACATCGGGTTCCGCGAGAAACGATATGGGCCCGAGGAGACCAGATAGCGCGGCGGGTCCCACGGTGCGAGCGTACCTTTGCCGGTGACGAAGAAGTCCCGCACGCACCAGAGCAGGAGTGTGATGCCGGGAAGGAGCAGGACGAGAGCGAGGGAATTGAATGAGCCCTCGCGTACACGCGGCCAGGCGATCAGCAGCGGTACGGCGAACGCCACCAGGCCGGGGAGGGCGAGAAAGGCCAGCAGCGCTCGCAGCAACATCTCAGTCGTTCGGATCGTTCGGACGGTCGGGTCGTTCGGACCGTTCGAACGACCCGAACGATTCGAACGATTTATTTATCCAGCGGACTGTTTCTCACCTGGAACTTCACCAGCTTGCTGGTCGTGCCCTTGCCGCCTTCGGCGTGGAACGGCGCGCGCGTGGCGTAAGTGCTCCAGATACCCTTGCCCTTCCAGCCGCCCTTCGGATCGTCGATGCGGCCGTCGATGCCCTTCGCATAGAAGCCCATCGGATAGGGCACGCGGAAGGTCATGAACTTGCCGTCCAGGAGCGCGAGCAGCGCCTCGGAGCCGTTGCCCGTGGCAAGCGGCACGTCCTTGCCAATGCCGAGCATGTCGAACCGATCGATGAAGTTGTAGTACGCCGTGTCGGCGCTCCCAGACTCCACGGCACCCTTGTAGTTCGGACCGGGCAGCGGATAGAGCGCCCAGCCTTCTGGGCAGTGCTGACCGGTGGCGTTCGGGCCATTCAGTGGGGCCTTGCACTTGCGGCGATCGAAGCTGGCCAAATGCCCGCTCGAGAGCACAGCCCACACGACGCCGTTGCTGTCCACGTCCATTCCGCGCGGCGCGAAGCCCTCCGCTTTGGCGCTGGGATTCTTCCACGGCACTTCGTAAATCTCGGAGAGCGCCGTCTCTGGTGGATTCGATCCGAGCGTCAGACGGACGAGCGATCCCGGCATTCCGAGTACCGATCCCCATACGGTGTCGCCACCAGGCGTCGGCGCCACGCCGTAGAACGGCGCGTTGATCCGTTTGTCCTTCGTCGGATCCACCGGCTGGTCGGGCTCGACGTACGCGTCACGCTTGCCATTGCCGTTGGTGTCGAGCACGAACACCGTCCAGCCCTGCGCCTTCTGCTCGTCCTTGGTCTTGTCGTAGATGCGCGTGTCGAACCAGCCCTCAACGGGACCGCCACCGGTAAACCACAGCACGTCGTTGTCATCGAAATTCAAATGGTGAGTGCCGAAACAGGTGTCGACGGTCGTGACCATCTTTGTTTTGGGGTCGTACATCTGCATCTGGCGGCCGCTCTGCGTAATCGGAAACGCCTTGGCCGACGGGTGCGACGATCCCGCCTTGCAGAAGTCCGCGGTCTGATTCGGACGGATGCGCGCGGCGATCCACACCCGCGCCTGCTTGTCCATCGCAAAGCTGTGCGCGTTGGCCTGGCTGGTCCAGATCGCTTCCTCGCCCCAGTACGGCGACGGCTGCGCCGGCGGCGTGTTGGCCTCGCTCGGCGTCTTCGGGTCGCGGACAACGAGCTTGATCTGCGTCGCGTTGTGACTCTTCGGATCGACCACTGGCATGTAGTCGGCGCTGGCTTCGAGCGCGCCGTAGATCGGTCCGTTCGCGTTCACCATTGGGTTGCGTTTGTCGCTGGCGATCTCATCGTGCAAATACGCCTTCGGGTCGGCCCAATCCCACATCGTCACGACGACGTTCCGTTCGCGGCCCTGCGGCCGTGACGGCGCGACAGCGGGCAGCTCGCCACCCGCGATGCGATCGGTCCAGTCGGCCCACATTGCCAGCGCACGCGGACGGCCGACCTGCGTAAAGCGACTGCTCATGCCGCCACCGGCCTGACCGGACTGAATGCGACGATCCCACGCGGCGCGCGAATGCTCGAAGCGACCGAGGTTCTCGGGGATCTCGCGCGTGGCCTTGTTGCCCATCTGATGGCAGCCGGTACAACCATCGGTGTTGATGACGTTGCGGATCCACTCGCCCTGCGAACGCATGCTTGGCGAGATGCCATTGCCGGTCGGACCGGTGCCCGGGAAGTCGCTCGCCGGAGGCACCTGCAGCAGCGACAGCCAATACTGCGCGGGATAGTACTCGGCCGCCACACGCGGACTCGGCGCAGGCACGGCGGTCAAGGCCAGCTGCTTGCCGGGTGTCGCCTTCGTCTTCGGCGAATCAGTGAGACCATAGCCACGCACCCACACGTCGTAGGTCGCCTTCGGGAGATCGGGTACGAGATAGCGGCCCTGATCGTCGGTGACCACGCTCTTGATGAGACGCGTGGGAAGATCGGTCGTCTCGGCGACGACCCACACGCCGGCTTCCGGTCCCTTTGGACCGGTCACGACACCGCCGATGTCGTCGCCGTCGATGGAGACTGGGCGTGGAGCCTGTGCGCTGCCAACGCCGCCGGCGAGTGCGGCGAGCATCAGGGCAACGCCGACCGCAGCCAATTGCAGATGGAACACTCTTCGCGTCATCGGTGGCCTCCCTCAGCCCGCCTTCGCCAGAGGCTTCGGCGCGGCAGGGCGAATATACTGCTCCTGCTGCTCCCGCGAAAGGACGATCACGATGGCATTCGACTCTCGTACGACATCGTTTTCGACGGCCAATGCTCAGATACTGGCCCAGGCGTCGGCCGTGGCGTACGACACGCCGGAACGCTGCGCTAAATGGGCGAAGATGGCCGGTTTCACGGGTGCTTTTGACTTTTTCGACAACCACGATACGCAGGGTTTCGTCGCCGAGAGCGGCGAGGCGATCGTCGTCGCGTTTCGCGGCACGCAGCCGGACCGTCCGATGGACTGGTTCGTGGATTTTCGGGCGACGTGCGATCCGTGGGACCACAAGGACGGCGGCAAAGTCCATTCGGGCTTCTACAACGCGCTTCGGAAGGTGTGGGGCGTGACGCTGGCCAATGGAGAAATCCTGCCGCGGCGGCTCGTGAATCGCGGTAGCAAGACGATCTGGATCACCGGCCACAGTCTCGGCGGCGCGCTTGCGGAGCTGTGCGGGGCCCAGGCATTGTTCGTGAGCCACATTCCCGTGCAAGGCGTCTACACGTTTGGACAGCCGCGCGTCGGCACGAAAGACTTCGCCGACGCGGTCAACGCCAGGCTGGGGTCTGGTATTTTTCGATTCGTCAACGATCGCGACATCGTCCCCAGGGTCCCATTGTTTTCGATGGGCTTCTGTCACTACGGCGGCCAACGGTTCTTCGACCACGCCGGCGAATCGAGCGCTGCCGATTCCGCTGTGGAGACGATCAAGGATGCCTTCACGTTCGCGAAAGGCGCGCTGAACCTCGCCGTCCTTGGACAGGTCGCGGGCCTTGTCACCGACGGGTTCAAACAACTTGTCGGCGGCGATTTCACCGACGAGCAGGACAGAGCATTTCGTGAACGGGCGATCGAGATTCTGAAAGGCGGCGTCGAAAAAATCGACGATCACTCGATGCACAAACACTATCTCGTCAGGCTCAAGACCTCTCTGCCGGTGTGACCTTCAAGGCTTCCGACTACAGGCCGCTCTACAGGAACGGCCACGTCCAGACGATCTACGCGTGGGCAAAGCCGCGGACGTTCCCGCGACTTCCGCCGCCCGCGCCACGTTTCTTCGACGTCGCGCCCGATGCACGTGTGCTCGCGCACTGTCACTGGCACCCCGAGCCCGCACAGCATCCCGCGCTGCTGCTGCTGCACGGCCTGGAGGGCTCGAGCACCGCGCACTACATGGGCGGCATTGCCGACAAGGCTTTCGCGGCGGGCTGGAACGTCGTTCGTCTCAACCAACGCAATTGTGGCGAGACCGAGCATCTCTCGCGCGGTCTCTACCACTCAGGACTGACCAACGATCCGCTGTTCGTGCTGCGCGAGCTGATCGATCGCGATGCCATCAACGCAGTGGCAGTCGCTGGCTACTCACTTGGAGGCAACCTGGCACTGAAGCTTGCCGGCGAGCTCGGCGACTCGCTTCCGGCGCTCAAAGCCGTGTGCGCCGTGTCGCCGACGATGGACCTGGCGGTGTGTGTGAAGGCGCTGGAGCGGCGCTCGAACATCGCGTACGAGTTCAACTTCGTGCGCCGGCTGAAAGCCCGGTTGCGGCGCAAGGCCGCCATCTTCCCGCACGAGTACTCGCTGGAGGAGCTCGGTCGCGTTTGGACGGTCCGGCAGTTCGATGAAGCGTTCACCGCGCCGCACCACGGGTTTCGCGATGCGAGCGATTACTACCATCGGGCGAGCGCGATGCGCGTCATCGATCGCATTCGCGTGCCAGCGCTGATTCTGACCGCAAAGGACGATCCCTTCGTGCCGGTCGATCCGTTTCACGAACCGTCAGTGGCCAACAATCCGTACGTGAACGTCGTGATTACGCCGAACGGCGGCCATTGTGCGTTCGTGGAGCGCCGCTGCGGGGACTACGACGGTTACTGGGCCGAACGGGAAGTCGTGCGATTCGCCACCGCTCCCGCGGTCACACGTCGTGATCGCCAGACGTGATGTGCCAGGCGCACTGATCGAAGGTGCCTCGGGCCGAGCGGACTTGAAACACCGCTTCTGCAGGTCTCTTCATGAAGCCGGCTGTCCAGAGATTGCGCGCGTAGGGATGCCCATCGGCGGCGACGAGGCGGATGGTGTTCAAGCTGCCCATGGTCTGGAAGTGCCGTGCGAACAGCGTGAGAATGCGTCGAACGTCTCGTGGTTGCTTGACGATCACGTCATGGATGCGGCAGATCGGATCGCGGCGGCCGACCTCGAAGACCATATAGCCGTCGAGACCCTCGCGGCTCATGAGCTTCGCGATCCTGAAGCGAGAGTCGGGATGACGCATGTAGCGCCACCTGATCGTCTCCTGACTCATGTCTCGCACGACCATGTTGCGTTTGGGAAACTGCCGCCAGAACGTGTCGAACGACTCATCGACGTCATCGACGAACTGGAGCCACGACTTGCGCGGGTTGGACAACCACAAGCCGGTCGCGACCAGATGTTTGAACACGGCCGCGGCGCTGTGTGCCAACCAGGGGCGTCGCATGACACTTTCGAGTTTCTCCGTGGGATCCACGACGAACACGTGTGGGACGAGAGAACCCGCGGTTGTCCACCCCGTCCCGGTCAGCGCTCCTTCTTCCGTTGAGTTCGGTACCACGAACGCCGCATGCTGCGGCCAGGTACTCAAGTGCCGGCCGATGAATTCCATCAGCTCGCGACCAAGTCCCTGACCGCGAAGCTTTTTGCTGAGCGAGATGTCGCCGAGCACCGCCATATCGCGTGGCTCACCGTTCACCCAATAGCGACGGAAGATCAGTGACGCCATGCCAACCGGCGGCTGGTCACCGTACTTGATCCAGAAGATTCTGGGAGCGGGAACGCCGGGCGGGCGCGCGTAACGCCAGTCGAGCCATCGGCGACTCATTGTGACCGGCCGATTGGCGTTGAGAAGTTTTAGGATGTCGTCTTCGTAGCCGGAGTAACCGGTGATGCTGAACTGAAGGGTTGTCGTGTCCGGAGCTCGGTGCGCGTCCGGCGAACGGCGCACTGATGGGGCTTGGAGAAGGTTGGGCACGGGCGCGGCAGTCGCACACTCCGTGCCGAGAATTAATGACACTGAGTCACAGAAATCGCGGATTGCAGCCGTGATTCACAACGAATCCGCACATCGCTGCGTCATTGGGGTTTTCACTTAGCGATCGGCTCGCCCAAGTTCGGCAACCTGATCGCCTGTCTAGAGCGCTAACTGGTCAGTGAAGAACCTGGCGAATTGCGGTCCCTTGCCGCTTTCCTCGTGTTTGAAATAGACAAAGACGTCCTGACAGTCGGAGGTCTTCTCGCGGATCACCTGTGCCCACTTCGCAAGGTCGGCCTCCTGGTACCCTTCGTCGCGTAGTCGAAAATACGCGTACTCGGCCGTGATCTCCACGGGCGTCGACAGCTTCTCACTGTCGGCGACGCACAACGCGAGGTTACGTGCACGCAACCTCGTGTACACATCTTCGTCGAGCCAGGACGTGTGACGGAACTCGAAGGCCGCGCACACTCGTGGCGGG